>JBMDXU010000160.1:0-22406 GCA_048594485.1 Pseudactinotalea sp. | reverse complement strand
CCGGGTACCGATCGCGCCGAGGGGGCTCGGTGCACCGTGCCCCCTCGGCGCGATCGTTCCCTGTCGGGGTCAGTAGGCGGGGCGGGGCGCCGTCGCCGCCATCACCTGCGACCGCGCCTGCGCCATCCTGGTCAACATCTGCATCTCGTCGACCCTGGCGCGGTTCCCCGCGTGCCCGGTGTAGAGATCCTGCCTCGCGTACGCGAGGCCGACGGCGGAGCGCTGGTAGTCGCGCATCGCCTTGTGGACCTGGGGTCCGAACCGCTTCGCCCACGCGCGCGCCGCGCGGTTGGCGCGCATCGACGACAGGTTGCTCACCTCGATCTCGCTGATCCATCCGCTGGGCACGTAGTCACGCAGACGCATCGCGATGACGGTGGCCTCGCGACGGCGCAACCAGACGACGAGGGCGGTGAACAGCGCGAGCGGCACCCAGTTGAGGAGCACGAACAGCAGGACGATGCCGCCGAGGGTCGACGCGTGGCTGGCCGCGCCGTTCCACGCCGCGTGCAGCCCGACGCCCATCAGGTACCCGATCGGGAACATCCACACCCACGCCGCCCGCGAGCGCATGCGCGAGGCGAAGCCGAGCGCGAGACCCATCGGCAGCGAGTAGATGAGGTGCCCGAAGGGGCTGAGGATCGCACGCATGACGAACACGAAGCCGAGGGCGTCGTCGTTGAGCGCGAAGTACTGCACGTCCTCGACGATCGCGAAGCCGGTCGCGACGACCGCGGCGTACACGACGCCGTCGACCGGGCCGTTGAACTCGCGACGGCGGATGAGGAAGATCAGCAGGATCCCGAGGCCCTTCATCGCCTCCTCGACGACCGGGGCGCCGAACACGGCGGGCATGATCACGGGGTCCATCGAGGGTGCGAGCGCCGAGCCGAGCGCGACGCCGACGACGCTGTTGAGCAGGCTCGCCACCGCCACGGCGACACCGCCTCCCCACAGGAACGCGGCGATGAGCAGGAACCTCGGTTCCGGCTCCCACCGGTCGATCCACAGGATCGCGAGCACGAGCGTCGCGAGCGGCACGAGCGCCAGCAGCACGGCGACGACGACGGTGGTCCCGCTCGTGACGAACGCCATCAGCACGAGGAAGGCCGAGGCGAGCAGGCCGCCGAAGACGACGACGAGGATCTCGAGCACCACAGGGCGCTTGGTCCGGACCCCCCACGGGAGCTGCCCGGGCGCTGCCATCTGCGCTGCGGGCGCCGACACCTGCACCGCCGCCGGCTGGTAGGCCCCGTACCCCTGCCACGACTGCTGAGCCGCGTAGGTCACGGTCGCCGGCGCGCCGTAGCCGCCCGCCAGGGTCTGCTCGCGCGGGGCGTCCTGCACCGGAGCCGTCTGACCGTACTGCGCCTGGCCGTACTGCTGGGCCTGACCGTGCTGCGGCTGCGGCTGGCCGTACTGCGGCTGCGCGGCCGGCTGACCGTACTGCTGGGGCTCGCCGTACTGCGGCTGGCCGTGCTGCGGCTGGGCGCCGCCGTTGTCGTGGGTCACGAGGAGCGACGGTAGCGGCTCGCCCCGCCGTCGGCACGTACGGAACTGCCCATCCGCCGTCGGCGTCCCGCCGTCGAGCGGGAACGACCGCGCCCGGGGGGATCGGTGCACCGTTCCCTGCGGGCGTTGTCGTTCCCTCTCGGCGCTCCGGCGACGGTCAAGGAGTGACGCACCTCAGACGTCGCCGCCGAGGTACGCCGCACGGACGGCCGGGTCGGCGGCGAGGTCGGCGCCCGTGCCCGAGCGGACGATCTCGCCCGTCTCGAGCAGGTGCGCGGTGTCGGCGCGCTTGAGCGCCTGGGCCGCGTTCTGCTCGACGAGCAGCACGGTCACACCCTGCTCCTTGATCTCGTCGACGATCTCGAAGATCTGCTGGATCAGCTTGGGCGCGAGGCCCATCGACGGCTCGTCGAGCAGCAGCAGCCGGGGGCGGGCCATCAGGGCGCGCCCGATCGCGAGCATCTGCTGCTCGCCTCCCGACAGCGTGCCCGCGGACTGCGTCAGCCGCTCGCCGAGCCGCGGGAACAGCTCGAGCGCCCGCTCGAAGTCCGGCGCCAGGGCCGCAGGCGAACGGTCCTTGCGCGCGTACGCGCCCATCTCGAGGTTCTCGCGGACCGTCATCCCCGGGAAGATCCCGCGGCCCTCGGGCGACTGACCGATGCCGAGGGTCACCCGGTCGTGCGGGGGCACCTTGGCGATGTCCTGCCCGTCGAACCGGATCGTGCCGGCACGCACCTTGCGGAGCCCGGAGATCGTCTTGAGCGTCGTCGTCTTCCCCGCGCCGTTGGCGCCGATGAGGCTGACGATCGTGCCCTCCTCGACCGTGAACGAGATGTCCCGGATGGCCTCGATGTGCCCGTAGTTGACGGACAGGCCCTCGACCTCAAGAAGCATCGCCACCCACCTCCCCGATCGCGTCGACGTCGTCCTCCTCGACCCCCAGGTACGCCGCGATGACGGCCGGGTCGTTCTGGATCTCCTCCGGGCTGCCGTCGGCGATCTTCTGGCCGAACTCCAGCACGACGATCCTGTCGGTCACACCCATCACGAGTCGCATGTCGTGCTCGATCAGCAGCACCGTGTACCCCTGGTCGCGGATCTTGCGGATCAGCTCCATCAGCCGGACCTTCTCGGTCGGGTTGAACCCGGCCGCAGGCTCGTCCAGGCACAGCAGCTGCGGCTCCGTGGCGAGCGCGCGAGCGATCTCCAGACGGCGCTGGTCACCGTAGGAGAGGTTGCCCGCGAGCTCGTGCGGGTCGGCGGTGACGCCGACGAACGTCAGCAGCGCCAGGGCCCGCTCGCGCCCCGCAGCCTCCTCCTGACGGTGCCGCGGCAGCCGGAACAGCGCCGAGAGCATGCCGGTCGAGTGCCGGGCGTCGGCGCCGACCATGACGTTCTCGAGCACGGTCATCGACTTGAAGAGGCGGATGTTCTGGAACGTGCGCGCGATGCCGAGCTTGGTGATCTGGAACCGCTTGCGCCCCGCGAGCGACTGCCCCTGGAAGAGCACCTGGCCCGAGGTCGGCTTGTACACACCGGTCGTGACGTTGAAGCAGGTGGTCTTGCCGGCGCCGTTCGGCCCGATCAGCCCGAGGATCTCGCCCTGCCGGATCTCGAAGCTCACCTCGTTCAGCGCGGTGACGCCGCCGAACCGTAGCGTGACGTTGTCGACCTGGAGCAGCGGTTGGTCCGGCGTCCAGCCCGACGGCGTCGCGGCCGCCTCCTCGCTGATCGTCACGTCGACGGCGGTGCCGGCTCCGACGGATGTCGTCGCCTCGTCCTCGACAGGGTCGTTCGGTCGCTCAGCCACGTGCGGCCTCCACGCTCGGCTCGTCGGTCGGCGGACGGTCGTCGTCGCCTTCTTCCAGCTCGGAGATCTCCTCCTGCATCTTCTTCGCGCGGCGCGCCCGACGCGGGGGCAGCAGACCCTGGGGCCGGTAGATCGCCAGCAGCACCAGGGCGATGCCGAAGACCAGCAGGCGCCAGTCCTCGAAGGCCCGGAACCGCTCGGGCAGGTAGGCCACCACGACCGCCCCGATGACCGCGCCCCACCGGTTGCCCTGACCGCCGATGACGACCGCGGCGACGAACAGGATGGAGAGCAGCAGGGGGAACGACTGCGGGTTGATGAACCCCTGCTTGGTGGCGAACAGGTTGCCGGCGATGCCACCGACGAAAGCGCCGGTCGCGAACGCGAGCAGCTTGAACCGGAAGGTCGGGACGCCCATCATCTCGGCGACGTCCTCGTCCTCGCGGGTCGCCTCCCAGGCCCGGCCGACCCTGCTGGACTTGATGAGGATGTCCGCGGCCAGCACGATGAGCACGGCCGTGAGGGCGAGCCAGTAGTACGGGATCGCGTCGATGACGCCGAACCTGATGAACGTCGTGGTGTCGCCCAGGTCGATGAGCGGCACGCCGCTCGACCAGTCCAGGTGCGGGATCTCGAACAGCTCCAGGCTCGGCGGCGCCGGGACCGCGCTGATCCCGCGCGAGGCACCCAGCCACTCGCTGTTGACGAGCGTCAGACGCACGATCTCGCCGAACCCGAGGGTCACGATCGCGAGGTAGTCACCGCGCACGCGCAGGGTCGGCCACCCGAGCAGGATGCCGGCCACCATGGTGATGACCACCGACAGCGGGAGGCTGAGCAGCCACGGCAGGCTGGCGTGCTGCGCCATCACGACGCCGGCGACGTAGGCGCCGATCGCGTAGAAGCCGACGTAGCCGAGGTCGAGCAGACCGGCGTAGCCGATGACGACGTTGAGCCCGACGGCGACCAGTACGTACAGCGCGACGACGAAGAGCACGCCACCGAAGTCGGTGCCCGAGGTCGAGATGAAGGGGGGCTCGATGATCGGCAGCGCGTAGAAGAGCAGGATCACGAGAGCGGTCAGCGCGACCTTGATCGGACCGCGGCTCGTGCGCTCACGGACTCGCTCCCAGGCCGACCCGCTGCGCCGCGAGTCGCTGCGCCGACGTGCAGGTTCGACCGCGTCCGTGGTGGTCTCCGAGGTGCTCATGCCCGCGCCCTCCCCAACGCCTCGCCCAGCAGTCCGCTGGGTCGGAACAGCAGGATCACGACCAGCAGCACGAACGCCACGACGTCCTTCCAGTCCTGCCCGAAGATCGCGGCGCCCCACGCCTCGGCGACCCCGAGGACGAATCCGCCGAGCAACGCGCCGCGGAGGTTGCCGATGCCGCCCATGACGGCCGCGGTGAACGCCTTGACCCCGAGGATGAAGCCGGCGTTGAAGCGTGTGGCCTGGATGTCCAGCATGTAGAGGAAGGCCGCCGCACCGGCCATCAGCCCGCCGATGAGGAACGTGAGCTGGATGACCTTGGTCGAGTTGACGCCCATGAGGGCCGCCGACTCCTGGTCCTGCGCGACCGCGCGGATACCGCGGCCGAGGCGCGACCTCCGGACGAACTGGTCGACGGCGACCATCATGCCGATCGCCGTGATGAGGACGACGAGGTCGACCGGGCGCACGTTGTAACCAGCAAGGTTGAAGAGCACGTCGTTCGGGAGCGTCACGGGCATGCCGCGTGTGTCGCGCGAGCCAGAGACGTACTGGGCGAGCGGCCCGTCCAGGCCGACGAAGCCGGCGAGCTGACCGCGTAGACCCATGAGCTCGGCGAGCACGAACGAGAGCCCGATCGCGGAGATCAGGGCGATGAGCCGGGGCGCACCACGTTTGAGCAACGGCCGGTAGGCCAGACGTTCCAGCGCCAGGGCGACCAAGGCTGACATCGCCATCGCCATCAGCAGCGCCAGGGCGAGGTAGAGGATCAACGTCCAGCCGGTGGTGTCCGGACCTGCCTGGAGGAAGTACAGCGTCCACAGGGTCGCGAAGGTGCCGTACATGAACACCTCGGAGTGCGCGAAGTTGATGAGCTGCAGCACGCCGTAGACCATCGTGTACCCGAGGGCGATCAGCGCGTAGATCGCGCCGAACACCAGGCCGCCCACCGTCAGCGAGACGATGTTGTTGCCCAGGAACTGCAGGTTGTCGATCAGTTCGTGCACAGGTGCTCCCGCGTGTCCGTCGTCGGGACGCGATGCGGCCGGGAGGCGTGGCCCCCCGGCCGCATCGTGTCGATCAACTGAGGTGATCCTGCCGGATCACTGCTCGATCGGCGTGCCCTTGCTCAGGTCGAGCTCCCCGTTCTCGACCGGGTAGGAGTAGACGGTCACCTCGGCGATGTCGCCGTTCTCGTCGAAGGTGATCTGCTTGGTGATCCCCTCGGCGTCGTAGGTGTTGATGAACTCGAGCATCGACGCGCGGTCGGTGTTGCCGGCGTCGAGACCCTGCAGGTACATGTTCATCACGTCGTAGCCCTCGGCGGAGTACGTGCCGGGAGCCTGGCCGGACAGCGCCTCGTAGGCCTCGGCGAACTCCGGCGTGGGCGGGCCGCAGGGGCAGGTGAGGAAGGAGTTGTCGGCCGACGTGCCACCCGACGCCTCGATGTAGCCGGGGTCGAGCACGCCGTCGCCGGCGACGAACGGACCGTCGAAGCCGCCACCACGGAGCTGGTTCACGAGGAGACCGGCCTCGGTGTAGTAGCCGCCGAAGAACACGGCGTCGGCGCCGGAGTCGACCACGCGGGTGACGACGGCGTTGAAGTCTCGGTCGCCGACCTGGATGGTCTCGGTGCCGGCCACCGCGTCGCCGAGGCCCTCCTCGACGCCGGCGGCGAGGCCCGCGCCGTACTCGGAGGCGTCGTCGATCACGAAGACCTGCGAGGCGCCGAGCTCACCGGTCAGCAGCGCGGCGTCGGCCGGAGCCTGCGCGGCGTCGGTGCCGATGATGCGGTGGAAGGTCTCCCAGCCGTTGGTCGTCAGCGCCGGGTTGGTCGCCGAGCCGGAGACGGTGACCAGACCGGCCTCGGCGAACGCCGGGCCCGTCGCGTCGGACTCACCGGAGAAGGTGGGGCCGAGGACACCGATGATGGAGTCGTCGCCGATGATCTCGGTCGCCAGCGGGCTCGCCTGCGTCGGGTCGCCCTGGGAGTCGAACTCCTGCAACGTCACGTCGCAGTCGCCCTCGTACTCGTCGAGGGCGAGCTTGGCGCCGTTGACGATGTTGATGCCGAGGTTCGCGGCGTCGCCCGTGGTCGGGCCGAGGAAGGCGACGGTCGCGGCGCAGTCGCCGCCGCCCTCACCGCCGCCGCCGTCGCCGGTCGCGTCGCCGTCGCCGCCGGTGGTGCCACAGGCTGCGAGCGCGATGCCGGAAGCGGCCAGCAGAGCCGCGCTCCGCCACGCAAGAGTGGATCGAGACATTCAGTTCCTCCGTGGAGGTGGGTCGGGCAGCTGCACCCGAGCGGGATGGTGTGCGCCGAAACCTAACACCGCGCTGGAGGCCGACAGCCCCGACCTGCGCAGTCGTTACGCAGTCGTAACGACGCGTCCCGCTGCGCGCTGCCCGGTTCGCCACGGTTTCCGCGCCCACAGTGCCGGGCGATCCGTCGGTTCCACGACCTGGCAGGATCGTGGGCCGTGGACCGCCGCGCCATCGAGCCTCTCCTGACCCCGCAGGGCTGGAGCCTGCTCGCGTCCATGCCGCCGTACGACGAGACGACGTCGCTGCAGCTCGCGACGGGCCTGCGCGCGCGGGGTGTCGACCCCGACCTGGTGTCGGCGGCGCTGACCCAGAGCCGGCTGCGCACGAAGGCGCGCGCCAAGTTCGGCGCGTTCGCGGACGACATGATCTTCACCCCCGAGGGCCTCGAGCAGGCCACCCGCCTCGAGGTCGCCGCCCGGCACGCGCAGCGGTACGCCGCGGCCGGCATCGGCACGGTCGCCGACCTCGGGTGCGGCATCGGCAGCGACGCGCTCGCGCTCGGCGGGCTCGGCGTCGGCGTCCTCGCCGTGGAGCGCGACGAGGTCACGGCCGCCGTCGCCACCGTGAACCTGCGCAACCTCGACAACGTCACCGTGCGTCACGGCGACGCCCTCGAGGTCGATCTCGCGGGCATCGACGGCGTCTTCGCCGATCCCGCACGCCGCACCCGCGCGGGTACCCGGGTGTTCGACCCGCGCGCCTACTCCCCCGACCTCGACACCCTGCTGGCGCTGCGCGAACGCGTCCCGGCGCTCGGGCTCAAGGTCGGCCCCGGCATCCCCTACCGGGCGCTGCCGAGCGAGACCGACGCCCAGTGGGTCAGCGTCGACGGCGGTGTGGTCGAGGCGGGCCTGTGGTTCGGCCCGCTCGCCCCGGAGGGTTCGGGCCGGAGCGCGTTGCTGCTCGGCACGGACGGCGCCCACCTGCTCCGCCAGCCCGGTGACGCCGACGCCGCGGCGTCGCGTGCCGGGTCCGGCCCGCTGCGCGGGTATCTCTACGAGCCCGACGGCGCCGTCATCCGCGCCGGCCTCGTCGCGCGTGTCGCAGACGAACTCGACGGCACCCTCGTCGACCCCTCGATCGCGTACGTCACGACGACGGCGGAGCGCCGCACGCCCTTCGCGACCGGCTACCGGGTGCTCGACTCCTTCCCGTTCGGCCTCAAGCGCCTGCGTGCCTATCTGCGAGCGCGAGGTGTGGGGCGACTGACGATCAAGAAGCGCGGCACCGCCGTCGTGCCCGACCAGCTGCGCACGCAGCTGGCCCTCAAGGGCGACGCCGAGGCCACGATCGTGCTCACCCGGCTCGACGGCCAGCAGAGCGTCCTCGTGGTGCAGCCGCTGCGCTGACCGCCGGCGCCGATCAGCCCGGCGGCGTGTGGTTGCCGGTCGCGATCCGCCGCAGCCGGACGACCGCTGCGGAGAAGGGGGTGACGGCTCGCAGTCGCAGCGCTCCGACGCCGGGCTCGACCCCCATGGCGTTCACCAGCCGGCCGTCGACCTCCCAGTCCCCCGCCGGCAACGGGACCTCGAGCAGGTCGGGCGCGTCCGCGAACGCGTGAACGACGACGAGCGCCTCCTCGCCGTGCCGGTAGGTCACCGCCTGCCAGCCGGTCGGGTGCCGGCGGCTGGGACCGGTGGCGTCGAGCCGCTGGCTGCGGCCGTCGCGGATCAGGTGCGCGACCGAGCGGTACAGGCCGGTCGCCGTCGCGACGACCTCGAGCTGCTGCGGTGACAGGTCGAGCACGTCGCCGGACAGGCACAACCGCCCGAGGAAACCGGCCGCGAGCGACCAGACGAGCCGGTCGTCGTCGTCCGAGGCGTGCAGCACCGCCCACACCTGCGACTGCCGCGGGAGCACGAGCCGGTGCAGCGACGCCGCTATCAACGGGATGTCGGCGCTCTCGTGGGCGTCGGAGAAGGACGACATGGCCGTGCGGTGCAGCATCGACGGCTCGAGCCGGTGCCCTCCCGAGGCGCAGTTCTCGACGACGAGCCCGGGCACGGCGGCGGCGAGGCTCTCGACCAGCGTGTACACGCCGAGGACCTGCTGCCGCAGCCCCTCACCGATCCCGTCCGGGTGGTCGCAGCCGATCCCGATGCTCTCGTTGTAGTCGATCTTGAGATAGCCGAACCCCGCGTCGCGGAGGCGGTCGTGGACCCGTTCGCGCAGGTAGGCGTGCGCCCACGGGTCCTGCAGGTCCCAGAACCGACGCACCCCGGTGGTGAGCGGGGCGCCGTCGCGCCGCAGCAGGTGGTCGGTCTGCTCGAACGCCCGCGCGTGGACGCCGACGACCTCCAGCTCGAACCACAGGCCCGGGACCAGGCCACGATCACGGATCGCCGCCGCGGTCGCCTCGATGCCCTCGGGGAAGAGTCGCGCACTCGGCACCCAGTCGCCGTGAGAGCTGTACCAAGGGTGCTCACCGTCGTCGGGCCGGTACCAGCCCGCGTCGATGACCAGGTAGCGCACCCCCAGCGGTGCGACGGCGTCGGCGATCCGGACCACCTGGTCGTGCTGCGGCTCGCCCCAGGTGGTGCACCACTCGTTGAAGACGACGGGCAGGTCGGCCTCACCGGCGGGGGCGGCCTGCACCGCGACGCGGTCGGCGGCCAGAAGTCGGTGCCAGACCTCGTCGACGTCCTCGGCGACGCTCAGCCAGGCCGGCGGTCCCACGAGGCTCTCCCCGGGCTGCAGCGTGCGGCGCCAGTGCCCGAGCTCGCGGTCGGCCAGACCGCCGGACACGCCCAGGTCGTCATCCCGGCGCGCCACCTCGAGCTGCCAGCTGCCCGCCCATCCGAGCCGGGCTCCCCAGACCACCCCGGCGACGTCGTCGGACACCGCCACCGTGGGGTGCCAGCCGCGCACGGGCATGGTGCCGACCTGACCGAAGCGCACCGAGACCGCCGCCAGCGAGGACCACGAGGGCTCGAGCCCGAGGTGCTCGACGCTGTCGTCGACCGCGCGGGCCTCGTCGCTCCAGGACGAGGCGAACCGGTGCACCCGCATCCGACCCGGACCGTCGTCGCCGGCGAAGGCGGTGAGCCCGCCGAGCGAGAACGAGGTCAGCAGCTCCAGGCTCACGGGACCGCCCGAGGTGTTGGTGACGGTCGTCGTCTGCGCGAGCGTGTGCGGCTCGTCGTCCGACACCGGCGCCAGCCGGTGCTCGACCTCGACCCGGTCGCTCGCGAGCCGCGTCACGACGGCGCCCGCCACGACGTCCTGATCGAGCAGGCGCAGCTCCAGCGCCGCCGGGGCCCAGCGCATCGTGCGGCCCGCCGCGAAGCCTCCCGGTTGCGGGTCGCCCCCGATCGCCAGGTGCACCAGCGGCTCGGCGGCGAGCGTGTCGCTGCCCTGGGAGCGGGTCCGGCGGACCGGCAGGTCGGCGGTCCGCGACAACGGGACGAGCCGGAGCGTGACGCGATCGTCGTCGTCGACGAGGTACCGGACCGACACGTCCCCGAAGACGTGGGTCGACAGCAGGCGGAACGGCTCGGACACGTCGGCGGGCATACCCGCAGTATCGACGCCACGGCACCTCCGCGCTCGCCCAGCAGGCGGCACACGCGCGCTCACGGGTCGAACCGGCGAGCCGGTCGCGCACGCGACCGGCCCGGGGGCGACACACTGAGCCCCGTGAGACTGGACTTCGCGCCCTCCGCCCGGTCGACCCTCGGGGTCGAGTGGGAGCTGGCCCTCGTCGACGCCGACACCGGCGACCTGCGCCAGGTGGCGCAGACGGTGCTCGACGCCGTCGCACCGTCCGACGGCTCCCAGCACCCGACCATCCGTCAGGAGCTGCTGCTCAACACCGTCGAGCTGGTGACCGGCGTCTGCCGCACGGTCCCGGAGGCGATGGCCGATCTCGAGCGCTCGGTCGCACTCGTGCGCGAGGTCACCGACCCGCTGCGTGTCGAGCTGATGTGCGCCGGCACGCACCCGTTCGGGCACTGGGCGAACCAGAGGGTCACGAACAAGGCGCGGTACGCCACCCTGATCGACCGCACCCAGTGGTGGGGGCGGCAGATGCTCATCTACGGCGTCCACGTGCACGTCGGGATCGAGGACCGCGCGAAGGTGCTGCCGATCCTCGGCGCGCTGCTCACCTACTACCCGCACCTGCTCGCGCTCTCGTGCAGCTCGCCGTACTGGGACGGGCGCGACACCTCCTACGCCTCCAACCGGGCACTGCTGTTCCAGCAGCTGCCGACGGCGGGGCTGCCGTTCACCGAGATCCGCACCTGGGCCGAGCTCGAGCGGTACGTCGGCGACATGCTGCACACCGGTGTCATCGACTCCTTCGACGAGATCCGCTGGGACATCCGCCCGTCGCTCGCGTTCGGCACGATCGAGATGCGAATCTTCGACGGCGTCACGAACCGTGCCGAGCTCGCCTCACTCGTGGCGCTCGTGCACTGCCTCGTCGAATGGCTCTCGCGTCGCCTCGACGCGGGCGAGACGCTGCCGACGATCACCCCGTGGTTCCTGTCCGAGAACAAGTGGCGCGCGGCCCGGTACGGGATGGAGGCGATCGTCATCCTCGACGAGGCGGGCGACGAGGCGCTGGTCACGGACGCCCTGGCGGTCCTGGTCGAGCAGCTGCGGCCGGTCGCCGCCGATCTCGGCTGCAGCGACGAGCTCGAGGGTGTGCTCGGGTTCGCGGCCCTCGGGGCGTCGTACCAGCGCCAGCGTGAGGTCGCGGCCCGGAACGGCGGTCAGCTCGACCACGTCGTCTCGCACCTGGTCGAGGAGTTCCGCGCCGGTCGGCCGTTGCCGCCGCGCTGAGCCTCCGTCAGCGGCGGGCGGGCTTGGGGAACTGCGTGTCGATCTCGCGGGCGGCCTTGAAGCCCCGCCGGCCGACCCAGGCCAGCGTGCCGAGCCCGATCAGCGGGATGAGCAGGAACGGGATCGGGACGCCGTCGCTGCCGAACACCAGCGCCGACACCGGCAGGAACGACCCGATGAAGATCGGGGGCACGATCGAGCCGATCAGCTTCTCGCGCGAGGTCCACAGGGGCGACGCCCAGAGCACCCAGATCCCGAGCCCGAGCAGCACCGCCGGTATGAGGAACAGCAGGAAGAACGAGCCGAACAGGATGCCGGCGACCGCCACGAGCGGCAGCCAGACGCGCGTCAACCCCGGGCGCGGCGGGGCGTCCTCGGGCCACTCCATGGCGGGGATCTGCGCGAGCGTCGCGCGCTCGCGCGGCTCCCTGGGGGTGGTCGGGGTCGTGGGGGTGGACGACGGAGCGGGCGGGGTCGGCTCCGGCGCCACGGCCGCCGGCAGCGCCGGTTCGCCCGCGATCGCGCGATCGGCCACCTCGCCGGGTGAGCCGATCTCGTCGAGGATCCGGACGGCGTCGGCGTCCGTCGGCTCGTGCCCCAGCGCATGGAAGTCCGCGTCGATACGGGTCCGGACGGCGTCGACGACCCCGATCCGCTCCACGGGCGTCAGCTGCTGCAGCAGGCTCCCGAGCTCGTCGAGATAGCCGGCCCTGCGCTCGGCTGCGGACATCGATACCTCCCTGACCTGCGGCCGCTCCCATGAGCGCCACGTCGGCACCACGCCGTGTCGTGCCCCCATGATGGTGCAAAACCCTGGACACCCTTCGTAACGTCCAGGACATGGCGACTTTCATGCTGATGGTGCGTCGTGTCCGGGAAGCGGCCCGGGGCACGGTGGGGATGGCACCCGCTCCGGTCTGAGTGGGCCGAGAGCATCGTCGAGTCGAGCCCGGTCCGTCCGGGCGACCTGGTGCTCGACCTCGGCGCCGGCGACGGCGCGCTGACGCGACCGCTGGTCGCGGCAGGGGCGCGTGTGCTCGCCGTCGAGCTGCACGCCGGGCGGGCGGAACGGTTGCGCGCGGACTTCGCCGGTGACGACGTCACGGTGGTCGAGCGCGATCTCGCGACGTTCCGCGCGCCGTCGCGCCCCTTCCGCGTCGTCGCCAACCCCCCGTTCGACGGCGGCAGTCGGCTCGTCCAGGCGCTTCTCGCGAGCCCCGCGCTGCTGAGCGCGGACCTCGTGCTGCAACGCTCCGCCGCCCGGCGCTGGGCGGAGCGAGGGACGGTCCGGCGCCGTCGTCTCCGACTGGGACCGGCCGTCCCCCGCTCCGCCTTCGTCCACCGGCCGCGCGTCGACGCCGCCGTCTTGCAGATCCGCTGACGAGCGGCTGAGCTCATGGTCGATGCCCACTAGTTGACAATGCCGAGTAGTAGGCATAGCGTTCGAGCATGTCGATCGAGGAACGGGACCCGCAGCTGCTCAAGGGCGTGCTCCCCATCGTGGTGATCGGGTTGTTGGGATCTGCGGAGTCGTACGGGTACGAGCTGGTCACGCGCCTGCGCGAGAGCGGGCTCGACGGCATCGCCCCCGGCACCGTCTACCCGGTGCTCAGTCGCCTGGAACGCGAGGGGCGACTCGCCTCGAGGCTGGTCCCGTCACCATCGGGCCCCGCACGCAAGTACTACCGACCCACGCCGGAGGGCGAGGCGCACTACGCCACCGCACTCGCGGCCTGGGATGAGCTCGGCACGGTCGTCGCGACCGTCGCCGCCCGACGAAAGGATCATCGATGAACACCACCACGTCCTCGTCCACGCTGACGATCGCCGATCGCCTGCGCCGGTGGAGCTATCTGCAGGATGTCGAGCTGTGGCTCGACCCGATGCCGGGCCGACGCCGGCGCGAGGTGCTGCGCGAGCTGCGCGCGGATCTCGGCGCTGCCGCCGCCGACGTCGGCATGGCGCGAGCCATCGACGACCTCGGCAGCGCCCGCACGCTCGCGCGGGCGTACGTCGACGCCGAGCCGGTGCGCCGGCCGAGCTGGGTCCGGGGTGTGCTCGGTGTCGGCGCCGTGCTGCTCGTCGCCGAGGTCGGGCTGATCGCCTACATGTTCGGGATGTCCGACGCGCTGCTCGGCACCGGTGGCGGCAGCACCGAGGGTGGCTATCTGGGTGTCCGTGTCCTCACGACGGCCACCGACGCCGGGATGAGCTGGGAGATGTCCGGCTGGTCCTGGCCGATCACGATCGCCGCGGTGCTCGCGTTCGCCGTCTGCTCCGCCTCCTGGCGGCTGGTCACCCGACCGGCGGCGCGGGCCTGAGGCGCGCGAGACCTCAGTCGCAGGCCGACGACGGAAGGTCGCCGACGGCGACCGGGAGCCGCCCGGGTGCGCTCGCCTCACCGGCGAGCACCCGGGCGAGCGCCGTCATCGTGGCCGGTGCGTGGCCGTACCCCGCGACCAGGGTGTCGGCGCGTGAGTCCTCGAGCACGTAGGGCTGGTCGAGCGCGATGGCCACGTCGGCGTCGCCGGCCCCGCTCGATGTCAGCAGCCGGACGTCGGTATCGGCGTCCTGCTCCAGCGGCACCACGTCGAGACCGGCGTCCTCGGCGGCCCCGACGAACGCGTTCCAGTCCGACTCGGATCCGCCGCGGACATGGATCCGCGGCCCCGCGAGCGCGCCGGAGCACTGCCCGCGCACGACCGTGACGGCGGCCGCGGCGAGGGCAGCGGCCGCAGCAGCAGCGTCCCCCGGCGAGCCCGGGTCGCCGGCCTCCTCGGCGAGCCGGGCCTGCCAGCGCTGCATCGCGATCACGCGGCCCGCGGCCTCGGTGAGCCGGTCCCGGGAGAGCGAGCCGTCGTCGAGGGCGTCGAGGATGCCGTCCCGAGCGGCGCCGACATCGGTCGGGCTCAGCAGCAGGTCCGCACCCGCCTCCAGCGCGAGCGCCGCGATCTCACCCGGCCCGTGGGCCGCCGTCAGGGCGCCCATGTCCAGGCCATCGGTGATGGCGACGCCGGTGAAGCCGAGGTCGTCGCGGAGGTAGTCGTAGGCGGCGGGCGAGAGCGAGGCCGGCACACCGGGATCCCACGCCGTGACCGCGATGTGGCCGACCATGACCATCGGCGCCCCCGCGTCGATCCCCGCGGCGAACGGGACGAGGTCGTCCTGCTCGAGGTCGGCGATCGGGGTGTCGAGCACGGGCAGGCTCTGGTGCGAGTCGACGTTGAGCGACCCGTGCCCCGGGAAGTGCTTGAGGCTCGTCAGCACGCCGCCCGCGGCGAAACCCTGCAGCGCGGCGACGACCGTGTCGGCCACACGCTCCGGGTCCGAGCCCGCCGAGCGGGTCCCGATCGTGACGTCGGAGGGGCCGACGGTGACATCGGCGTCGGGGGCGAAGTCGACCGTGATGCCGCTGGCGACCTGCTCCCGCCCCATCGCCTCGTAGGCGGCGCTGATCACGTCGGGGTCCTCGGACGCCGCACCCGCGGCCTGCAGGGGCGGGAAGGTGGTCCACGGTCCGACGTCGCCGTTGAGGCGTTGCACGATGCCGCCCTCGTCGTCGACCGACACGATGCCGGGCCAGTCACGGGTCCGACCGACGGCGTCCTGGACGGCGTCCGCGGTGGCGACCACCTGGTCGTCGGAGGAGATGTTCTCCGAGAACAGGATCACGCCCGCGAGGTCGTACCGGGAGACGAGGTCGGCGGCCCGGTCCGGGTCGGTGCCGGTGTAGCGGGCGATGAGCACCTGACCGGCGGCCTCGGCGTCGCTCAGGTCGGCGGCGTCGGCCATGGCGGCGTCGAGGTCCGCCTCCGTGGGTCCCCAGGCGAGTGCCGGCTCCTGCGTCGGGGTCGGGCTCGGGGTCGACGTCGTCGGGGCGTCCGACGTCGTCGGGCCGCCCGTGGCGGTCGGCTCGGCGCCGTCGGGATCGGTGCACGAGGTCACCACGAGCCCGAGCGACACGGCGAGCGCCACGGCCGCCCAGCGCCGTCCCGCGGTCATGCGGCGTCCGTCGTCCGCCTCCCGCCCATCACGACCTGGGTGAGCGGCATGGCCGAGTCGATCGTGATGTCGAGCGGTGAGGTCGGGCCGTCGGCGGCGACGACGGCGGAGCCGAGGGCCGCGATCATCGCACCGTTGTCGGTGCAGTAGCGGATAGGCGGGATGCGCAGCTCGATGCCGGTTGCGGCGAAGCGCTCGGCGGCGAGGGAACGCAGACGGGAGTTCGCGGAGAACCCGCCGCCGACGACGACGGTGCCGACGCCGTGCCGCTCGGCGGCGCGGAGCGTCTTGGTGACGAGGACATCGGCGACGGCCTCGGAGAACGACGCCGCGACGTCGGCCACCGGGACCGGCTCGCCGCGGTCCTCGAACCCCTCGACCACGCGGGCGACCGCCGTCTTGAGGCCCGAGAAGGAGAAGTCGTACGGGTGCCTCTCGAGATCCTTGGGCCGGGACAGCCCGCGCGGGAAGGCGAACGCCTCCGGATCGCCGTCGGTGGCGGCGCGGTCGACGTGCGGGCCGCCGGGGTAGGGCAGCCCGAGCAGCCGTCCGACCTTGTCGAACGCCTCACCGGCCGCGTCGTCGAGCGTCTGCCCGAGCTCGGTGACGTCGAGCGCGATGTCGCGCACGTGCAGCAGCGAGGAGTGACCGCCGGAGACGACGAGGCCGAGAAACTCCTGCGGGAACGGCCCGTCCACGAGGGCGTCGACGGCGATGTGCCCGATGACGTGGTTGACCCCGAGGAGGGGCCGGTCGAGCGCGAGCGCGAGCGCCTTGGCCGCGGCGACGCCGACGGCGAGCGACCCGCTCAGCCCCGGCCCCGCCGCGACGGCGATCGCGTCGACGTCATCGAGCGCCACGCCCGCCTGGGCTAAGGCGGCGTCGAGCGTCGGGCCGAACGCCTCCAGGTGCGCACGCGAGGCGACCTCCGGGACGATCCCCCCGTACCGGGCATGATCGTCCATCGAGGAGGCGGTGACATCGGCGAGGAGATCGAGCCCACGCACCAGGGCGACCCCGGTCTCGTCGCACGTGCTCTCGATCCCGAGGATCAGGGGGGCATCGGACACCCCAGCACCCTACGCCCGCCCTTTCGTTGACGAGTCCGCCCCCACCTCGATTTGGTTGACGAATCGGCGGAACAGCTCGCGTCGACGACGTCGCTAGACCGGCAACTCGTCAACGAAACCGCGAGGGGGCCGATTCGTCAACGAAATCGCGAGGGGGCGATTCGTCAACGACATCAGGAGGGGGGACGGTCGATGCCGGTCGCGACGGGGCGGGCGGTGTCGGCGGACCACTGCGACCACGAGCCGGGGTACAGCGCTGCGTGGACGCCGATCGTCTCGAGCGCGGCGATCTCGTGCGCCGCCGTCACACCGGAGCCGCAGTAGACGGCGACCTCGGTCTCCGGCTCCACACCGACACTCGCGAACCGGTCGACCAGGTCGGCGTCGGGGCGGAACTTGGCGTCGTCGTCGAGGTTCTCGGCGGTCGGGGCGCTGAGCGCGCCGGGGACGTGCCCGGCGCGGCTGTCGAGAGGCTCGGTATCGCCGCGGTAGCGCTCCCCGGCGCGGGCATCCAGGAGGACGCCGTGGCTGGGCAGGTCGGCGGCGCCGTCGGCATCGGTGACGGGCATGTGACCGGGCGAGAGCGTGACGGTCCCGGGGGCGACCTGGACATCGCCGTCCTCGAGGATGCCTCCCTCGGCGAGCCAGCCCTGGAGGCCCCCGTCGAGGATCCGGACGTCCTGCACGCCGCCCCAGCGCAGCAACCACCACGCGCGGGCCGCCGAGGTGCCGCCGGAGGCGTCGTAGACGACGACCGGGTCGCCGTCGTCGATCCCCCAGCGCCGGGCCGCGGCCTGCAGCTCCTCGATCGACGGGAGCGGGTGCCGACCCTCGTCGGGCGAGGCCGGTGCCGAGAGGTCGTGCTCGAGGTCGACGAACAGCGCCCCCGGGATGTGGCCGACGCTGTAGGCGCGGTGCCCGTCGGGGTCGGCGAGCGACCACCGGACGTCGAGCAGCACCACACGCCGGTCGTTCGCGAGCATCGCACGCAGCTCCTCGGGCTCCACGAGCACCGCACGCCGCAGCTCTTCCGTCATCCCAGCCTCCCGGGTCAGGTTCCGTCGGCCATCGTAGGGCGGCGTGGCGAGGGCTGCGCCGTCACGCGACTCGATAGCGTCGCCACATGGCTCGGTCGGGACGGCGGACGGCGCGCTTCCTCGCCGTCGTGGCGCTGACACTCCTCGCCCTCACCGCGTGCGATCTCGTGACCGACCCGAGCCCGGACCCCACCGCCGACCCGACCACGACGGAGCCACCGACGACGGAGGCGCCCTCCGACGTCGAACCGTCCGACGCCGCGACGACCGAGGACCCCTCCGCCACCCCGCCGGCCGAGGAGGACCTGCCCGGCGAGGCGGTCGACGGCTTCCCCGAGGCCGGTGTCTCCCTCGCGATCGTCGGCGTCGGCGCGACCGAGATCCTCAACCTCCGCATCGGTCCCGGCATCGACTTCGACTCCATCGCCCGGATGCCTCCGGAGACGTCCCTCACCGCCACCGGGAGAAACCGCGACCTCGGCGGCAGCGCCGGCACCTGGTTCCAGGTGCGAGCCGGTGACGACGTCGGCTGGGTCATCTCCTCCTACGTCTCCGAGCTGGGCGCCAGCCGCGACGTCACCGACCGGTTCGACCCGCTCCCCCGTGCCGGCAGCCGCAGCGCGCTCATCGACGAGGTGATCGCCGGGTGGAGCAGGAGCAGGGACGCGATCGTGGTGTACGGCCCGGTCACCGCGGGCGAGGCGATGCAGGTGCGCATCGACGTGTTCCACGGAGACGACGACTCGGTCCTCGGCGCCCGGCTCTTCGTCGTCGCGGACGTCGACGGCGACCGGTTCGTCGTCACCAAGGTGACCGCCACGCAGATCTGCGCACGCGGGGTCAGCGGGACCGGAGACTGCCGCTGACAGCAGCCGGCGCCGGCCTCCGAGCCGCGACGACTCAGGCGCGGGTGAGCGCGGGCGTGGCGCCGGTGCGGGCCAGCTCCCACCACTGAGCGAACACCGGGCCGCCGGGACGTGTCCGCGACCGGTCCGACCCGTCCGCCGCGACGCCCATGGCGACGCTGGGACGCTCCCCGCGCAGCGGGCTCGCCTCCCGCAGCTCCGGGACCATCGCGGCGAGCTCGCGCCCGATCGGCTTGACCGCACCGTCCGAGTCGAGCAGGCCGAGCGTGTGCTCCAGCTCGGGGAAGTCGAGCATCGACCGGGAGACGTCGTGGCTGCACCACCACGTGACCGCCTCCAGCCCCGGCATGTCCCGGCACGCCTCCAGCGACGCGCGCAGGAAGGCCGGTGCGCTCTCGGTCGGGACGTGCGTGATCGCGGCACCGATCTCCTGCAGCCAGAGCGGTCGCGCCGGGTCGGGTGACCACGCCGCCGCGAGCTCGAGCAGATAACGACCGAACGAGGCGTACGCGTCGAGGTTCCCGCTCAGCTCGCCCCAGTCCTTGCCGAACACCCATGAGTGCACGGTCGTGCTCGCTCCCACCTCGACCCCGTGCCGGGGCTGGAACGGGTGGGTGTCGGTGAACCAGAGCTCGTCGTCGTAGGAGTGCGTGTGCGCGCCCTCCGGCCACGCCGCCGCGGCCGCGGCGAGCAGCTCGGCGAGCCAGGAGTCGACGTCGCCCGGGGTCACCGGGAGCACGTCGGGATGGCGCGCCCCGGCGAACTGGGCGAACTCGTTGCCCAGCCCCAGCCCGCGTGCGGCCGGGTGGCCGCGCAGCCGGGTCGCGAGCGCCGTCACCAGATGCACCTGTCCCGACCGCACCTCCGGATCGGCGAACAGGTTGCGCCGGTGCCACGTCGTGACCCAGGCGGGCAGGAAGTCGAAGCTCGACAGATGCCCGTTGAGCGCGTCGACCCAGACGTCCAGCCCCGCCTCGTGGGCGGCGTCGAGCAACGCCACGACGTCGTCGAGCGCGCGCTCGCGCACCAGGCCGCGATCGGGCTGCAGCAGCGTCCACAGCGGGAACACCCGGATGTGGTCGAGCCCGAGCCCCGCGATCGCCTCGAGGTCGACGCGCACCGCGTCGACGTCGAGGTCGAGCCAGGAGTGGAACCAGCCCTCCCGCGGGGTGTAGTTGACGCCGACCTTCATCGCACCGGCGACAACCGGAGCGTGACGACCTGGAACGGGTGCAGGCTCAGCGTCGCCGTGCCACCGTCGACGGCGGTCAGGGCCGCAGGCCCCTCGTCCGTCAGCGGCCGCTCGTGCAGGTTGGTCTCGACGACCTCGCCGACCTCGAACGACGACGTCAGCGACGCCGTCGTGCGCCGGCCGTACGGCTCGTAGAGCCGCACGATGACGTCGCCGCTGCCGTCCTGGGCAAGCTTGACCGCCTCGACGAGGACCTCGTCCGAGGTCTCGACCAGCGGTGCGACCGGCGACCCGGTGACCTCCGTCATGGGCAGGTTCGCCGCGTAGCCGGCCGCGATGGTGTCCGCGACGTCGGCCCCGGGCAGCAGCGTGAACCCGAAGGTGTGGCTGCCGTGGTCGGCACGCGGGTCGGGGAACGCCGGCCCGCGCAGCAGGCTGGCGCGCAGCAGGTGGAACGTACCGCCGCCCTCCCGCGGGTGCCGGGTGAGGTCGTAGCCGTAGGTCGCCTCGTTCGCGAGACCGACGCCGTACCCCGGCTCGTCGACGTGCAGCCAGCGGTGCGCGTAGACCTCGAACCGGTAGAAGTCCCACGAGGTGTTGGTGTGCGTGGGCCGGGTCAGGTGCCCCATCTGCACCTCGAACTTGGCCTGGTCGGTGTGGACGTCGACGGGCATCGCGAGCTTGAGGAACTTGTCCCGGCCCGCCCACTCGACGTCGACCCGCAGGTGCACACCCGGCGCGTCGGTGCGCAACGTCACGTGCTGCGCCACCGGCTTGCCGGCGAGCGTGCGCCGCACCGTCACCGTCGCGGAGGTGGCGTCCGAGGAGGTCTCGATCGCGTCCGCCTCGGTCACCTCGACCACGCTGTTGCGGTAGAACGGGTCGACGTCCCACGCGTCCCACTGGTTCGGGAAGTCCGTGTGCACCTGGAGCAGGTTGCCGCGCTGGCCCGGGGGCACCACCTCGCGCTCGGCGAGCTTGTCCCAGATGCTCGTGACGAGGCCGTCGGCGTCGATCACGACACGCAGGGCGTCGTGCTCGAGGACCGTCGTCCCGTCGTCACCGGATCCGACCGACACACCCTCGGGCGACTCGACGACGGCGGCCGCACCGAGCGCCGGCGCACCGGCTCGCGCGAGCGGACCGGCGTTGAACACGATCCGCTGCTCGCCCTCGCCCGCGAGGAGCTGCTGCGCCTGCGCGACGATCCGCGCCGCCTGCTCCTGCACGCGGGCGTGCTCGGCGAGCATGTCGCGGTAGACCCAGGAGATCGAGCTGCCCGGCAGGATGTCGTGGAACTGACCCAGCAGCACGGTGCGCCACAGCTCCTGCAGCTCGGCGGCCGGGTACTCGAACCCGGCGCGCACCGCCGCCGTCGCCGCCCACAGCTCCGCCTGACGCAGTGCGTGCTCGCTCGTCCGGTTGCCGCGCTTGACCTTGGCCTGCGTGGTGTAGGTCGCGCGGTGCAGCTCCAGGTACAGCTCCCCCACCCACACGGGCGGCTCGCTGTACTCGGCCTCGGCCTGCTCGAAGTACTCCCGCGGCGGCGCGATCTTGACGCGGGTCGATCCCTCGAGGTCCTCGGTGCGCTTCGCCTGCGCGAGCATCTCGCGGGTGGGGCCGCCACCGCCGTCGCCGTACCCGAAGGGGACGAGCGACGTGCCGGCCGCGCCCTTGTCGCGGAAGTTCGTCGCCGCGTGATGCATCTCGCGGGCCGACAGGTCGGAGTTGTAGGTGTCGGCGGGCGGGAAGTGCGTGAAGATCCGGCTGCCGTCGATGCCCTCCCAGTGGAAGCTGTGGTGCGGGAAGTCGTCGACCTGGTTCCACGAGATCTTCTGGGTGAGGAACCAACGCGCGCCTGCGAGCCGCGCGAGCTGCGGCAGCGCCGCCGAGTAGCCGAAGGAGTCGGGCAGCCAGACCTCCTGGCACCGGTGCCCGTAGGCCTGCTCGAAGTACGCGGCACCCTCGACGAGCTGGCGCACCATCGCCTCTCCGCCGGGCAGGTTGGCGTCGGACTCGACCCACATGCCCCCGACCGGGACCACCTGACCCGCCGTGACGGCGTCCTGCAGCCGGGCGAACAGGTCCGGGTGGTCCTGCTCCAGCCACGCCGAGTGCTGCGCGGCGGGGAACGCGAACACGATGGGCTCGCCGTCGTCGGCCAGACGCAGCACGTTCGCGATGGTGCGCGCCACCTTGCGGCGGGTCTCGCGCACGGGCCACAGCCACGCGGAGTCGATGTGCGCGTGCCCGACGGCGAACGCCGTGTGCGCGCTGCCCTCGGCGGGACGCGAGGAGACCGCGGCGAGCCGCTCGCGGGCCGCCGCTGCGGTGCCGGGGATGTCGTCGAGGTCGAGCGCGTCCATGGCACGGTCGAGCGCCACCCGCAGCTCCGCACGCCGCTGCGAGTCCTCGGGCAGCACGCGGGCCAGCCCGTCGAGAGCGATCACATCGGCGATCAGCTCGCGCACCTGCCCGTGCACGCGGGCGATCTCGGCGCGCTCGAAGCGGTACTGGCGCTCGTGGTCGGCGGTGAACAGGTCCCCGCGCTCGCTCGGCTGGAAGCTCGTGCCGATCACCGGGTTGGACGCGGCCTCGAG
>JBMDXU010000016.1:0-15639 GCA_048594485.1 Pseudactinotalea sp. | reverse complement strand
TCCTCGTCCGGCCGGTGGGGCAGCACGTTGTCGACGTAGGCCCGGACCGCCTCGGCCATGGGGATGTCGTGCCCCTCCTTCTCGGCGAGGTACCAGCGGTGCTCGAGGATCTCGTGGAACGCCTCGGCCGGCTCCAGCTTGCGGCGCAGGTTGCGGGGGATCGAGGCGATGGTCGGCTCGAACACCTCGGTCAGCCAGTCGTGCGCCACGAACTCCTCGTCCTCGCCCAACCGGTCGGTCGCGATCCGGTAGGTGTCCATGTCGTTGAGGAGACGGCGGGCCTGGTTCTCCTGGACGTCGAGGCCGGTGAGCCGCATGAGACGCCGGTGGTGGTGACCGGCGTCGACGACCTTCGGCTGGATCTGCACGGTGGTGCCGTCGATGTCGGTGGTCATCTGGAGCTCGCCGACGTCGTAGCCGAGCTGGTTCAGCCGCTGGATGCGGGCGGAGACCCGCCACCGCTCGTCGGCGGAGAACTCCTCCGCCTCGGTGAGCTCGGCCCAGAGCTCGTGGTACCGCTGCAGCAGCATGTCGCCGATGAGCACCGTGTCCTCGACCTCCTGCAGCAGCCCACCCGCCTCGAGGTCCATCAGCTCGCCGATGATGTTGACGCGCGCGATCTCCAGGTCGTACTCGCGCTGCCCGCGCGTCAGCCGATGGTGCAGGTCGCCGGTCTCCGCGTCGACGAGATAGGCCGAGAAGGCACCGGCGTCGCGGCGGAAGAGCGTGTTCGACAGCGACACGTCGCCCCAGTAGAAGCCGATGTTGTGCAGCCGCACCAGCAGCACGGCGAGCGCATCGATGAGCCGCGTGACCATGTCCGGTGCGAGGTGCCGCGAGAACAGCGCTCGGTAGGGGAGCGAGAACCGCAGGTGCTTGGTGATGAGGACGGAGTCGAGCGGCTCGCCATCGGCGCTCTGCCGCCCGGTGATGACGCCGACCGGCTCCACCGACGGCACGTCCATCCGGTCGAGATCGCGCAGCAGCGCGTACTCGCGGTAGGCGACGCTCTCGCCGATCTCCTTGATCGCGATGACCCGGCCGGACAGCCGAACGAATCGCACCACGTGCCGCGAGATCCCTCGGGGCAGCGCGGCGAGGATGTCCTCGGGCCACTCCTCGAGCGGGATCTCCCACGGCAGGTCGAGCAGCGCCGGGTCCGGCGCTGCCGCGGTGATCTGGAGCGCGGCGGGCATGGGTATCAGTCTGGCATCCCCGCACAAGCGATACCCACCAGCTGTGCCCAGCGCCGTCGTCGACGCGACCGAGGCCACGACCGGACCGGGCCGGCGTGCGCGGGGAACGCAAGAGGCGGGCCCCGAACGGGACCCGCCTCTCGACGCCTAGACCGGGATCAGACCGGATCAGTCCGGCAGACGCAGACCGCTGGCCGGCGAGAAGTGGTGCTGCTCGCCCTGGCGGATCTTGACCCAGATCTTGTCGCCCTTCATCGGGGGCTTGCGCGGGTCGACGCGCACGATGATCTGAGCGTCACCGGCGCCGGAGGAGATGGCGTCGGCGGCCTCGTCCGAGGCGAGCTGACCGTAGACGAACGCGTCCGAGCCGAGCTCCTCGACGAGGTTCACGGTCACCGGGAACGCGCCCTCGGTGCCCTGCGAGGACACGTCGAGCGACTCCGGGCGGAAGCCCAGCGTGATCTCGCCGTTGTCCTCGGCGGTGAGGGCGTCGATCGTGGCGCGCGACAGCGGGATGTGCGTCTCGGCGAGGTTGGCGGTGCCGTTGGCGACCTTGAACTGCCCGAGGTTCATGGCGGGCGAGCCGATGAAGCCCGCGACGAACACGTTCGCCGGGGTGTCGTACATCTCGCGGGGGGTGCCGACCTGCTGCAGCAGACCGTCCTTGAGGACCGCGATGCGGTCACCCATGGTCAGCGCCTCCGTCTGGTCGTGGGTCACGTAGACGGTGGTGACGCCGAGGCGGCGCTGCAGCGACGCGATCTGCGTGCGGGTCTGGACGCGGAGCTTGGCGTCGAGGTTCGACAGCGGCTCGTCCATGAGGAACACCTGAGGCTGACGCACGATGGCGCGACCCATGGCGACGCGCTGACGCTGACCACCGGAGAGCGCGTTCGGCTTCCGGTCGAGGTACTGGGTCAGGTCGAGGATCTTCGCTGCCTCCTCGACGCGCTGCCGGATCTCGGCCTTCGGGGTGCCGGCGATCTTGAGGGCGAAGCCCATGTTGTCGGCGACGCTCATGTGCGGGTACAGCGCGTAGTTCTGGAACACCATCGCGATGTCGCGGTCCTTGGGCTGCACGTCGGTGACGTCGCGGTCACCGATGAGGATGCGGCCGGAGTTGACGTCCTCGAGACCCGCGAGCATGCGCAGGGAGGTCGACTTGCCGCAGCCCGAGGGCCCGACGAGAACGAGGAACTCGCCATCGGCGACCTCGAGGTTGAGCGCGTCCACCGCGGGGGTCTCGGACCCCGGGTAGAGGCGGGTGGCGTGGTCGTACGTGACTGATGCCATGACAGCAATCCCTTCACCGGCAGGTACGTGCCGGACGATCCGTTGTGAAGGTGCCAGAACGCTCTGGCACGGCACGCCCGGGAGGCGGGCCGTCGTCAGTGTCGCACACCGCACGGGGTCCGGGCGTGGTGTGGATCACATCTTGGGACGACGATGATCGCGGCTTTGCCGTACCGAGGGCTTCCGGGGACCGAGCGGTGAGCCTGCGTCCACCCGAAGGCCCCGGGGTGGACGCTGACACACCGCTTTCAGCTGGGTGGTCAGCGGGAGTCGAGCAGGTCGGCGAGGCGGGTGAGGACGGCGGCGACGGCGGCCGGGTCGTCGACCCGGAACCTCGCCGCGGTGTCGCCGTCCCCGACCTTGATCCCGATGGCGCCGTCGCCCAGGGTGCTCCGCGCGTCCTCGTCGGTGACGTCGTCACCGATGTACATGACCGGCGGCCGGCCGTCGGAGCGGGCGGTGGGGAACCCGTCGCGGAGCAGCGTCACGGCGTCGCCCTTGGTCGCGTGCGCGACGCTCAGCTCGACCACACGCTTGCCCGCGATCGCCCGCACCCCGGGGCGCTCGCCGAGGTCGGCGAGGGCGCGCGCCTCCAGCGCGGCGGCCGCGTCCTCGTCGTCGACCCGCCTCGTGTGGACGACGACGGCGGTGGGCTTGATCTCGAGCCAGGCCCCCGGGGTGCCGCTCACCAGGGCGTCGCCGTCGGCGCGGACCGACGCGAGCAGCGCGGTCGCGTCGTCGTCGAGGTCGGGCGGCGTCACCGCGATGGAGCCGTCGGCCCCGACCGTTCCTCGCTCGGCGCCGTGCGACCCGATCACGGCGGCACCCGGCACGGCGGCGCGGCCGAGAGCTCGATCCGCCACCGCGCGACCGGAGACCAGCCCCAGGTCGGTGTCGGAGCGGGCCGCGAGGCGGCGGAGGGCGGCGACCGCGTCCGGGAGTGGCGTGGAGTCCTCGGGGTTCGGCACGAGCGGCGCGAGCACGCCGTCGAAGTCGAGCGCGACCACCCGGTGCGGCGCCGCCGCGAACACGGCCAGCGCGTGGTCCATGCCGTCGGTCGCGTCGTCCTCGGTCGCCGTCGGCCGGCTCGAACCCCTCACGCCGTCGAGCCCGTGGCGGCGAGCGCGTCGAGGAAGGTGGTCGCCCAGGTCTGGACGTCGCTGTCGAGCACCTTGCGGCGCAGCGCGCGCATCCGCCGACGCCGTTCCGCGCGCGGCATGTCGATCGCGGCGAGGATCGTGCGCTTGAGCCCCTCGATGTCGTGCGGGTTGACGAGCAGCGCCTGGGTCAGCTCGTCGGCAGCGCCCGCGAACTCCGAGAGCACGAGCACGCCGTCCTCGTCGGCACGCGCGGCGACGTACTCCTTGGCGACGAGGTTCATGCCGTCGCGCAGCGCGGTCACGAGCATGACGTCGGCGGCGCGGTACATCGCCGCCATCTCGTCCGCGGGGTAGGAGTGGTGCAGGTAGTGGATCGCCGGGCGGCCGAGCGCGGAGTAGTCGCCGTTGATCCGGCCGACCGTGACCTCGACCTGACGCCGCAGCTGGGCGTACTGCTCGACGTGCTCGCGGCTGGGGCTCGCCACCTGGACGAGCGTCGTCGCCGGCGCCTTGAGCTTGCCCTCCTCGAGCAGCTCGCCGTAGGCCTTGATCCGGTGCCGGATGCCCTTGGTGTAGTCGAGCCGGTCGACGCCGAGCAGCATCACGTCGGGAGAGCCGAGCTCGGAGCGGATCTCCAGCGCGCGGGCCTCCACGTCCGGGCTGGAGGACAGCCGGTCGAAGTCCGCGGCGTCGATCGAGATCGGGAAGGTGGCCGCGCGCACCCGGCGGTCCGGCCGGCTGCGTCGCTTGATCGTCACTGACGAGCCCTTGACGGCGTGCTCGGAGAACCGCCTCACCGCGCGGAGGAAGTTGGCCTCGTCACCCGACCGCTGGAACCCGACGAGGTCGGCGCCGAGCAGGCCGGAGACGACGTCGGCCCGCCAGGGCAGCTGGCCGAAGAGCTCGACGGGCGGGAACGGGATGTGGTGGAAGTAGCCGATGAGCAGGTCGGGGCGGACCTGGCGGAGCAGCCGGGGCACGAGCTGGAGCTGGTAGTCCTGCACCCACACCATCGCCCCCTCGGGGGCCGCCTCCGCCGTGACCTCGGCGAACCGCGTGTTGATCTCGACGTAGCTGTTCCACCAGTCGCGGTGGAACTCGGGGTCGACGATGACGTCGTGGTAGAGCGGCCAGATCGTCGCGTTCGAGAAGCCCTCGTAGTAGCGCTTGAGGTCGCTCTTGCTCAGCGTCACCGGGTGCATGTCGATGCCGTCGGCGTGGAACGGCTCGAGCGCGCGCCCGGGGATCCCCGGCCACCCCACCCAGGTGCCGTCACCGTCGCGCATGAGGGGCGCGAGCGCGGTCACGAGCCCGCCCGGCGACCGCGTCCAGCTCGTCGTCCCGTCCTGATCGGTGGTCTCCTCGACCGGGAGACGGTTGGCGACGACGACGAGGTCACGGTCGGGAGCGGCCATGGCTGCCAGGGTAACGAAGCGGGCACAACTGCCTCGCCCTCCCCGGGATCGACCGGCTGCTGGCGTAACTTGCAGGTGTGGAGCAGCCCCAGCACGGCGCCGCGCCGGCGCCCGCACGCCGATCGGTCGGCGGCTACGAGCTGGTGCACGTGCTCGGTTCCGGCGGCATGGGGACCGTGTACGAGGCGCTCGACGCCGATGGCCGCCGGGTCGCGCTCAAGCTGCTCCACCCGGCGTTCAGCACCGACGCGGCGGCACGCGAGCGGTTGCGCCGCGAGGCGGCGACGCTGCACCGAGTGCGCGGCGCACGCGTGGCCCGGGTGCTCGACGCCGAGGCGGACTCCGACGAGGCGTTCGTCGTCACCGAGCTCATCGACGGGCAGGCGCTGGACGACTCGATCAAGCAGCACGGCCCGATGGACGCGGAGGAGCTGTTCGATCTCGCCGACGGTCTCGCCACGGCCCTCGAGCAGATCCACGCCGTCGGTGTCGTCCACCGCGATCTCAAGCCGGGCAACGTCATGCTCACCGACGACGGCCCCGTCGTCATCGACTTCGGCATCTCCCAGCTCGCCGACGACGCCCGGCTCACCCAGACCGGGCTGGTCACCGGGACACCGGGGTACGTCGACCCCGGGGTGCTCGCCGGGGGGACCCCGACGGCGGCGGGGGACTGGTGGGGCTGGGCCGCGGTGCTGGTGTCCTCCTCGACGGGGCGCCCGCCGTTCGGCACCGGACCCCTGACGGCGGTCCTCGCCCGCGTCGAGACCGGGCGGCCCGATGTCGAGGGGCTGCCGCCGCGGGTCGCGCAGGTGCTCCGACGCGCGCTGCACCCCGATCCGGGACTGCGTCTGCCGTACCGCTCCGTGCTCCGTGCGCTCGACGACCACATCAACGGCCGCGAGCCCACCGTGCTCGTCGACGAGGCGACGGCCGCCTCGGACGGGGGGCGGCCGCCGTCCTACGCGCCAGGTCGGGCGGCGGGTCCGGACCAGCGGTCGCCGGACTGGCGACCACCGCCGGCGCCGACCGTGCACCCTCAGCGGGAGCCGGTCTGGACCGCGCCTGCGGGGCAGCACCCGACCGCGGGCCCGCAGCCGACGGCTCAGCCGACCGCGCAGGGGAGCGTGGTCGAGGAGTGGCCGGCCTGGGCCGTGCCCGCGCGGTCGCGACCGGGGATCACGCTCGCCTGGTGGCTGGCGGTGGTCGGCGCCGGGATGCTCTGGCCCGGGTGGACGCTGCTGCTGTTCGCCGCGGTCATGATCGTGGGCGGCGCCGTCGGCTCGAGCGCGCGAGCGCTGCGCAACCGGAGGCTGCGCCACGGGCCGCGGCGCTCGGACGTCGCCGTCGCCTCGATCGCGACACCCCTGCACGTGCTGCTCTCGATCCTGCTGCTGGTGCCGGGCGCCGTCGTCGGTCTGCTCGGGGGCGGCATCCTCTGGGGTCTCACCGCGGCCTCGGCCGAGAACGACCCGGCCGTGATGACGCTCGTGCTGCTCGTCGTCGTCGCGACGGCGACGCTGCTGACGTGGTGGACGCCGTCGAGCATGACGGCCCGCGAAGGCGTCTGGGCGATCCTCGACGTCGCGGCGCCGCGCTCGATGGGGGCGTGGGTGTGGATCGTCGTCGGGCTGACGCTCGCGGCGGCGACGGCGGCGATCGCGTTGCTGTCGACCCCGGCGCCGGTGTGGACGCCGCTGCCCGTGCCGCCGATCCCCAGGTTCGTTTCGTAGACTCCCCCCGGCTGAGCGGCCGCTCCGCGCCTGGGGGCGGCGCGCCGCGAGCCTCCTCTGCTGCCTGAGCCACCCGCCGTCCGGGTGTGAGAGACGAGTACCGATGCCTGCGAACAACCCGCGAATGACCAAGGCCGAGCGCCGCGAGGCCGCCCGCCGCGAGGCGGCCCGGCTCGCCGCCAAGCAGAAGGCCGTCGAGCAGCGGAACCGCCTCATCATCATCATCGCGTCGGTGCTCGTGGTCGCGCTCGTCGGGGTCGCGGGATTCTTCATCTACCAGGCGTCGAAGCAGACGTTGCTGACCGAGTTCGAGGGCACCCGGCCCGCCGGGTCGACCGACACCGGCGGCATCACGTTCGGGAGCTCGCTGCAGGCCGGCACGGTCAACGAGGGCGCACCCGAGGTCGACCTGTACGTCGACTTCATGTGCCCGTTCTGCGGGCAGTTCGACGCCGTCAACCGCGGCGACATCCGCACGATGGCCGCCGACGGCGACGCCACCGTCGCCATCCACCCGGTCAGCAACCTCGACGCCCAGTCCAACGGGACGATGTTCTCCACCCGGTCGGCGAACGCGTTCGCGACGGTCGCCGTCGAGGCCCCCGACACCGCGCTCGACTTCATGGAGGCGATGTTCGACAACCAGCCGCAGGAGGGCACCGAGGGGCTGAGCGACGACGAGATCGCCCAGATCGCCGTCGAGGCGGGGGTCCCGCAGGAGGTCGCCGACGAGCTGGCCGCGGGCACGTACACCGAGTGGGTCGAGGTCGCGACCAACCAGGCGCACGCCGACGGCGCGACCG
Source organism: Pseudactinotalea sp. (assembly GCA_048594485.1). Lineage (GTDB taxonomy): Bacteria > Actinomycetota > Actinomycetes > Actinomycetales > Beutenbergiaceae > Pseudactinotalea. The sequence continues at coordinate 8,099 of JBMDXU010000016.1, read as the reverse complement.
GCACCCCGGCGATCTTCATCGACGGGTCCCGCTGGTCGGGCGACTGGAACGTCCCCGGCGCTCTCTACACCGAGGTTACGGGTGAGGAGCCGCCGACCGGCGAGCCGAGCGAGACCGCGTCGGACGACGCGAGCACCGATCCCGGTGACACGGCGTCCGACGACGCGAGCACCGAGCCCGGCGAGGAGGGCTCCGAGACCGGCACGGACGGCTGATGTCGCGTCGGCACAAGCTGAACGCGGCCGCACGTCGCGAGGCGGCCCGGGCCGAGGCGGAGCGGCAGCAGCGGGCTCGCGCGCGCCGGCGGGTCGTCACGATCGTGGTGGCGGCGCTCGCCGTCGTGGTGCTCGTGGGCGGCGGGCTGCTGATCTGGCAGGGCTCCACCACGCCCACGCTGGACGACGTCGACCGCGCCCCCCAGGGATCCGACGCCACCGGCGGGATCCCCGTCTCGGCCGAGGGTGTGGCCGGCGTCGAGAACCCGACCGCGCCGCGGCTGGACGTCTACGTCGATCTCGCCTCGCCGGAGTCGATCGTGTTCTGGCAGACGAACGGCGCCGACGTCGTGAGCCTCTCCGAGAGCGGGTCCGTCTCGCTTTGGTTGCACGTCGTCGGTGACGCCGACAGGGGCACCGAGGCCGGCGAGGCGGCCGCGCTCGTCGCCGACGAGGCGCCCGAGCAGTTCGTGCCGTTCCTGCAGGCGGCGTTCGAGGCGCTGGGATCGAGCACGCCGACGCTCGAGGGTGACGCCCTCGCCGAGGTCGCGACCGGCGTCGGCGTGCCGCAGGAGGTCGTCGACCAGTTCGCCGACAACCCGCTCGCGCCGTGGTTCGAGGCCGCGACCGCGCAGTCCGAGATCGACGGGGCCACGACCCACCCGACGATCCTGCTCGACAACACCACCCTCGGCGGCGACTGGACCACCGAGGGCGCGCTGATGACCGCCGTGACCGACATCCTCGGCGACATCCCCACGCCCGAGGAGACGGTGACGGAGTAGCGCGCGACTCGCGCCCAGCGTCGAGTTCGAGCGCGGGTCGCTACGATGTCGGGGCCCGTGCGGACGTCGTCCGCGGTGCGCCGCGTTAGCTCAGTTGGCCAGAGCGTCCGCCTTGTAAGCGGAGGGCCGTCGGTTCGAATCCGACACGCGGCTCCAGTCCCGCTCCTTCGAGGGCCCCTGTCGGTCCGACGTCGACCACGCCCTAGGGTTGCCGCATGCGTCCTGAGCATCTGTCCCTGTTCCGTCAGCCGGGCACACCGGCGGTTCATCCCGACGGCACGTGGGCGGTGGTGCCGATCACGCGTGTCGACGTCGACGGCGACAGCTACGACACCGCGCTGTGGCGGCTCGATCTCGGCAGCGGCGAGCTGACGCAGCTCACCTTCGGCGACTCCGACGGCTCGCCGTCGATCTCCCCGGACGGCCGGTGGCTCGCGTTCACCCGTGGGGGCGACGGCGTCAAGCCGCAGCTCGCGCTGATGTCCACCGGTGGCGGCGACGCGCGGATCCTCACCGACCACGTCAGCGCCGTCGGGGGTCGGCCGACGTTCTCGCCCGACTCGACGAAGATCGCCTACACCTCCCGGGTGCCCGAGAAGGGCAGGTACGGCACCGACAAGGACGTCGGCCCAGGCGCCGAGGCTCCTCGCCGCATCACTGACTTCTCCTACCGCATCGACGGCCTCGGATTCCGCCTCGACCGCCCGCAGCACGTCTGGGTCATCGATGTGCCCCCGGTCGGCGACCCGACGGCGGACGTCCCGAAGGACGACGAGAAGGGTGCCAAGGACGATGGCGCGAAGGAGGCTGGCGCCAAGGACGACGCGACCGCTCAGGAGCGGACCGGTGCCGTGGCCGCGACCGGCGTCGCCCCGGTCCAGGTGACCACCGGCGACCTCGGGCACTACGGCCCGGTCTGGTTGAACGACGACGAGATCCTGGTGCGCCGGGACGTCGTCGACCGCCTGGGGGCCACGCTGCTCCGGGTCTCGGCCTCCGGCGGCGAGGCGACCGAGGTGGCGACGCCGGGCGAGGGCCCGGACGACGTCGCCGTCGGCGAGGACGGTGAGCTCTACCTGCTGATCACCGACTACGGCGACGACGGTCTGGACTTCATCGGCAAGTCGCCCGCGCTCTATCGCGGCCGGCTCGCCGACGGCGAGGTCGCCGACCTGGAGCGGCTCACCGACCCGGTCACCGAGTCGCTCACCGGTGCCGTGTTCCGGGCCACGCCGCACGGCGTGCTGCTCACCCGTGCGCACCGCGGCACCGTGCAGCTCGTGCGGTGGGCCGAGGGTGAGAGCACGGTGCTCGTCCAGGGCGACCGCGAGGTCTACGAGGCCGAGCCCGTGGGGAGCGACGGCGCGGTGCTGATCGCCGCGTCCGGGGTCGGGACGCTGGGCGACGTCAGCCTGCTCGCCGCCGCCGACGGCTCCGAGCGTGTGCTCACCGATCTCTCGTCGCGGCTGCGCGCCGAGGCCGGTGTGATCGAGCCCGCCGAGCTCGAGGTGCAGGCCGACGACGGCTACCCCGTCCACGGGTGGGTCGCCGTGCCGGAGGGCGACGGCCCGCACCCGGTGCTGCTGCTCATCCACGGCGGGCCGTACGCCGCCTACGAGCGCACGTTCTTCGACGAGGTGCAGACGTACGCCGGAGCGGGTTACGCCGTCGTCTTCTGCAACCCCCGCGGATCCGCGAGCTACGGGCAGGAGCACGGGCGCGCGATCATCAACGGGTTCGGCCAGCGCGACGCGGCCGACATCCTGCAGTTCCTCGAGGGTGCGCTCGTCGCGCACCCCTCGCTGGACGGATCGCGCGTCGGCGTCATGGGCGGCTCGTACGGCGGCTACATGACCGCGTGGCTCACCACGCAGGATCACCGGTGGGCGGGCGCGATCGTCGAGCGCGGTTTCCTCGACCCGGTCAGCTTCACCGGCTCCAGCGACATCGGCTGGTTCTTCGGGGGTCGCTATCTGGGTGAGGACCCCGAGCAGGTGGCCAGGCAGAGCCCGATGGCGCAGCTGCACGCCGTCACCACGCCCACGCTCGTCATCCACTCCGAGCAGGACTGGCGCTGCCCGGTCGAGCAGGGGCAGCGCTGGTACGTCGGGCTCAAGCGCAACGGCGTCCCGACCGAGCTGCTGCTGTTCCCCGGAGAGGGGCACGAGCTGTCCCGCTCGGGCAACCCCAAGCACCGCCTCGCCCGGTTCGAGCACATCCTGCGGTGGTGGGGCGAGCACCTGCCGGTCGAGCGGTGAGCGATCGTGTCCACCGGCTGCACCTGACCGGCGAGCAGATGTTCGCCGAGCGGGTGCACGTCAACCTGCGATCGCCCGTGGTGATCCGGTCGACACGCACCCAGCGGGTGATCTTCCTCGTGCTCGGGCTCGTGGTGGGCGTGCTGGCTGGGCTGCTGGGCGTGGCGACGTCGATGGTGGGAGGCTCGCCCGGATCCGTCGCTCCGCTCGTCGTGCTCGGGCTCGTGTGCGTCGCGATCGGGTTGGCGATGCCGGCGTACTACCGGGCGGTGATCCCGTTCATCGAGAGACGGGTGTGGGCGTACCTGGGCGAGGACGGTGCGGTGGTGCACCTGTCCGCCGACGGCGTGGCCCTCGACGCGGGGCCGCGCAGCGTGCGCACCGGGTGGCGGTACTTCGACGACGCCGCGGCCCTGCCCGAGGGGCTCGAGCTGCGCCGTCGAGGGGGACCGGTCGCGTTCTACCCGGCGGCCGCGTTCGGGTCGTCAGAGGCTGTGGCCGCCGCGTCGGACGACGTCAGGTCCTGGATCTGGGCCTCGGGCGGGCGCCCGAGCGCGGGCTGACCGCTCGGGGCGTGGCTCGGGGACCTTCGTCCCTCGCCGGACGACGGCGTCCTACCTACCGTGGGATCAGCCCGTCACGCACGGGGTCACGCTCGGAGGTGGCGCATGTCGACCGTCTGGGATCACGACGAGAGCACCGGCACCGCCGCGGAGCTCTCGGAGCAGGAGTGCTGGACAGAGCTTCGCCGCGCGTCGTTCGGACGCCTCGGGTACCACCTCGCCGGTGAGGTCGACATCGTGCCGATCTCGATCGTCGTCGACGGCGGGACGATCGTCTTCCGCACCGCCGAGGGGAGCAAGCTGCTCGGCCTGCACATGAGCGGCGACGTCGTGCTGGAGGTCGACGACGTCGGTGTCACGTCCGCCACGAGCGTCGTGGCACGCGGTCGTGCACGTGTGCTCAGCGGTGCCGACGAGGAGCGGGCGCTCGCGCTGCCGCTCGGCGTCTGGACACCGCAGTGGACGGGCACGTTCGTCGCGATCGACGTGCGTGAGGTCACGGGCCGCAGGTTCACCCGTCGCGACTGAGCCGACTCGCGCCGCACGCGGCTAGCGGGTCACAGCCGGCTCCACCGGGACGAGCTCGGCGATCTTGGGTGCCCGGCCGTCGCCCGAGGATCGGCCTCGCAGGCCGCGACCGACCCACGGGGCGACGTCGCGACGCAGCCAGGTCCCGTACTCGCGGACGCGGTCGACACGTGCGCCGACACCGACGGTGGGGAGCCGGTCGCGCCACTCCGGGTCGTCGGGCTCGAGCCCGAGACCGACGAGCGCGGACTGGCTGAGGCGGTGGTGGCCCTCGGGAGAGAGGTGGATGCGGTCGTCGGCCCACATCCGCAGATCGCTCAGCGCCTGCAGACCCCACTGGTCGAGCACGAAGCAGTCGTGCCGGCGCGCGATCGAGGAGATGTGCGCGCTGTAGAGGGCCATCCGGGGGCGGATCGCGCCGAGCAGCGGGCCGCCGCCGCGCGTGTCCATGCAGGTCGCGAGCAGCACCTCGCAGCCGGCGGCGCGCGCACGGATCACCGCCTCCTCCAGCAGCGACGCGAGCCCGTCGGGATCCGCGCCGAGACGCAGCACGTCGATCCCGCCGCCGACGATCGACAGCAGCTCGGGCCGCATCTGCAGGGCGCGGGGGAGCTGCTCGGCGAGGATCCGCGACAGACGCCGCCCGCGGATGGCGAGGTTGGCGTACCGCAACGGGCTCTCGCCGGCGTCGATCCGCCGTCGGGACATCGCGACCGCCACCCGGTCGGCCCAGCCCCGCAGGTCCTCCGGGTCGTCGTCGCGCATGTCCCACAGACCCTCGGTGAACGAGTCGCCGATGGCGACGAACGACTCCCACCGCGGGATGGCGGCGCCCGCGACCGCGCTCACGGCAGCCGCCAGTCGACGGGCTCCGCGCCCTGCTCGACGAGCGAGGCGTTCGCCCGGCTGAACGGACGCGACCCGAAGAACCCACCCGACGCCGACAGCGGCGACGGGTGCGGCGAGGCGATCACCGGAACACTGCCCAGCGCGGGCTGCAGGGATTGCGCGTCGCGACCCCAGAGGATCGCGACGAGCGGCGTCCCGCGGGCCACGAGCGCCGCGATCGCGGCGTCCGTGACCTGCTCCCACCCCTTGCCGCGGTGCGACGCGGGCGCCCCGGGACGCACGGTGAGGCACCGGTTGAGCAGGAGCACACCGGCGTCGGCCCAGGGGCTGAGGTCGCCCGTGCTCGGCGTGGGGACGCCGACGTCCTCGGTCAGCTCCTTGAAGATGTTCGCGAGCGAGCGCGGGATCGGCCGGACGTCGGGCTGGACGGAGAAGCTCAGCCCCATCGGGTGGCCGGGGGTCGGATAGGGATCCTGGCCGACGACGAGAACCCGCACATCGGCCAGCGGGCGGGTGAACGCGCGCAGCACGTCGCCGCCCGCGGGGAGATAGCCACGTCCGGCGGCGACCTCCTGGCGGAGGAAGTCGCCCATGGCGTGCACGACCGGCTCGACCTCGGCCAGCGCGTGCGCCCAGTCGGGGGCGACGAGGTCGTTCAGGGGGCGCGGTGACCCGTCGGCGATCGTTCGCATGACACAAGCCTCGCAGACGGATCAGGGCCATCGGCGGTCGATCGGACCGCCGATGGCCCTGGGGACGACGTGAGATCAGCGGTTGATGCGCGAGCCCGAGCCGCTCTCGGTGATCGTGCCGTCGACCTCGGCGCCTCGGTAGACGTAGAGGTTGCCGGCATCCGACACACGGACGTTGCCGTCGATGTCGGCCGTGCGCGAGAGCGTGACGTTGCCCGTCCCGGTCTCGGTGACGTTGCCGTCGACCTCGCCCCGGATCCAGACGCTGCCGGCCGCACGCTCGGACACGTTGCCGTCCACGCTTCCCGTGCTCGTGATCTCGACGTGGCCGGTGTCGCCGCCCTCGGAGACGTTGCCGTCGACGTCGCCGGCGATGCGGATGCCGCCGGCGCCGGTCTCGGTGACGCTGCCGTCGACCTCACCGGTGCGCGTGATGTTGACCTCGCCCGACCCGTTCTGCACGACGTCGCCCTCGACGGTGCCATGGATCGTGACCGTGCCGTTGCGGACGGTCAGGTCGCCGGTGATCGTGGTGCCCGCGGGAACCGTGTAGTCACCTGTCCGGACGACGTCGGCGGCCATGGCCGTGCCGGGCAGGGCGACGATGAGCAGACCGCTGGCGGCCACGGTCGCCAGGAGGGGGCGGAGCTTCATGGTGCTGTCCTTTCGACGATCACCGAGCGGGTCCCGGTGTTCCTGGGACCATCACAGGGCTCGATGGTGAGGACGTGATGACGGCGCCGTGAGATCGTTCTCATCGATCCGGGGTCTCGCAGGAACCGACGCACGCGGTCGCCCGACACTCCGACCCGGACACGCGGGCGAATGACAACGGTGTCGTTTCGCCCTAGCATGCCGAGTACACGATCGATCAGAGCGTGGTGCGGCGAGTCCGACACCATCGCGGTCGGGCAGGAGGAGCGATGGTGGCAGCACCCGTGGCGGAGCAGCGCAAGGTCGAGACCGAGGCACCCGGGCTCAGCGAGCGCGACGCCCAGATCCTCGCCTTCGAGCGGCAGTGGTGGAAGTACGCCGGCGCCAAGGAGACGGCGATCCGCGACCTCTTCGACCTCAACGCCACCCGGTACTACCAGATCCTCAACGCCCTCATCGACACGCCCGAGGCGCTCGCCGCCGAGCCCATGCTCGTCAAGCGGCTGCGCAGGATGCGCAGCGCTCGTCAGCGCGAACGCTCGGCGCGCCGCCTCGGCACCGATCTGTGACCAGTCACGGCGGTTAGCCTTCGGCTGTGAGCAGCAAGGACGACTACCCCTACCCCGAGGACGAGTTCGACGCCCTCGGGCAGGACCGGGCTCCGCAGGGGGTGCACCGCGCGCCGCCGCCCCGGTGGCGCCAGCTGCTGCCGTTCATCATCGTGCTCGTGCTGGCACCGACGCTGGCGTTCGTCGCGGTGCGGCTGGTCTCCGGCGGCGGGGACGACCCCGACCCGACGACGACGACGTCGCAGGAGCAGACGACCGACGAGCCCACCGATCCGGACACCGGCTCGTCGACCGACGAGAGCACGGATACGACGACAGACGCCGGCTCCGAGGACCCCAAGGACGAGACCAGCGAGCCGACCGGCGACCTCGACTACGCGACACAGATCTGGGTCCTCAACGGATCCGGGGTCAGCGGTCTCGCCGCCGACACCGCTGCGGCGCTCGAGGCGGACGGCTGGCAGGACGTCAACCCCGCCGACTACAACCGCGCCCAGCCCAGCGCGACCACGATCTTCTACGACAACGCCGATCAGGTCGACGAGGCGCAGGCAGTGGCGGACGCGCTCGGCATCACCGCGCTGTCCGAGAACGCCGACGCCGCGGACGGCGACATCGTCATCGTGCTGCGGACCGACTTCCAGCTCCCCTGAGGTCGCCCACCGCTGCGTGCTGAGCCGCGGCCCGCGGGCCGGGGTGCCGCGGCACGCCCGGCGTCAGGTCCGCGACTCGAGCGTGTGGACCGTGAGGACGACGAGCGCCGCCGTCCACGCCAGCGGGGCCGGACCGGCGGGAGCGCCCTCACGGTTGACCTTCTCCGGCAGGGCGCCCACGGGGGAGCGGTGCGTGTCGAGCCAGGTCAGCCAGATGCGGGCCTGGTCCTCGTCGCCGATCGACGCGGCCGCCAGCGCGTAGAGAGCGGTCTGCGGGGTCCAGGAGAGGTTGACCTCGCGCCACCCGCCGCCGGGGGCGATGCCACCCGCGGG
>JBMDXU010000159.1:0-73200 GCA_048594485.1 Pseudactinotalea sp. | reverse complement strand
GAGAGAGCCGCTCGATGCGGTCGAGGAGCACCGAGGCGAGCACGTCGCTCAGCTCGGCGCCGGCGCTGCTCGCCGCGTTGCTCAGCTCCTCCGCGAAGAAGGCGTTGCCCTCCGAGCGGGTGGCGACGTCGTCGACGACGGCCTGGTCGGCGGCGCTCGCAGGGATGAGCGCGCGCACGAAGGTGACCGCCTCGTGATGGGCCATGGGCTCGACGTCGACACGTTCGACGCCGCGCATCCGGGCCACGCTGGCGAGCCAGGGGCGCAACGGGTGCTGGCGGTTGAGGTCGTCGGAGCGGTAGGTCAGGAGCGCGAGGATCCGGCTCGAGCCGAGCCGGGCGAGCAGGAACAGCAGCAGGTCGCGTGTCGAAGGGTCGCTCCAGTGGAGGTCCTCGACGACCACGAGCACCGGCACGCGGCGCGCGGCACGGACGAGGACGGAGTGGACGCCGTCGAAGAATCGGACCTGGTCGCCGGCGACATCGGCGAGGAGGAGCTGCTCGACGGACGCGACGACGTCGGCGTCGTCGGTCAGGTCGCGCAGCTGGGTGAGGATCTCCAGTATCGGGAGGAACGGGGGTGCCGCCTGGCCGAGGCCGAGGCAGTGGCCGAGCAGCACGAGGCCGCCGCCGGTGAGCACCTCGTCGGAGAACTCGGACGCGAGCCGGGTCTTGCCGATGCCGGCGTCTCCGGCGAGCACCACGGCGCCGGCGTCGCCATCGACGGCGCGCGACCAGGCCGTGCGCAGGTCGGCCATCTCGGCGGCACGGCCGATCAGCGGGATGGTCGGGGCAAGCGTCGCCACGTCAGGCATGGTCTCACGCACCTCCGACGTGGCGAGGGTGCGAGCGGGGAGCCCGATGGCCGTCATGCCGGGAGACAGACGACGGCCCGGTGGTCGAGGATCAACCACCGGGCCGTCGGGTCGTGCCCGCCTGCGCGGGATGCCAGGTCACGCCTGGCGCAGCCGGCCGTCATGCGACGCGGATGAGCTGTGCGCGCGCCTCTCGCTGTGCGAGCCGGGCGAGCCGGGCCGTACGACGACGCGCGGCCTTGCGGGCCTCGCGGGTGCGACGGGCGTCGATGAACTGCTCGCGACGGTACTCGTGCTCGGCCAGGATGTACTCGGGGTACGGTCCCATGGTCCTCTCCTTCAATGGTTCCTCCGGATGGATTCCGAAGTGGTTCCACTCTGACGGTGAGGGCACGGTCGGATCCATGGGAATTCCGCGCACCGTTGCGGCTGAGGAGCCCTTACCCGGGCACTCAGGCCCGGTCCGGGGGTAAGGGGTCGACGCCGCCGCGCTCGCCAGCAGCGGTGAGTGAGAGTCCATCGCACCCACCCCGGTAGACGCCGGCTCACCGCTCCCCCGAGCGCGACGCGTCCGGACGACCGATCCGGCCGAGGTGGGTGTGCGTGAACGCGTCGGGCAGCTTGAGGCCGTAGCCGAGGGCGCGGTCGACGCCCACGTGGAAGCCCCAAGCGAGCGCGACGAGCGCGAGCCAGCGCGCCGCGCCCGGGGCCGACGAGGTCACCAGCAGCGCGGCCGCACCGAGCACCGCCGGCCAGACATACGTATGGACGGCGTTGTACAGGGCGGCGCCGAGGGCCGTCGAGCGGGCGTACCCGACCATCGACAGGTCGAACACGAGGAACAGCGCGAGCGGGAACCACCACATCCCGGGACTGATCATGATCGTCGCCGCCAGGGCGAGCGCCGCGACGGCGCCGCCCTCGAGGCGCTGGATCGTCACCGGGCGCAGACCGCCGCCTGGTGCCGGGGTGCTGCTGTCGGTCTCGGTCATCGCAGGTGTCCTCTCCCGCCGGGGTCGCTCCCCATCGTGGCGCGCGACGCCGGGTCCGCTCATACGCGGACAGGACGAGCCCCCTCCGCCGTCAGCCGGCGTGACGGCGGAGCCGCTCCCACTCGTCGCGGCGCAGCGGGAGGATCGTCCCGTGCTTGGTCGACGGCGGGATGTCGACCTCGTCGGCGTCGACGTAGCGCCACTGCCCCGAGTCGAGGTCGGAGGTCTCCATCGCGAAGTAGCCCTGCGGCCACTCGGCGTACTGGTCGAGGAAGAGGAACCAGCGCTGCTCGTCGCGGGCGCGCAGGAGCATCGGTGCCTCGACGCCACCGGGATAGCGGTCGGACGCGATGTTCGTGGCGATCACCTCGAAGTCGTCCGCGAACAGGCTCGAGCCCCGCTCGAGGTAGATGCCCCAGCCATCGGCGCCCGCCTCGTCCTTGGAGACGCGGTAGACGCGGCCGTGCTCGTGGATGATCGCGGTGTCGATGATGTCGCGGCCGCCGGTGTCGATCATGATCTCGGCGGGGCCGAAGGTCCGGAAGTCCCGGGTGCGTGAGCACAGGATCCGGCTGTAGGAGTCGCCGGTGTGCTCGGGGTCGTCGGCGTCGAACAGGCGGGAGGACCAGAAGACCACGTGATCGCCGGTGGCCGGGTCGACGGTGACCTCGGGCGCCCAGGCCATGCCCGCCGTCGGCGGGGCGATCTCGACGGCGCGCGGACCGTCCCAGGTGAGCAGGTCCTCGGAGTCCCAGATCATGAGCGAGCGGCTGCCGCGCGAGCTCCACTCGTGCCACCGGAGCCCGCCGCCGTCCCAGACGCGGAGATCGGTCGCGAGGATGTGGAACGCCCCGGCGTCGTCGCGCACGATCGCCGGGTCGCGCACACCGGTCGTCCCGATGAGCGACTCCAGCACGGGCTCGCCGCCCCACAGCGGGTCCCACCGCAGCGGGCTGTCGCCCTGGCTGAGCGAGAAGTGGATCTTCTCCGCGTGGCCGACCTGGTCCTCGCGGAAGTGGGCGAGCAGGTACCCGAACGCCGTCGTCGTGTCGTCCGTCATGGTCCTACCCAACCGTCCGTCGTCGCGCACGCCGGTGCGACACGCTCGGCGCGTGTGGAACGAGAGGTGCGAAGAGCCGGCGTCAGACGCCGGGCAGCACCCGGATGTCGCGGCTCGCCGAGTCGCCGAGCGCGGCGAGCGCCGCCTGGTAACCCTCGCTCGAGTACGCCGCGACGGCGGTCTCGTGGTCCGGGAACTCGATGATCGTCGCCCGCGGCACGGCATCGCCCTCGAGCGTGGCCAGCGGTTCGCCGCGTGCGAGGAAGCGCCCGCCGGCCGCTTCCATCGCCGGCCCCGCCAACGCCGCGTACTCCGCGAGCCGCTGCTCGTCGTCGATCCGGGTGAAGACGTTGACCCAGTACACGCTCACGGTCGCACCTCGATCTCGCGGAGCTCGGCGGTGCCGCCGACGTCGGACTCGGCGCACTCCCGACTCGGTGGGATGGGCTGGACGACGTCCAGCAGCACCCCGCCCGGACCTGTCACGATCGAGTGGCGCCGGCCGACGTCCGACGTCATGAGTACCGGGTGCACGCTGGTGGGGGTCACGGAGCTCTCCTTGCTTGCCTCGAGGATGTCACGCAGTAGTCGGTCTTTCTCGACGCCATCATCACGGGACCGTTCGTGCGTGTCCCGCTCGTCGACGCGCCGGCGGCGCAGCCCTCTGGAGCGATGAACGGGGCGGCCATCTCGCGCATCACAGCCGGACGTGACGCGCCACGCCGATCTCCTCGATCAGCCGCGGGTCGTGGCTCACGAGGAGCAGCGCGCCTCGGTACTCCCGGAGAGCGGCGACGAGCTCGGCGACCGAGTCCAGGTCGAGGTTGTTGCTGGGCTCGTCCAGGATGAGGAGCTGAGGGGCGGGCTCGGCGAGGAGCAGAGCGGCGATAGTGGCTCGGAACCGTTCGCCACCGGACAGCGTGCCGACGGCCTGGTCGACCACGCCGCCGGCGAGCAGCATCCGCGCGAGGCGGTCGCGCAGCAGCTGCGGGCTCGCCGACGGTACGGCCGCACGGATCGCCTCGAGGACGGTGGCCTCGGGGTCGAGCAGCTCCATGCCCTGCGGCAGCATCCGGTGCGGCACGAGGATCTTCGCCGAGCCCTCGCGGGGAGCGACCGCTCCGGTCAGGGTGTCGAGCAGCGTCGACTTGCCCGAGCCGTTGGGACCGGTGATGGCGACGCGCTCCGGCCCCCGCAGCTCCAGATCGACCGCCACGCCGTTCCGGAGCACCAGCCCTCGTGCACGCACCACCTCGCGCCCTGCCGGCACCGTCGTCGCGGCGAGATCGATCGTGATCGAGGGACTCTCCCGCACGCGGTCCTGCGCGGTGGCGAGATCCTCGCGGGTGCGCTGCAGGTCCTCCTCGTGCCCCCTCCTGAGCTTGGCCGCCGACACCTGCGCCTCACGCTTGCGCGCGTTCATGACGATCTTCGGCTTGCGCTTCTCCGCCGACGCCTTCGCGCCGGCGCGTATCCGGCGGTCGATGACCGTCTGCGACGCACGGAGGTCGCGCTGCTCGCGGGCAAGCGCCTGCTCGGCGTCTCGCACCGTCCGGCGAGCCGCGCCGTCCTCGACGGCGAGAGCCTGCAGGTACGCCGCGTAACCACCACCGAAGACGCGCAGCCGACCCGGCCGCCGGTGCGCGAAGGTCCGCACCCTGCCCGCCGGTCGCAGCTCGGCGATCTGGTCGACGACCTCGAGGAGCTCGCGGTCGTGCGTCACCACGAGCGTGGACCGGGTCCGCGCACGGATCGCTTCGATGACACGTCGACGTCCGTCCGCGTCCACGTCGTTCGTGGGTTCGTCCAGCAGCAGCAGATCGCTGTCCTCGAGCAGCCGGGCCCCGATGGCGAGCCGTCTCCTCTCCCCTCCGGACAACGTCCGCACCGGTCGGCGCAGGTCGAGGTCGGCCGCGAATCCCAGCTGCGCCAGCACAGCACCGGCCCGGTCGGCGACGTCCCACCGATCCGCGAGGAGCTCGAGATCCGACTGGTCGGCCGATCCGCGGTCGGCGCGGTCGAGCGCGGCCAGCTCCGCCGCTACCCCCAGCACGTCGCAGATCCGGTCGTCGGCGTCCCGGACAGCGGCCTGCGGGAGGTAGCCGACGGATTCGGGCACCGTCACCGAGCCGTCCTCGGGTTTCAGATCGCCGTAGATCAGCCGCAGGATCGTGCTCTTGCCGAGGCCGTTCGGACCGATCAGCCCGGTCAGCCCGTCGGGGATGCTCCCGTCGAGCCGATCGAGGACCGGACGCCCGTCCGGCGTGGACCAGGTGAGCGTGCGAAAGGTGACGGCGGACATGGTTCCTCTCGTGAGACGTCCCTCGCCGGGGTTCGTGGGGCCGGTGCCGGGACTCAGTCGTGGGATCGGACCGAGACCGGCCAGCAGCGGGTGCTGACACCCACGCCGTTCCACATGCCGACGGCGACGACCAGCGCGACGAGCGCAGCGGTCGCCTGCTCGCCGTGGACGGCCACGGCCTCGGTCAGCACGGGCTCGGGGACGCGTGTCCGCGACATCTGCGTCATGGCCTCGGCGAGCGCGAGGCCCGCGCGCTCGGCCGCATCGAAGAGTCCCGACTCCGGCCAGACGGCGACGGCGTCGACCCGTTGGGCGGACGCACCGGCTCGTCGGGCGTCCCGGGCGTGCAGGTCGACGCAGTAGGCGCAGCCGTTGACCTGGGAGGCGCGAAGCCGGACCAGCTCACGCAGCTGCGCGTCCAGCCCGGCCTCGTCAGCCAGCGCGACGGCGGCGTCGTCCAGGTCGCTCATCGCGCGGGCGAAGGCGGGAGCATGCGCGTCGAAGTCGAGGCGGACGGGAACGGTCTCGGCGATCATGCCCCGACGGTAGGAGACCCGATCGTGACGGCACACGGACAATCGCCTCCGACCGATACAGGCCACTCTGGTGGCCGCGTGCGTGCCACGTCACTCGCGACACGATCGACAGGACCTCGCGAACCGGCCGGCCCGAAGCCAATCGGGGCGCAGCCGCGTGGTCCATTCCCGCTCGCTGAACCAGAGGGACGGGGCCGAGCCGATGGCGTCTTCCGGCCCGATCCGCGGCGCCGGAGCCGTGCGTGGCGGCTCGATCAGGTCCAGGCGGTTCGCGCGGGTCTCGATGTCCTCGCAACGGGCAGTCGTCCTTGTCGACCTAGCGTGCGCGTCGCAGGTGCACGACTCATCGACCGCCGACCCCGGCGGCGTCGTCGCCGTGCGGAGAGGACACGTGATGTTCCGAGGCTTCGCGACCCTGAACTACTACGCGGACGATCTGGCCGCCGCGCGGGACTGGTACGAGGACGTGTTCGGCGTCCGCGCGTACTACGCCTTCCCGCCCGCGCCCGCCGATCCCGCCTACGTCGAGTTCCGCATCGGCGACGACGGCGACGAGATCGGCTTCATCGACAGCAGGTTCGCACCGCCGTCCGACGGCGCTCGCGGACCTGGCGGCGCCGTCATGTACTGGCACGTCGACGACCTGCCCGGCACGCTCGCCGGCCTCCTCGCCCGTGGAGCCACCGAGTACACGCCGATCACCGAGCACGGCGACGGGTCGGGGTTCGCGACGGCCGCCGTCATCGATCCCTTCGGCAACATCCTCGGCATCATGCACAACCCGCACTACCTCGAGGTCCTGGAGGCGCGCAGCACCACCTGAGGCGGCCACGACCACCACTGCGCCGAGCCTGGCCGCGCACCCCACCCCATCGACCACGGAGGACCCCATGACGACACGAATCGGCATCAACGGCTTCGGCCGCATCGGGCGCAGCGTCCTGCGCGCAGCTCTCACGAACGGCTCGGACGCGGAGGTCGTCGCCGTCAACGACCTGGCCGATTCCCGGACGCTGGCGACCCTGCTGGAGTGGGACTCGCTCCATGGCCGTCTCGACGGCGTCGGCCTCGAGGGCGACGTGCTGACGCTCGGCGACCGCCGGATCGTGGTTCTCGCCGAGCCGGACCCGCGAGCGATCCGGTGGGGTGACGTCGGCGTGGACGTCGTCATCGAGGCGACCGGTCGCTTCACCGACGCGCCGACCGCCGGTGGCCATCTCCTCGGAGGAGCGGCGAAGGTCATCGTCTCGGCACCGGCGAAGGGGGCGGTACCGACCGTCGTGCTCGGCGTGAACGACGACGACCTCGACCTCTCCAGTCACGACATCGTCTCCAACGGTTCCTGCACCACGAACTCTCTCGCGCCGCTCGCCACGGTGCTGCACGACGCCTTCGGCATCGAGTCCGGTCTGATGACGACCGTGCACGCATACACCAGCGACCAACGGCTGCACGACGCGCCGCACCCGGACCTGCGCCGCGCGAGGGCGGCGGCAGTCTCCACCATCCCGGCGTCGTCGGGTGCCGCAGCGGCGATCGGCAAGGTGCTGCCCGAGCTCGAGGGACGGCTGACGGGTGCCGCCCTCCGCGTGCCGGTCCCGGTCGGGTCCATCACCGACCTCACCGTCGTGCTGGAGCGCAGCGTCTCGGTCGACGAGGTCAACGCGGCCTTCCGAGAAGCCGCCGACGGGGCACGCCTGCGTCGCTACCTGGAGTACTCCGAGGCACCCCTGGTCTCGGCGGACATCGTGGGCAACCCGCACTCGAGCATCTTCGACGCCCCGTTGACCCAGGCGATCGGCCGTCAGGTCAAGGTGCACGGCTGGTACGACAACGAATGGGGGTTCTCCCACCGGCTGGTCGAGCTCGCCGAACGGATGGGAGAGGGGTCGTGACGCAGGTGCTGCGAGGACGACGCGTGCGGTTGCGGCCGGCGGTCGTGGCCGACCTTCCTCGGATCGTCGAGATGCGACGCACGGACGAGGTGTTCAGTCGGTGGCGTGGAGAGGAGCTGGAGGCCGAGGTCGCCGCCGACCTCGCCGACGACGATCTGGTCCAGCTGGTCATCGTCAGCGACGTCGGCAACGTCGGCGAGGTCGTCGGACTCATCCAGTTCTCCGAGGAGAGCGATCCGGAGTACCGGCACGCGGCGATCGACCTCTTCGTCGATCCCCGCCACCACCGGCGAGGGATCGGTTCCGATGCGATCACCGCGCTCGTCCGTCACCTCATGGACGAGCGCGGGCACCATCGGTTGACGATCGATCCGGCGGCCGACAACCAGGCGGCGATCGCCTGCTACGCGAAGGTCGGCTTCACCGCTGTCGGTGTGATGCGCGAGTACGAGAAGCAGGCGGACGGGAGCTGGAAGGACGGGCTGCTGATGGAGCTGGTGCGCAGCGACCTCGTCTCGGATCAGCCCGACTGACCGGACGCGGACGGCGATCGTGCCGACGGCGTGCCCGTCCAGCGCGCGACGGGCATCGGACGTGCGGCCGTGGTCCACGCGCTTGCTTGAGGCAATCAAGTTCTTCTAGTGTCGCGCCGTGGTTCTTCCCCGTGGCCCCGTCGCCTCCTCGTCACTCGCCGAGTCCGCCCTCTTCGACCTGGTCGACGTCTACGACCGCGCCTACGAGCTGGCGGCGGCGACGCAGTCGCTCAGCGCCGCGCAGGCCTGCGTCCTGGGACGAGTCGCGGAGCACCAGCGCATGACATCGCTGGCGGACCAGCTCGGCTGCGACGCCTCCAACATCACGCAGATCGTCGGCCGCCTCGAGGCGCACGGACTGGTCGCGCGGGTGCCGAGTCCCGACGACGGTCGCGCCCGGCTGGTGGTGCGGACGTCGGCGGGCGATCGCGTGTACGCCCGCTTCGAGCACGAGTTCGGCTTCGCTCGAGCAGCGGTGGGCCGGCTCACCGGCGCCGAGCAGCACGAGCTGACCCGCCTCGTGCGCAAGGCCCTGGGCTCCGACGTCGCGCGCAGCGAACCGTGACCTCCAGCGCCGCGGAAGGGCTCGATCTGCTCCTGCCGCTCGTCGGTCGGTCACGCCGCGACGTTGAGCAGGCGCTGCGCCGCCTCATGGCCGCAGGACGGCTTCCGGTGGGGACCCGACTACCCTCCTCGAGATCGCTCGCGAGCGACCTCGGCATGGCTCGCAACACCGTCGCCGAGGCCTACGCACAGCTGGCCGGCGAGGGTTGGCTGCAGACTCGCGTCGGAGCGGGCACCTGGGTGGCCGCGCGACCGGACACCGACAGGCCGGTCTCGCAGCCGTCGACGCCGCGCCACGGCTACGAGCTCCGCGGCGGTCTGGTCGACACCAGCGACTTCCCCCGGACGGCGTGGAGCCGAGCCACCCGCGACGCCGTGCTGCAGATGTCCCACCTCGCCCTCGGGTACCCCGACCCGTTGGGCGTCCCTGAGCTGCGCGCGAACCTGGCCAGCTACATGGGGCGCACGCGGGGCGTCGCGGCCACGGCGGATCACGTCGTCGTCGGCCACGGGTTCGGCGATCTGCTCTCCGTGCTCTGCCGCGTCCTTCGCGCTGGTGGCGCGCGCCGGGTCGCGGTCGAGGAGTACGGGCACTGCGCCCATCGACGCGTGATCATCGAGGCAGGCCTGGAACCGGTCCCGATCGCCGTCGACGCGGAGGGCATGGTCGTCGACGAGCTCGTCGCCGTCCGCGACCTGTCGGCCGTCCTGGTCACCCCCGGCCATCAGTTCCCCACCGGCTCGACCCTGTCGTCGGCCCGCCGGCGAGCCATGGTCTCGTGGGCGGCACGGACCGGGGCGTACGTCCTCGAGGACGACTACGACGGCGAGTTCCGCTTCGACCGGCGCAGCGTGGGCTCGCTCCAGCCGCTGGCACCGGATCGGGTCGTCTACCTGGCCACCGCCAGCAAGGCGCTGGCGCCGGCCGTCGGACTCGCCTGGGCAGCACTGCCGCCACCCTTGGCGTATCCCTTCGAGCGTCAGCGTCGACACCAGGGCGGCTCGCCCAGCTCGCTGCTGCAGCACACGTTCGTCCGGTTTCTCGACGACTTCGAGTACGACCGCGCGGTACGCCGTCGACGGGCGATGTTCCGTCGACGTCGCGCGGCGCTCGTCGCAGACCTCGCGGAGCGGGCGCCCGCGGTCGGCGTGCTCGGGCATGCTGCCGGCCTGCAGTGCGTGGTGCAGCTCCCCGGCAGGGCTGCCGAGGACCGGGTCGTCGAGGCCGCGGCCGCCCGCGGGGTCACCGTCGAAGGACTCGCGGACTACCGGTTCCGGTGCGACGTCTCCACGGACTCCCGACCGCTCGCCGGAATCGTCGTGGGCTACGGCGCGCCGCCACCCGGCGGAGGCGACCGTGCTCTCACGCTCCTCGTCGACGCGATCGTGGAGGCGCTCGGAGCCGCGGAGCAGGGGCCCACCCCCGCGGGCTGCCACGGGCCGTGCGGTCGCGCGCCGGCCCCTCCTACCGTGCTGACCATGATCGTGAACCCTGCGTACCGGACGCTGACGCGGCGAGGGGTCGACGCCGCCGCGCCGAGGCGCGAGGCGCCGTGAGCCGGCCCTCCGACGACATCAGGACGGGCTCGACACGGGACGGGGCGGAACCGATCGAGCCCACGACCGGCCGGGTTGCCGACGATCGCCGACGGGGCTTGATCGCCCTTCTGCTCGTCACGATGGTCATGACCCTGGATCTGGGTGTGCTCTGGCTGGCGACCCCGTCGCTCTCGGCCGACCTCCGGCCGACGAACGCGGAGGTGCTGTGGATCAACGATGCCTACGGCCTGGTCATCGCCTCGACGCTCGTGCTCATGGGCAACCTCGGTGACCGCTGGGGGCGCCGCCGCACCCTGCTGGGCGGCGTCGTCATCTTCGTTGCAGCCTCGCTGCTCGCGGCCTGGTCGCAGTCGACGGAGATGCTGATCGCTGCGCGGGCGCTCCTGGGGCTGGCCGGAGCCGCGATCATGCCGGCGACGCTCGCTCTCGTGAACGAGCTCTATCCCGAGCGGCGTGCACGCGCACGGGCGATCGGATGGTGGGTCACCGCGTTGTCCACGGGCATCGCCATCGGTCCCGTCATCGGCGGACTGCTCGTCGAGCGGTTCTGGTGGGGATCGGTCTTCCTCGTCGGCGTACCGCTGATGCTGCCCATGCTGGGGCTCGCCCGGCGCACGCTCCCCCAGTCCAGATCCGCGGACGCACCTCGTCTGGACGGCTGGTCGGTCCCCCTGCTCTTGATGACGACGGTGCCGGGCGTGCTGGCGGTGAAGTCCGTCGGCGAGCACGGCTTTATCTCGATGCGAACCCTCCTGCCACTGGGTCTGGCGGTCGTCGCCGGGGTCGCTCTGGTTCGGCGCCAACGCCGGGTCTGTGAGCCACTCCTGGATCTCGGGCTCCTGGCGGTACCGCCGATGCGGGCTGCCGTCGGGTTGCTGGTGCTGGGACTGATGGCGATGAACGGCGTGGAGTACCTGGTGCCGCAGCTGCTCCAGCTGGTGCACGGAGTCAGCGCGTCCCAGGCGGGTCTGCTCATGGTGATCCCCGCTGCGGGGCTCGCCCTGGGTTCGCAGCTGACGTCCCGGTCGGTCACACGGTTCGGGGAGTCGCGCACGGTGGCGCTCGGCGCGTGTCTCGCCCTGGCGTCCCTGGTCTCGCTCGCCATCCTCCCGGCGACCGAGTCCCCGGCCTGGCTCGCCATCACGACCGCCGCGATGATGGCGGGTCTGGCGCCGGTCACCGTCGTGGGAACCGGCCTGGCGGTCTCGGTTGCTCCGCAGGGTCGCTCCGGACAGGCCGCAGGCATCGGACAGACCGCGTACGAGATGGGTCTGGCCCTGGGCATCGCAGTGATCGGCAGCGCGGCGGCGAGCGTCTACAGCCGACGCGTGCACGCGCTCGCCCCCGACGGCGCCGATCCCGCCGTCGTCGACCAGCTCTCGCAGGGGTTCGCGTCCATCCCCGTCGACGCCGTCGGCGCTGTCGTCGATTCGGCCAGACTGGCGCTGACGGACGGGTTCCGAGTCGCTGCTGCCCTGAGCGCGGTCGCCTGTCTGGTGATGCTGGTGCTGCTCCGCGTCGTCAACCGGGCGTTGGCGTCGCCGCAGGAGCGGAGCACCGCCTCGGCCATCGCGGCGCGTCGGGGCGATGACCGCGCATCCACGCGATCGGCAGCGCCTCGGCCGCACCGAACGGCACCCCGTCGGCTCCGTGCCGCCGGCCACGATCGTCAGGAGCTGTGCTAGGTGTCGGGAGCTGATGCGTCATCCGCGACGCCGGCGCTGGAGCTCGAGGGCCTGCGCAAGACGTTCGGGCACCACCGTGCGGTCGACCGGGTCTCGCTCACGGTGCCGTCGGGATCGTTCTTCGGGCTCGTCGGACCCAACGGGGCCGGCAAGACGACGACGTTGGCGATGGCGACGGGCCTGCTCCGCCCGGACGGCGGCCGAGCCCGGGTGCTGGGCGTGGACGTCTGGAGAGACAGGGCGCACGCCCAGCGCCTGCTCGGGCTCCTTCCGGACGGCCTCGGACTCCCGGAGCAGCTCACCGGACGAGAGGCGCTGACCTATCTCGGCCTGCTGCGCGGCCTCGACCGGGACACCGTCCACGATCGTGGCGCCGAGCTGCTGGAGCTGCTCGACCTGCCGACCGACGAGCGACGCGGCGCGCTGCGGGTGATCGGGGGCTACTCGACAGGCATGCGCAAGAAGCTCGGTCTCGCGGTCGCACTCCTGCACGCTCCTCGACTCCTCGTGCTGGACGAGCCGCTCGAGGCGGTCGACCCCGTCTCGGCTGCCACCATCAAGTCGATCCTGCGTGACGTCGTCGACACGGGCGGTTCGGTCGTGCTCTCCAGCCACGTGATGGCGCTGGTCGAGCAGCTGTGCGACCGGGTTGCGATCCTCCACGATGGCCGACTGCTGGCGTCAGGCGCCTTGGACGCGGTCAGCGGCGGCCGGCCGCTCGAGGCTGCGTTCGTGTCACTCGTCGGGGCCGAGAGGGACTCGTCGCCGCGGCTGTCCTGGCTCTCGGATCGGTCGCAGCCGTGAGCGCCGCCCCGTGGGGACCCCGCGATGCGGACGCCGTGCCGCCGTGGCGGGTCATGACGGGCCTTCAGTGGACTCTCGTGCAGCGCACGCTGCTGCCCCCCGGACGCAACGGCTGGCGCTGGGCGGGTCTGGTGGCGGGGACGACGGCTGCTGGCGGCACGGTGCTCCTGGCGCTGATCGCGCCCTCGACGCTTCCCCTCGCGCTCGGACTCTGGGCACTCGGTTGCCTGGTCGCCCCCGTCCTCGTCGGACGGCCGAGCGCACTACGTCCGGAGCTGTTCGTCTCGACGGGGCTGGCCCGGCACCGGCTCGTCGGGGCGTTGCTGATGGGTTCGGCGGTGTCGGTGCCGACTGCTGTCATGGCTGTCGCTGCGACCGGCGTGCTCGCCGCCTCGATCGCACTCGGAGGCGTGGTCGTGCTCGCGGTGGGCGCGGTCGGCTCGATCACGACGTTCGGTTTGCTGGTGGCGTCCGCCCGACTGGCTGCCGAGGTTGCTGCCGTCCTGCTGCGCTCGCGGGTCGGCGCGGTCGTCGCCGGGTCGGCGACCGGCCTTCTGATGGCGGTCGTGGCCCAGGGATGGGCGTTGATCCCTGCGAGCACGTCCGTGAGCGTCCAGACGGAGCTCGCGAGAATCGCGAACCTGCTGCCCACAGGATGGGCGCTCCAGGCCCTGGATGCGGCCGCCGCGGACCGCGACGGAGCAGCGGCGGCGCTGCTCGTGGCGCAGGCCGCCACGACCGCTCTCGCTCTCGCTGTCTGGGCGGCGCTCGCGTCGAGACCTCACCATCACGCGGCACCGACGAGGCCGGTGCGCCTGCTCCGGGCGAAAGACCGCGGATCGGCAGCTCGTGCGGCGGAGCGGCGCGCGTGGTCGCGCGACCTCGTCGTCACCCAGCGCTGGTCGTTCGCGATCGTGTACGCGACCGCGTTCTGCCTGCTGCCCCTGGCTGTCGGCTGGACCGTCCTGGTGCCGTGGATCCCCTGTGCCGTCCTCGTCATGGTCACCACGCTCGGAAGCAACGGCTACGGCGCCACGGGGACATCGCTGTGGTTGGTGCTGGCTGCCGACGCGGGGCGAGCGGATGTTCGTGCTCGTGCCGCCGGCGTGGCGATCCGCGGCGGCGCGGTCGCAGCCGCCGGGCTCGCGCTGACCGCCCTATGGGCAGGCGATCAGCTGCCCCTCGTCGTGGCCACGACGATCGCTGCCGTCGGAGCCGCTGCAGGCGTCTCGGTGCTGCTGGCGGCGTGGATGCCCAGCAGGGCGAGGCGAGCACACCAACGCGCCGGCGATCCGTTCGACACCGGCGACGGCGCGGAGTCGCTGGGCGCCGCCTACGTCGCGCTGGTCGCGATGGTGGTCATCCTGGGCCCGGTCGTCGTAGCCGGGCTGCTGCTCGGCTGGTGGGCTGTTGCGGTGGGGATCGCCGTCGGGCTGGCGACGGTCGTCGCATCGAGCGACCTCGCGACCCGGCGGCTCGAGCAAGACGGCGATCGCGTTCTGCGAACGCTGCAGGGCGGCTCCGTCGGCGACAACGGCACGGCCGAGCTCGTCGCCATCGCCGCGCCGCTCGCCACGCGTTACCGCTCCTTGCCGCGGTGGCGACGGATCCTGGTCTCCTGCTGTTTCGGGCTGGGTGCGATCCCACTGATCCCTCAGGGCATCCTGCCGCTGGTGTTCCTCAGCCGGGGGGTCGAGGCCCGCGCCTGGTTCGTCGCGATGTACCAGAGCGAGCCCTGGAGCTGGATGATCGCCGCGGCGATGACCGGCCTGGGAGTCGCGATGTTCGTCTCCGGCTTCGTGATCGTCCTCCGCGCTCAGCGCAACGCGGTCACCACCCGCCCGCAGCCCCTCGGGACCACGACCGGCGACGATGGCGTCCGCTGAACCATGGCTGCTCACCGCTCCCCCGGGTCACCATCGGCAGCGGTGACTGAGCGTCCACCGCACCCACCTCGGTGGACGCTGGCTCACCGCTACGCGGGCGCCGCCCCTGAGCGCGGTGAGACGGATCAGGCGGCGCGGCGTTCGGGGCGCCAGTAGGCGCAGAAGTCGATGCGCTCCTTGCGCAGCCCCGCACGCTTGGCGTACTTGCGGACGTCGAGCGTCATCGAGGACTCGCCGACGGTGTAGACGTAGTCGGAACCTCCGAGCGGGGTGGCCGACAGCGCCTTCAGCGCCGCCTGGCCCGGAAGGGCGTGACCATCGCCGCGCACCTGCCACCGGACCTCGGGCGAGTGGGGGAGCTCACGGCGGTCGTCCTCGTGCGGCACCTCGAGGATGCAGGCGACGTCGAGCCGGCCCCCGAGCGAGGTCAGGATGCCCTCGACCCCGGGGAGCCCGGTCTCGTCCGCGACGAGCCACACCCGACCGCCGTCGGCGGCCGCACGCTCGGCGTCGGCCGGTGCGAAGAGCATGCCCTGATCGAGGAATCCGACGCGGTCACCGGGCCGGGCCGCGAGCGCCCAGGCCGCCGCGGGACCGTCGACGTCGCCCGACGGTCCGGCGTGGACGACGAAGTCCGCGTCGATCTCCCACGAGCCGTCGACGTCCCGGGCCTGGCGGATCGTGTAGTTGCGCTGCACGGAGCGGGTGGCCTTGGGGATCGTCAGCCACCGTCGGTACCAGCCGTCCCCGGTGCCACCCGGCAGTCCGAGGGCGCCGGCCTCGTTCGGCACGAAGAACCGGAACCACTGGTCGTGCCCGACGTGCCGGAAGGAGCGGTCGAAGTCGTCGTCGCCGGTGAACGTGACCCGCACGAACGAGCTGCTCAGACGGGTGGCGCGAGCGACCTCGATCTCGTGGACGCGGACGTCCTTGGGTCGCTCGGGCTTGCTCGCTGCGCGCGCCATGATTCTCCTGCGCTGGTCCGGCGGTATTTGACAACGCCAATCTAGCTCAATTCGCGGCGCGGTCCAGACGCGCCAGGGCGACCCGGCGCAGCCCCAGCTGCGCGAGCACGCCGAGAGCGGCGATCACCAGCAGCACGGGGACGGGGTAGAGCAGGCCGAGCGGGATGTCCTCGCCCGACCCTCGCGCGGCCGCGCTGAGCAGCAGGATCGGCGCACCCCACAGCTCCGGCGACGACGCCACGGCGTAGGACCGGAACAGGGACTGCGCCTGGACCAGCGTGAGCAGGGCGAGGGCACCGGCCGCCGCCGCGCCCACGACGCCCAGCGCGCGACCGGGCCGCTCGCGCAGGCCCGCGAACAGCAGTGCGAACAGCACCAGCGCCGGGACCACCAGCGTCGGGGACGGGATCAACGAGAACCACGTGTTCAGCTGCGACGACGCCCGCAGCTGCTCGATCATCGGCACCGCCAGCGGCATCGGACCGAGGAACAGCCACGGCGCGAACGGCAGCAGCAGCCAGAGGGAGTGACGCCCGACCGGCCGGCACCAGCCGATCGCCGCGCCGCCCGCGACCGCCACGACGACCTGGAGCACGGCGCCGATGGCCGGCGGCGCCCAGGTGTTGAGCACGACCTGAGCGGAGGGCGGTCCGTCGGGGATCGTCGACGGACCGGTGACGACCGGGAGCAGCACGATCACCGCGCCCACCAGCACGGCACCGACAGCGACGAGTCCGACCACACCCGATCGCGGCACCGGGGCATCGGTGACGACGAGCCGCACCCGCGACCCCAGCACGACCAGCATCGCGACCAGCCCGAGCACCCCGACCACGAGCACGACGACGGCACCGACCGCGGCCGCGCGGCCGACGTCGGCCATCATGAAGAAGTGCCGCCACAGCGCCACCATCGGCGTCGACGTCACCTCGCCGGGACCCCCACCGGTCAGGGCCTGCGGCAGGTCGAACAGCTGCATCGCGGCGGGCACGACGGCGAGCCCGCCCACGACCGCGACCAGGCCGCGGGGGCGTCGGCCGCGGTCGGCCGCGAAGGCCGCACCGAACGCCGTCGCGAACCCGGCGGTGAGCAGCGGCAGCCACGCCATCGTGACGGTCACCATCATCCAGACCCCCGCCGTCGTCGGGTCGACCGGCCCGCCGTCGCCGCCGGCACCGCGGGCGTCGACGACACGGGCGAGCCCGACACCGAGGGGGGCGAACAGCGCGAGCGTCACACCCACGACGACCCGCGCGGGGACGGCCAGCCCGGAGGACGGCGGCAGCGCCGTCCCGATCAGGGCGCCGAGCACCATCGCGACCACGACGACCGGGCTGACGGCGAGCAGCGCGAACCCCATGCTCCGACCGACGCCGGGGAGCACGGCGGCCCAGTTCGCCATCCCGACCTGCTCGGCCTGATCGCCGAGCAGAGTGGCGTCGGTCATGCTCGACGCCAGGTTCGAGACGGTCGGGATCACCAGCTGGATGACCAGCAGCACCAGCAGCAGCGCGTACCCGAGCCAGCCGATGAGACGCGTCGAGGACGACGGCGGCGGTGCTGCTGCTGAGGGCGCTGCTGGTGACGGCGCTGCCGTGGGGGGCACTGCTGTCGACGGCGGACCGCTGACGGCGAACGGGTCGTGACCGGGCATGGACATGTCGGGCTCCCTCCGAGCGTGCGCGCCCAACCTACGCACCTCCCGGCGAGCGCCGCCGGAGCCGCGACGGGGAGGACTGCCATGCGCAAGGATGGGCCGGTGAGCTGGAGCGAGCCGCGACCGGACGTGCTGGGCGAGGACTGGGTGGCCCGGACGATGCCGGTGGGCGACGACGGCGTCGCCACCCTCGTTCATCGGTCCGGGGCGGGCAGCCGCCCGCGCGCGATGGTCTACATCCACGGCTTCACCGACTACTTCTTCCAGACCCATCACGCGGCCGTCTGGGAGGCGCACGGCTACGACGTCTACGCGATCGACCTGCACGACTGCGGCCGGTCGATCCGACCCGGCCGGACGCCGCACTTCGTCGCCGATCTCGCCGAGTACGACGACGAGATCGGAGCCGCGCTGGCACTCGCCCGTTCCTCGCACGACGTCGTGGTCCTCGACGGGCACTCGACCGGCGGCCTGATCGCCGCGCTCTACGTGCACGACCACCCCGGCAGCGTGGACGCCCTCGTGCTCAACAGCCCGTGGTTCGACCTCAACGCCTCGTGGTTCGACCGCGTGGTCTCCACCCGGGTGATCGACCGTGTCGGGGCGCGTCAGCCGAAGCGCCAGGTCGCGACGCTCGGCGACGCCTACGGCCGCGCGCTCCACGTCTCGACCGGTGGCGAGTGGGACTACGACCTCGCCTGGAAGCCGCTCGAGGGCTTCCCCGTCCTCGCCGGTTGGCTGCGTGCGATCCGGCGCGGCCACGCCAGGCTGGCGCGCGGGCTGGCCATCACGGTCCCCGTGCTCCTGGCCACCTCCGGGCGAGCGGGCCATCGGTCGCGCCCCACCGCGGCCGATCTGGCGGGCGCGGACTGCGTGCTGGACCCCGCGCACATGTGGGCGCGGGCACCGCTGCTCGGACCCCGGGTGCGCGTGCTGCGGGTGCCCGGCGGCCGTCACGACCTCACCCTGTCCGAGCGCGACGTGCGGGACCGCTACGACGCCCTCCTGCAGGACTGGCTCGCGCGCGTGCTGCCGTGACCGGGACCGTCGGCCCGCGAGCGCAGGTGCTCGTGCTCAGCGCGGGTGTGGGTGCCGGGCACACCATGGCCGGCGACGCCCTCGTGGACGCGTTCCGCGCCCGGCCCGAGGTGGCCGCGGTCGCCGGTGTCGACGTGCTCGAGATGTCCAACGAGGTGTTCCGCACCTTCTACAGCGACGGCTACTTCCGGCTGGTCAAGGCGCTCCCGTGGCTGGTCGGCTGGGGCTACGACGCGAACGACGTGCCCTTCAAGCTCGGCCGGTCGGCGCGTGCGCTGGAACGGATCAACACCACCGAGACGGTCAAGGCCATCCGCGCGTTCCGCCCGACGGCGATCGTGTGCACGCACTTCCTGCCGCTCCGGCTCGTCGCCCTGATGATCGCGCGCGGCGACCTGCGCTGCTCGCTCTCGGCCGTCACGACCGACTACGACTTCCAGGGGTTGTGGCTGACC
This sequence comes from Pseudactinotalea sp., assembly GCA_048594485.1. Taxonomy (GTDB): domain Bacteria; phylum Actinomycetota; class Actinomycetes; order Actinomycetales; family Beutenbergiaceae; genus Pseudactinotalea. Next base: position 54,454 of record JBMDXU010000159.1, on the reverse strand, counting down.
GGCACGTTCGACCGGTTCTTCGTCGCTCGCGAGGAGACGCGGGACCACCTCGCCGCCATCGGCATCCCGGCGTCGCGGGTGCACGTCTCGGGGATCCCGGTGCGGCCCGAGCTCGGCGACCCGGTCGACCGGGCGGCCGTGCTCGCGCGGTTCGGCCTGCGCGACGACCTCCCCGTCCTGCTCATCTCCGCGGGCGCCTCCGGTGGGGCGTACATCCGCAGCGTCGTACGGCAGGTGACGAGGCTGCGCACGCCGTGCCAGGCCGTCGTCGTCTGCGGCCGCAACGAGGAGCTGCGTCGTGACATCGCCGCGATCGCAGCGGGCTCCCCCGACGTCCACGTGATCGGGTACACCGACGCCATGCCGGACCTGACGCGGATCGCGGCTCTGTTCGTCGGCAAGCCGGGCGGGCTCTCGTCGTCGGAGTGCATGGCTGCCGGGACCCCGATGGCCGTCATCAACCCGATCCCCGGCCAGGAGGAGCGCAACAGCGACTTCCTGCTCGAGGAGGGGGCCGCCGTGCGCTGCAACTACTCCACGACCGTCGGCCCGAAGATCGACCGGCTGCTCGCCGACCCCGACAGGCTCGCCCGGATGTCCGACGACGCCCGGCGGATCGGCCGTCCGCGTGCCGCCCGCACGGTCGCCGAGAGGATCCTCACGGATCGGCTCCCGCCGATGTGGATCTCGCACTCGGCGCAGCGCGCGATCCACCGCGCGACCGAGGAGGGTGTCCCCGCCGTCGACTACCCCAAGCGTCGGATCGTCACGCTCGCCGACGCCGCGACCGACGCGCCGGTCGCGTTGATCACCTCCCGGCAGCTCGACGAGGTGCGCGAGGTCGCCTCCGACTATCCCGGTCGTGGCGGCCGCATGATCGTGACCGGGCGACGGGTCGACTCGCTGCGCGCGAGCCTGGTCCACGACCCCGACCTGCTGCTGCTGCTGCGCCGGATCGTCGGGTCGTCGGCGGACGCGAGCCTCGTGGTGCACTAGCGGCACGCGCCCCGCGCCGGACCCGACCGTGGCGGCGCTCCCCTACAGTGTCCAGCGATGACGCAGACGACGGACACCCACGCGGGAGCGACGCACAGCTCGCCCCGCGACGGGCTGTCGCAGCTGCTCGAGCTCCGACTGCTCCGTACCAGCGGTCAGCTGCTCGCCGCGCACTGGTGGCAGCTGGCGATCGTCGGCCTGTGCGCCTACGCGCTGCACGCCGCCACCATGGAGCTCTCGGTGCTGGCGTATCGGGCCGGGGCTCTTCCCGGGCTGCTGGTGTTCTCGCTGGTGCCGCTGGTCCCGCTGCTCGCCGTCGTCGTCGCCCTGCTGCTGCTGCGCCGGCACATCGAGGCGTCCGGGCGCGCCGCGCTGTACGCCGCGGTCGGGAGCGTGCTGATCCCGTTTCTCGTGGTGTACGAGAGCCAGGGCGACTTCCGGAACGACCTCACGGACTTCTTCAACGGCGGCTTCAACTACGTCGCGGACCAGCAGGCGGCCGAGGGTTTCTCGGGCGGTGACACGGATCCGACCGCCTACGACGGGCTCGTCCTGGACACCGGCGCCCCGGTGGTGCTGCTGACCGTGCTCATCGCCTTCCTGTTCCGAGTAGCCGGAGCGCGCGTCGCCGAGCGGGAGTCGTTGTGGCGAAGCGGACGGCTCCGGGTGCTGCGTGGCACGCTGCGCGCGCTCGCGGGGTTCTCCGAGGTGGTGTGGATCGTCATCGGCGCCGCCGTGATCCGCACGACGCTGGTGGGCCTCCAAGGCTGGTGGGAGCAGCGCCGGATCGGGGACAGCATCGCTGACTGGTGGGACTCGATCGACGTCACGCTGCCGCTGCTGCGTGGGGTCTGGGACGTCGTCGCGTCGGTCGTCGGCCTGGTGCTCGACGGCGCGGTGACGGGTCTCGTGGCGCCGGCGGCGTGGCTGGCGATCGGCGTCATCGTCTACGGACGCTCGGTCACCGACGCGGTGTCGGAGCGCGACCTGCTCGCCGCCGCTGAGAAGCGCCGTGTGCTGACGGGTGTCGCCACCAAGGTCGACCCGGCCCTCGTCGGGCGGGCCTGGCGACGCGTCGCCAGTCCCGAGGGCCGGTTCGGGGCTCTCGTCGGCGGAGGCGCGATGGTGCTGCGGTCGCGCTATGTGCCGCTGCTGGTGTTCTGCGTGGTCTACACGATCGTCGCCACGGGGGTCCCGTACGCGATCTGGCAGCTGGCCTACCTGGTCGTTGGCGACCGCTTCGAGTACTCCGACTGGCTCGCCGCCTACGGCCCGATCAACGCGCTTGTCTACGTGGTGGTGCTCTGCCTGACGACGCCGCTGATCGCCGCGTACTCCGACGGCCTGCTCGCTCGCTTCGGCGCACCGTCCCAGCTCCGCATCGCCGGTCAGCCGAGCGGGAGCTCGATGTAGCTGGGTCCGAACACGGACCGGTTGGTGATCCGGACGACCTGGAGGTCGGCGTCCTCGGGGACCAGCACGAGCAGCGCCTGCTCGGGCCCGACGTCGTCGTCCGGCTCGGGGACTCCGCAGGAGTAGCTGAACTCGTACCCCTCGACGAAGCTGTCCACGAACACGTTGGCCTTGAACTCACGAGCCCGGTCATCGATGAGAACGACGTCGCAGCTGCTGAGGTCCGCGTTGGTCGACTCGCTGGCGAGCGTTACCCGCCAGGCGTGGAAGCCGGTCGGCGGTCGCCAGTCCGACCCGGGGAGCGTGGGCGACTGTCCGAGGTCGACGGCCTCCACGAGCGAGACCGACAGTCCGTCGAGCGTCGCGGTGCCCGAGGCGTCGGGCACAGTCGCCGAGACCGGCTGGTTCTGCAGCCACGCGTTGCGGAGGTAGTCGGTGGCGAACCACGCGGTCCCGGCCAGACCCAGCACCAGGGCGATCGCGGTGCCCACCCGTGCCAGGCGGCGGCTCCTGCGCGGGGCGATCGTGGTCGAGCTCGCAGTGCTGACCGCTCCGGGTCCGAGAGGAACGGAGGAGACAGCGGTACCGCTCTCCGGCGCCGCCCAGGACCGGCCGAGCTCGTGGCCGCTAGCGGCCGCGGGTGCGCGCGCAGGCTCGGGCCGATCGATGCCGCGCGGGGGTGTCGCGACCTCCGCCTCGGCGCGGTCGCCGACGCCGTCGAGGTTCTCGGCGTGCCGGCCTTGGTACGGGTCGGCCGGGCCGCTCATCGGTCGCCCTCGTCGAGGATCTGCGGCGCGACGATCTCCGTGCTGGGCTGGATGGCGACGTCGTCGACCTCCATGGGGATGACGGCGTAGTCGACCGGCATCGGGCCGTAGAGCTTGCCCTGGGGATCGAACACCAGCACCAGCCCGGTGAGCGAGTCCGGGGCCACCTCGAACGCCAGCGTGCCGCGGAGCCAGATGTCGGGGCCGGCCAGCCACGCCTGGCCGTCCGACCGGTACGAGACCGCGTACTCGCGGCCCTGTCCGTCGCGCAGCACGACGTCGGAGCTGCCGGGGGTCCGCGCGGTGTCAACGGTGGCGTAGGACCGGTCCACCCCGACCCAGATCCCGACGGAGTCGATCTCGGTGACGTCGCCGCTGATCGGGCTGGTCTGGACGACCGTCTCGGCGACGGTGACGCCGTTGACGTGCACCTGGTACGGGTGGACGTCGATGTCCTCGCCGATCGCCCCGCTCAGACCTCGCACCCCCCACGGCAGCAGGCGGGCGTCGGCGATGTTCGTCCCGATCCCGACAATGACGGCGACCGCAGCCAGGGCCGCGACGACCAGACGCATCCTCACAGCTCGTCCTCCGGAGGCTCGTACAGCCCCGAGGGGAGCTCGACCTGCGGCAGATCCATCGTCCAGACGTCCCCGAGCGCGAGCCAGGTGTCCCTGCCCGTCAGCGGGCCGTAGGTCCACACCTGCTCGGTCATCGAGACCGTCAGGGTGTCCCCGATCGAGTCCGTGCTCGAGACTGGCCAGAGATACGCGACCTGCGTGGGGACGCCGGGCAGCGCGTACGTGTCGGAGCCATCCAGGAGACGCGGGGCGAGCTTCGGAGTCGTGCGCGTGCTCTCCACTTGGACGCCGGGTTCCAGCACCGGGACCACCGACTCCGAGGCCGGGCCGGGGAAGGTGAGCGACAGGGGTTCGTCGGTGGTGTTCTCGACGTCGACGACGATGCCCACCCAGGCGACGGCGCCGGCGATGTACTCGAGGTCCGATCGCGCGGTCTCGTCCGAGACGAAGAACCCTGTCGGCTGATAGGTCGCGGGGCCGAGGTCGACGGCGGTGCCCGGCGGGACGTCGAACCGCTCGGGCTCGGCCGGCTCGAACCCGCCGAACGCGGCGACCAGGATCGGGACGAGCATGATCGCCCCGACCACGAGGCGGCGGGGCCAGGACGCGAGGAGGAACGTCCCCACGGTCCTCACCGTGATCGACCCGACCTCCATGCTCACTCCCGCAGGGTACCGATCACCGGGGTACTCGCGGTCACCGCGTCCCACGTCGCGGCGACCTTCGTCGGACGACGCGCATAGAGTGGCCGTTCAGCGAGGCGGTCCTCCGTGGGAGCGAGTCGGCCGTGCGCGACGTCGAGAGGGCGATGATGGCGACCAGGACGGTGACGGTGCTCGTCGACGACATCGACGGCAGCGCCGCGGACCGCACGGTCGAGATCGCGCTCGACGGCGAGACGTACGCGCTCGACCTGTGGACGGCGCACCACCACGAGCTCGTCCGCGACCTGGCTCGCTACATGGCCGTGGCCCGCCGGGTCGGTGGCACCGGTGCCCCGACGCCGTTCTTCAGCCGCCCCCAGGCCGACCCACGCGCGGTCCGTGAGTGGGCCCGGGCGCACGGCATCGATCTCGAGCAGGGCAAGCGTGTCCCGAAAGAGGTCATCGAGCAGTTCCACGCCGCTGGCAACTGACCACGCCCGGCCCGGCCTGTCGCGCGCGGGCTGCTCAGCCGGTGAGCTCGGCGAGACGCTGGGCGAGGCCGGACGCGCGGAGGGCTCGTCGACCGACGGCCGCGCGGACGGCGGCCTCGTCACCCACCACACGCACGAGACGCTCGGCACGCGTGACCGCCGTGTAGAAGAGCTCGCGCGTGAGCAGCGCGGAGTCGCCGTCGGGGAGCAGCACCGTGACCTCCTCGACCTGGGAGCCCTGGCTGCGGTGCACGGTCATGGCGTGCGCGGACTGCACCTCGGACAGCCGCGCGACGGCGTGCTCGCGCGCGCTCCCGGTGCCGCTCGCGATCCAGGCCGCCAGCTGGCTCGGCCACCCGGCGCCGCCGCCCTCGACCGGCACCACCACGCCGACATCGCCGTTGTAGAGCGCCAGGCCGTAGTCGTTCGCCGTCACGAGCACCGGCCGGCCGGCGTACCAGGGACCGAGGCCGCCAGGGCGGTGCTCGCGCTCGGCGAGCGCACGCTCGACCCGCCGGTTCCAGTAGGCGGCGCCGTAGGGCCCCTCCCGGTGCGCGCACAGCAACCGGTGACGGTCGAGCAGGGCGAGCGCTCGGGCGGGCTCCTCGCCGGTCGCGGCGTCCCGGAGGGCGATCGCGTGGGTCGTCACGATGTCGTCGACGGCGTCCGGCCCGATCAACGTGACGTGTCCCTCGCCGTCCGACGGGTCCAGCCGGTCCGACTGGTCCGGCGCGTCCGGTCCGTGCGACCGCGTCAGCGCCGCGACCGCGGCGTCGCCGTCGCCGTCGCGGATCGCCTCGGCGAGCTCCTTGATGCGGGCGCCGAACCGTCGGCTCCGCTCGAGCCGCCGCACCTGCGGCGACCCGATCGTCTCGAGCCCCTGCACGAGATCGCCGAGCACGGCACCGGCATCGACCGACGCCAGCTGGTCGGCGTCGCCGACGAGCACGATCCGCGCCTGCGGACGCACCGCGGCCAGCAGCTGGCTCATCAGGGTGAGCGAGACCATCGAGCTCTCGTCGACGACGACGACGTCGTACGGGAGCTTGTTCGTCGCGTCGTGGCGGAACGAGCGCCGTCCGGGCAACCACCCCAGCAGGCGGTGCAGCGTGCGCGCCTGCAGGCCCGCGATCCGGCTCCGGTGCTCGGGCGGGAAGTCCGGCCGGGCGGTGGCATCGGCGATCGCCTCGCCCATCCGTGCCGCCGCCCGGCCGGTGGGCGCGGCGAGCGCGATCCGCAGCGTCGGGTCGCCCTGGAGGAGCACCCCGAGGAGCCGGGCGATCGTCGTGGTCTTGCCCGTGCCCGGCCCCCCGGTGACGACGGTGAGCCAGCCCTCGCAGGCGGCGCGGGCCGCGGCACGCTGATCGGCGAGGTCATCCTCGGCATCCTCGGCCGGGAAGTACGTCTCGAGGGCGGCGCCCAACCCATCAGGCGGCTCGGGCGCGGTGGCCAGACGCTGTCGCACGTCGTCGACGAGGAAGCCTTCTTGTCGCCAGTATCGGTCGAGGTAGAGCCGGTCGTCGGCGAGCACGAGCGGGGTGCCGCGCCCGTCGGCGAGCGCGTCGCGCACCAGACCGGAGGCGAGCAGCCGCTCGGGCCACTGCTCCCGGGTCGGCCAGTCGACGCCGTCCTCGGCGAGCGACGTCAGCGTGCCCAGGTCGAGACAGACCGAGCCGAGCCGTGTGGCGCGCACGGTGAGCGCCACGGCAGCGAGCACCGCCTCGTCGTCGCAGCCGCCGAGCGTCGCGAGCCGCCGGGCGACGTGCACGTCGGCCGCGCCGATCGTGACCGGACCCTCGTCGGTCTCCGAGCCCTCGACGTTGAGACGCGCCAGCAGTCCCGTCGCCGACCGGGCCACGTCCCGGCCGAACGGGTCGGGAGCGCCGTCGGCGGCGCCGTCGAGCTCACCGACAACACTCATGCGGGCACCTCCACGCCGTCGAGCAGATCCGAGATCTCGATGACCAGCGCGGCCGGGGGTCGCCACGAGAAGACGCCGCACGGCTGGCCGTCCACCACCGGGGTGTCGGGTCCGCACATCCCGCGCACGTACAGGTAGAGGACGCCGCCGAGATGCCGATCGGGGTCGTAGCCGGCGAGCCGCCAGCGCAGGAACCGGTGCAGCACGACGGCGTACAGGAGCGCCTGCAGCGGGTACGACGAGTGCGTCATCGCTTCGGCGAGCCGCTCGGGTGCGTAGGCCGACGCCATCAGCGGCGCACCGATCTCACCGAGCCAGTTGGTCTTGTAGTCCGCCACGAGATAGCGGTCGCCGACACGCAGGACGACATCGACCGAGCCGGTGAGGTACCCCCGCAGCCGTTGTGCCGCGTAGGCGGGGTCGTCGACGACGGCGGCGTAGGGAAGCAGCGGATCGCCGTCGGGGAGGTGGCGGCGGAGGATCGGCGCGAGGTCCGCCAGCGTGGCGTCGCCGCCGGCGACGGGCACGTCGCCCCCGTGGAGCGGCAGCTCGAAGTCGAGCTCGGCGAGCCGGTCGCGCAGCCCGACCTCGCGGAGGGTGGTGCCGGCCAGCGGGCCGAGCGGGGTGTCGCAGACGGCGACCAGCGCCTGCGCGAGCGTCTCGACGAACGCCTCCCGCCCATCGGGCCCGACAGGCACCGGCCACCTCACCCACGCCTCCGACACCCGCGCGCGCATCTCGGCGAGCAGGTCGCCACCGTGCTCCGTGGCCGCTGGGTCGGCGTGCTCGAGCGCCATGTGGACGAGCGACCCGAACGTCGCGCCCACGGGCAGCTCGGCCATCGGCGAGGCGACATCGCCGGCCACGGTGGCGACGTCCCCCACGGCAGGCAGCTCCTGCTCGTCGTCGCGGAGGGCGACCTCCGGCTCGCTCGCCGCCCCCGCGGCCTCGGCTCCCGTCATCGCGGCGCCCGCCTCGGCGGCCGCGCTGAGCGCGGTGTACGACGTGCGCCTCCACACGAGGTCGATGTCGCGACGCCAGGGCCGGGCACGCAGGTCCGGCCGGGCCGAGCCGAGCCCGGACGGCGCGGAGTCGGCCGGGTCCGACGTCTCCAGGCTGAACGCACCCGCACCCTCCCATCGCTGGGCGTAACCGCGGGTCGCGTCGTCGTCGAGCACGGGGACCAGCTCGGGCACGGCGCCCGCGTTCGGTGTGCGCCCGAAGACGAGACGGTGCAGCGGCGACTGCGGGGTGTTCCTCGCACTCGGCACCCACCACGCCACGACCTGCGAGCGCGCCCGGGTGAGCGCCACGTAGAGGAGCCGCAGGTCCTCGCCGAGGTCCTCCCGCGCGGCCCGAGCCAGGTGGTCGGACGAGAACGGCGCGCCGCCGACATCGAGGCACCGCGTGCCCTCCTCGTCGTGGAACAGCGGGAAGGTCGGGTCGCTGATGAAGTTGTCGGCGAGGAACGGCAGGTAGACGACCGCGAACTCCAGGCCCTTGCTGCCGTGGATCGTCAGCACCTGGACGGCAGCGGCATCGCTGTCGAGACGGCGCGGCCGCTCGGCCGCCGCGGCACCCGCGCCGTCGCGCATCGACTCGCGCAACCACGCCGCGAGCGCGATCACCCCGAGGTCATGGGTGTGCGCGTGCTCGTGCAGCACCTCGGCGACGTGCCGGATGTCGGTGAGCAGCCGCTCGCCGCCGACCGTCCCGAGCACACGCGCGGGCATCCCCGCGCCCGAGGCGGCCTCCAGCACCGCGGCAACCCCTCGGGCGGAGAGCAGGTCGCCCCACTCCCGCAGCGTCCCGGCGATCCGATCCGTGATCGCGTCGGCATCACCCGTGGCCAGGCTCGCGGCCGTCTCGCCGAAGAACGCCGTCAGCCCGGCCGCCCGTACCCGCCCCGACACCTGCGGGCGCTCGATCGCCTCCAGCACCGTCAGCCAGTGCCGCGCCCCTTCGGTGGCGAACACGCTCCCGCCGGAGGCCATGACGGCCGGGATCCCCGCCTCGCCGAGCGCGGCTGCGACGAAGCCCGCCTGCTTGTGGGTGGCGCACAGCACCGCCACCTCATGGGCGGGCAGCGGGTCGCCCGCGAACGTGGCCGGCGAGGCGAGCAGCTCCTGCACGTCCGCGGCGAGGTCACGGGCGACGTGCAGCCGGAGCTCGTCGATCTTGGGCCCGTACTTGCCGCTGCCGAACCGGGCACGATCGACCACCCGCAACCGGAACGGCGCCGGATGAGGGACGCCGTCGAGCCGGGTCGTGGTGTGCTGCGCCTCCACGTCCCGGACGACGATCGCCGGGTCTCCGAGCTCGGCACCGCGGAGCAAGGTCTGCATCCGCGTGAGCAGCGGCGCGTCGGAGCGGTGGTTCACGCCGAGCGTCCGCACCTGCCCCGCGGTCGCCCGCGCCTTCAAGAACGTGACGACGTCGCCGCCGCGGAACGCGTAGATCGCCTGCTTCGGGTCGCCGATGAGGACCATCCGGGCGTGGCCGGTGAAGGCGCGGTCCAGCACCTGCCACTGCACCGGGTCGGTGTCCTGGAACTCGTCGACGAGCACGACCGACCACCGCTGCCGCATCCGCTCGCGCGCCGGCGAGTCGCCGTCGGTGAGCACGGCGGCGAGCTGGCCGAGCAGGTCGTCGTAGGAGAGCACGCCGAGGCGCCGCTTGCGCCGCTCCATCTCCTCACGCACCCGCTCGGCGAAGCGCAGCCGCCGCTGCGCCGTCGATCCCGGATCGGCGTGCCGTGGCTCGAGCTGGGCCGACGGGTCGCCGGCGGCGGCACGCGCGATCGCGAGCGCCTGGTCGCGGGTGAACGCCGGCGTGCCCGCTGCGGCGAACCCTCGCAGGTAGAGGTCGTCGACGACCTCGACCAGCAGGTCGTCGAGATCCTCGACGAGCGTGGCGCCGGCGTCGGTGTCGCCCGCGACACCGAGTCCCTTGAGCACCATCTGGCAGAACTGGTGCGTGGTGACGATGGTCGCGGCGTCGAAGTGGCCCAGCGCCTCCTTCAGCCGGCGGGCGCGGAGCTCCCGCTCGTCGCGGTCGACGGCGAGCAGGAACGTCGTCATCTCGTCGCCGTCGACCTCCTCACCTCGTGCGGAGGCCGTGAACGCGCGATCGACCGCGACCAGGCGCTCCCGCACCCGCTCGCGCAGCTCCTGCGAGGCCGCCCGCCCGAACGTCACGACGAGCATCTGCTCCAACGGGGCCACACCCTCGGCGACCATCCGCGCGACCAGCGCCGCGATGGTCCACGTCTTGCCCGTGCCCGCGCTGGCCTCGAGCATCGTCGTGGTCGCCTCGGCCGGGAGGTCGCCGTAGACGTCGAAGGGGTCGATGTCGGTGGACTCGCTCATGCCGGCCCCACCTGCTCGTGATCCAGCACAGGCTGCCAGACGCGCAGCGCGTACTGCCCCAGCCGAGTGCTCTGCCCGTTCCACGTCTCGCCCTCCCCCGCGAGGTCGAGGAGCAGCCCGCGCTGCTTCTCGACCGGCAGACCGGTGTCCGGCCGCAGCGGCAACCCCTTCCCCCAGACCAGCTCGTGGTAGTGATCGGACTGCTCGCCCGCGAAGTTCCCGTCGTGCCAGTCGGAGTACGCGGCGCGCGCGCGGCTCCAGTCGTCGCCCGGTGTCTGGGCCCACGTGGCCGCGGTCTTGATCGGCAGCGGCAGCGGCTCGCAGCGGCCGCGGCGGTAGGTGTCGATCAGCTCGCCCAGGAAGTGCCGCGCGTTCTCCGGGTCGACCGGGCCGAGCACCGACCGGCTCGGACCGGATCGTCTGCCGCCCTTGCCGTAGACCTCCGCCTGCCACGGCCTGCCCGGCAGCGCGACGGTGAGCGCGAGCAGGTCGATCCAGGCGGCCAGACGCGCCTTCGCGCCGAGCCGGCTGTAGGAGACGCGCACGATCACGTCGCCGCGCACATCCGGGACCTGGCCCGTGACGTCCGTGCGCTCGCCGTCGGTCGTGAGGTCCAGGGTGACGTCGACCGTCTCGGCCGGCAGCGCTCTGGACGCCTCGCTCACCCGCAGCAGGTCGACGACGGCATCGTGGACATCGTCGAGGATCGCCTTGCCGAGCGCGAACGGCGGGAGCGCTCCGCGGGACCGCTCCGCCGTCTCCACGACATCGAGATGCTCGCCGCCGAGCACACGCGAGAGCACGCGGTTGCCGACGGCCCAGGTCTGCAGGTTGTCGAGCTCGACGGGGATGGCGTCGGAGAGCTCGTCCTCGTCCCAGGGCAGCGCCACGTCCAGACGCCCGCGGACGAACGAGCGCACCGGGTGCGCGAAGAACGCCTGCAGATCCGCGAGGGTGAGCGACGCGGCTGCGTCGTCGTCGACCTCCTCGGGTGGGAGAGCCGAGGTGAGGAACGGCGCCACCGGCCGCCGGGGACCGTGCGCGGCGAGCGCGCCCGACAGCGCCGCCCGGTCGAAGCTGAACGGCTCCGACGGCGTCGCAGCGAGCCTGCCGGGTGTGAAGTTGCGCGCATCGAACGGCTGCAGCGGATGGCTGACGACGACCCGGTCCCGCACGGGCGCCGACGTCGTGACGTCGAGCGCGTCGAGGAGCTCGCCGATCGGGACGGCGGGTGGCCGGTCCTCCCCCTTGACCTCGTCCGCCCCCGTGTAGGTGAGCACGAGCCGTTCGGTCGCGGCGAGCACGGCGTCGAGAAGCAGCTGCCGATCCTCGGCGCGGATGTCGCGCTCGCCGGTGCGCGGTGACCGGGCCAGGGCGTCGTCGCCGTCGATGCTGGCGAGCCGGGGGTAGGCACCGTCGTCGAGGCCGACGAGCGCGATCACCCGGTGCGGCACCGACCGCATCGGCACCATGGTCGCGACGGTGAGGGCACCGGTGCGGAAGTTCGCGCGGGTGGCGCGCCCCTGGAGCCGGTGCTCGAGCAGGGTGCGCATGTCCGCCAGCCGGAGCCCGACGTCGAGGCCGCTCGCCGCGTCGTCGACGTCAGAGAGCTCGCGATCCGCCTCCGCCCGCTGCCAGGCGCGATCGCCGGGCACGTCGCCGAGAGCCTCGATCGCCTCGCGGAGCGCGGAGATCCACTCGGACGCGGTCGTCGCGGCCCCGAGCGCGCGCACCGCCGTCTCCAGCCGATCGATGAGCTCGGCCAGGCGGCCGGCGAGATCGATCGCGGCGCTCTCGACGCCGTCGAGCGGCAAGGTCGTGGAGAACCTGTCGCCCTGCTCGGTCATGCCGACACCGAGGAGCAGCCGGTCGAGCGCGACGCGCCAGGTGTTGTGCGGGTAGTCGCCCAGCGCGAAGGGGCCGCGCAGATCCGCCGCCAGCCCCCAGCGCGCACCGGAGTCGGCGACCCACTGCGCGATCTGCTCGAGATCGTCGTCGGACAGACCGAAGCGGCGGCGCACCACCTCGGTCCCGGCCAGGTCGAGGATCTCGCTCGCGGTCGCTCGGCCGCCCGCGATCTCCACGACGCGCGAGGCGAGGTCGAGGAGCGGGTTGGTGCGGGCGAGCCCGCGGTCGGCGAGACGCACGCGCAGCCCGTGGGCTGGGTGCCCGCCGTGCACCACCTCGGCGAGCCCGAACCCGGCCTCGAACAGCGGCGCGTACGCCTCGATGTCGGGACACATGACGAGGATGTCGCGGGGCTCGAGCGTCGGGTCGTCGGCGAGCAGACCGACGAGCACCTCGCGGAGCACCTCGACCTGGCGTGCGGGGCCGTGGCAGGCGTGCAGCTGCACGGAGGTGTCGGTCGCGGACATCACGCGCGCCGCGCGCTGCCGCGCATCGGGCTCGCCGGCGGAGCGCAGGTCCTCCTGCAGCCAGCCGAGCAGGGTGGGGGTCACCTCGGGCGGGTCGGCGGCGTCGATGCTCGTGTCGGTGGCCGGCCCGAGGGCGGCGAGGCTGCGCTGCAGCTCGCGGGCGTCGCGGCCGAGGCTCGCGAGCAGCGGGTGCGGCACCGCCAGCGCGGTGCGGTCGCGGCCCCGCAGGACCGGGCCGTCGGCGACCTCGTCGCGCAGCCGGTCCCACAGGGCCGCGGAGGCCTGCGGCAGCCACAGGTGCACCTCGCGCACCTCGCCGACGGCGGCGAGCAGCTCGACCTCGGTGACCGGCAGCCGCGTGTGGCCGAACAGCGAGAGCCGGTCCGGCAGGGCCAGCGGTTGACCGGCGCGGATACGAGCGAGCACATCGGCGTGCCGCACATCGGGGGCGGGCACGTCGAGGCGGTCCGACAGCCGCCGGTAGAGCTCGGGCTGCCAGAGCAGGTCCCCGTCGAGCGCCTGGCCGTGACCATCGGTGTCCTGGCCGGCGCGCCACGCGGCGAGCATGGACGGGCGCTGCACGGCGTAGGCGGACAGCAGCCCTGCGAGCCGGCGCGCCAGCGAGTAGCGACGGTCACGGCGCTGCTGCAGCGCCGGGTCGGTCTCGCCCGGCGCCATCGGCACGTGACCCAGGTGGCGGGCCAGCGTCGTGGCCCACGGCTCGTCGATCACCTCGTCGAGGGTCGCCAGCAGAGGCCAGACCAGCCGGTCCGGGTCCCACGGGTCGTGCTGCTCGGTGCCCGTGAGCAACGCGACCAGCGACCGTGGCGAGAGGAACCGCACGCCCGCGCAGACGCCGTCGTCCTTGCCGGGCGCCGATCCCAGACGGTGCGAGAGCCGCTGCGTCAGCCAGCGCTCCACCCCCCGCGCGGGCACCACCACGACCTCCTGCGCGAACGGGTCGTCCGGCGGCGTCGCGAGCAGCCGGGCGAGCTCGTCGGCGAGAGCATCCGTCCGGTGAGCGCGATGTACGTGCACGGCCACGACGGCAGGCTATCCAGCCCCGCCGACACCGCGGCGACGGCCGTCCACACACCGGTCGACCGGCGTCGGGCCCTCAGCGCACCCCCACCATCTTCCGGGTGATCCAGCCGCTGAGCACGGCCATCCCGACCGAGACCACGATCGAGATGCCGCCGATGACGAGGAAGTACGGCGTCTCGTTCGTGGAGTCGTAGGCCGTGCTCGCAGCGCCCGCCACCGACGAGCCGATCGCGATCGACAGGAAGAACAGCGCGATCATCTGGGTGCGGAACGCCTCGGGAGCGAGCTTGGTCGCCAGCGACTGCCCCACCGGCGACAGGAACAGCTCGGCCATCGTGAACCCGAACAAGATCAGCACGATCCACAGCAACGGCGTCGACCCCGCCCCACCGCCCGCCTGCGGGATGAAGAGCAGGAACGAGACGCCCATGATGAAGGTGCCGATGGCGAACTTCCACGGCGTGGTCGGCTGCCGCGGACCTAGGCGGGTCCACATCGCGGCGAACACACCCGCGAAGACGATGATGAAGACCGGGTTGATCGAGTTGACCCAGGCGGGGCTGATCTCGAACGTCCCGATGGTCCGGTCCAGCCGCTCGTCGGAGTACACGGCGACGACGGTGAACTGCTGCTGGAACAGCGACCAGAACGTCGCGCTCGCGATGAACATCGGAATGAACGAGACCACGCGCGACCGCTCGTCGGCGGTGATCTGTGAGGACGTGAGGATGACGGCGAACAGCGCGACCGCCGCGAGCACGGTGATGACGGCGACGACGGTGGCCAGCCGCTCCGGGACCAGCAGCCCGGTGAGCGCGGCGACGACGACCAGCGCCACCACCACCGCCGCCGGGATCGCGTAGCGGACCCACTGCCCGGGCTCCAACGGGTTGGTCGGCCGTGCGCCGATGCCACGGATCGTCGAGCGCCGCAGCGCCAGGTACTGGGCGAGCCCGATGGCCATCCCGACGGCCGCGGCCCCGAACCCCCAGTGGAAGCCGTTCATGCCCCACAGCCAGCCGGTCAGCAGCGGACCGAGCAGGGCGCCGAGGTTGACGCCCATGTAGTAGATCGAGAAGCCCGCGTCCCGACGGTCGTCGCCCGGCGCGTACATCTCGCCGAGCACGGACGATGTCGTCGCCTTCAACGTGCCCGAGCCGACGGCGACGCAGACCAGCCCGACCCCGACGCCGACGAACCCCGGCAGCACCGCCAGCGCGACGTGGCCGACCAGGATGAGCGAGGCACCGGCGGTCAGCGTGCGTTCGGCGCCGAGCAGCCGGTCCGCGACCCAGGCTCCGAGGATCGCCGAGAGGTACACCAGCCCGCCGTAGGCGCCGACGATCGAGGTGGCGGCCGCCTGCGGGAGCCCGAGACCGCCGTCGGTCACGGAGTAGTAGAGGTAGAAGGCGAGGATCGCCTGCATCCCGTAGAAGCTGAAGCGCTCCCACATCTCGACGCCGGCGAGGTTGCCGACGCCCCAGGGGTGCCCGAAGAAGCGGTGGTCGCGACGGATCTGCTCGACGTCGCCGTCGACGACGGGGGTGCTGGACATCCCTTTCACTGTGGCACTGGCGGCTCCGACGTGCCAGCCGAGGGCTCACTCCGGGGCTGCACCCTCCAGGATCGCGCGCATGGTCGTCGGATCGATCGGTGCGGCGACATCGGCGCTCCGCTCGGCGATGACGACCGGGACGCCGAGATCCGTCAGGTAGGCGAGGGCGCGTTCCAGTCGAGGGACCACCTCGACGTGGTCGGTGCCGAACAGCTCGATCTCGTAGAACGGCTCGCCGGCGGCGATCGCGCGCCGGAGCTCGGGCCGCGAGCGGCCGGTGATCCGGTACAGCTGCTTGAGCACCGACGGCGGCAGGTCGGGAGCGTCGACGAGCCGCAGCGACAGCCGGGTGGAGGTCACCTCACCATCCCATCACGGAGGAGACGGGCCTCTTGCCTCGCTCACTGCGGAAGCCGATGACCGATGAGCGCGAGGCACTGCATGGTGGCGAGGCTCCCCTGCGCGGCGTCGTTGGTCCACAGGGTCGGGGCGTCGTCGACGGCGGCGAGCACGTGCGGCGGCTCCACCCGCGTGGTGACGAGATCGCCCCGCATCCGTTCGCCGCCGACGAAGAACGCTTCCCACGCCCGGTCGGCGAGGTCGTCGCGCCCGAGCCGGTTCGCGGCGTAGGCGAGGATCCGCGAGTGCGGTTGCTCGAAGGGCGACCCGCCGTGCTCGGAGCCGAGCTCGGCGACCTGCTCGGCGGCCGGGGCCAGGTAGAGCCGGCAGTACTGCAGCCAGGCGTCGGCGAACCCCGGCGCGTCGGCGTCGTCGACCAGGTCGATCAGCTCCGAGCACACCTCGACGAGGCCGAACATGATCGACAGGTGCGACGCCGAGACCCGCTCGCGGGTGGTGTCGAACCGCCCGGTGTCCAGGTCGTACAGCGCCTCGCCGGTGAAGAAGCCGTACCGGAGCGCGCCGATGTCGGCCATGGTGCCGAGCAGCCGATCCCGTGACCGTGGGTTGCCGGTGATCTCCCAGTCGGCGAGCCAGGTCGCCGCCAGCGCGCTCCAGTCGGTGCCCAGCCCCACCCCCAGCGCGTCGCGCCGCGGGCGGTAGGTGGCCGCGTCGGGACGCACCTTGCGCACCGGGTCGAGTCCGAGGAACGTCGTGTCGGAGTCGCGCAGCTCGAGCATGAGGTCGCGGCTGTGCTCGTCGGCGGTGAGGAAGTAGTGGTGGCGCCGGTACGCCGGCGTGCTGATCCGCAGCTGCTTGGCGCTGCACCCCCAGTGCTGCACGTTGTGCCGGGTGCCCAGACCGCGCCACTGCCCCGCGTGGTAGACGTCGACGTCGCCGGTGTGGCGGGTCAGTCGTTCGGCGAGGCGGAACACGTCCGCCCGCCCGGTGCGCAGGAACGCCGTCCAGAGCCAGAGGTCGGGTGACAGCTCGGAGTTGTCCCACGCGTACCCGCCGACGTCGTACCGCCAGGTGTGGCGGTCGGGGTCGTAGGCGTGCATGAGGTCGCCGTAGTTCCAGAAGCCGTACCACGAGCGCTGGTCGACCTGACCCACGTAGAAGTCGAGCATCGCGCTCAGCCGGTCCTCGAGCCGGGCACGCGCCGGCGTCGAGGAGTCCGGCAGGTCCCAGTCCCCGAGCACCCGGGCCGCGTGCAGCGCGGCGGGCGTCGGCGCCAGTCGCGGGCGCTCGACGACGTGACGCACGTCGCGCGCGAGCTCCGCGGTCGGGGGTGTGGCCGGGTAGGCGACGATCTCGAGCTCGTGCGTGCGGGCGATGCCGTGCGCGTCGCCGAAGCCGGGCTCGTAGTCCTCGTACGTGATGTCGAGCGCGTCGAGCTGCTGGGCGTAGGTGTCCTGGCCGAGGCCGTCGTGGTAGAACCGCAGGTCCATCGGGTCGGCGTCCGGCGACCAGAGCCACACGGTGAGCGCCGCGCGGTCCCCGGTCGCGCCGTCGACGTCGAGCCCGGTGGGGTGCGACTGCCAGAAGCCGGTCAGCCCCAGCCCGAGCCCACCGCCGGGGTCGCCGACGTAGACGAACCCGTCGGACCTGGTGCCCTCGGCGATGCCGATCCACGGCCGGTCGGACGCGGTGCGCTTGCGCAGCGTGTACCCGTGCGCGCCGTGCTGCCGCAGCGACCACGCGTCCCAGGTCGGGACCCATCGCGCGAGGCGCGCGACGTCCTGGTCCCACGTCGCGGGCGGTGGCACCGCCTCGCCCCGCACCTGGGCCGTCCGCACCTGTTCGCCGGGGTCGCGACGCAGCCCCGTCAGCCCACGCACGGCCTCGTGGAGCAGACCGCCGTCGGCGCCGGCGACGCGGACGTGGCGGTCGTGGGGCTCGGCGCGCAGCGGGACCGCGAACGTGAGGCCGAGCGAGGACAGGAAGTCCGACTCGGCGTCGCCGTCCCACACGAACGAGTGGACGAGACGCACCGTGCGCGACCCCGCCGTCGCGACGAGGCGCACCGTGAAGGGCAGCCACCGCCGGGTGGCGGTGCGATGGCGACCCTGCACCCGGACGACGGCGCGGACCGGGCCGCGCTGCTCGACGACCACGTCCTCGACGACCCCGACGCCGTGCTCGCGCTCCGCGTGGTTCGGTGCCGGCGTCGTCTGCACGCTCGAGACCAGGCGACCGTCGCGCCCCACGACCTCACCGTCGATCACGAGCTCGCGCACCAGCACGTCACCGGAGAGCGGGACGACGAGGGTCAGCGCGCCGGTGTCGACGACGACGGCCTCACCCTCCTCGCGCGTCGAGATCGACGCTCCTACCGGCACCGAGGTCGCCGGCCCGGACGTCAGGCGATAGGCGGCGGACGGCGTCGAGCTGGCCGGCAGCGCGATCCCGGTCCACTTGACGCTGCCGTCCGGCCAGGTGGCGAGCGGCCACAGCTGCGCCGCGACGGGCGTGCCGCCCTCGTCCACGACCACCAGGTCGCCCGGATCGGTGACGACGCCACGCGGCAGCGGCGCCCCCAGCGTGGTGCCGGAGGGGAGCGAGTCGGGTGTCTCGTCGTCGATCCAGCGCAGCGGGACGTCGACGGGGGTCGGTGCGGGAGCCGTGCTCACAGATCGGTCACCTCGAGGTTGCGGTAGTGGGCTGACAGCGGGGCCATCTGACGGAGGCCGAGCCGCCCGCCGGCCAGCGGCGGTCCGGTGGACCCGTCGTCGACCCAGCGGAACAGCTCCAGGTCGTCGATGGCGAACACGATCTCGGGGCCGTGCTTGCGCAGCCGGAGCCGGTAGTGACCATCGGCGTCGGTGGCGTCGGGCAGGGGGTCGGCGCCCTGGGCGACGAGGTGGAAGCCGGGGCTCTTGCGCAGGTTGCAGGTGTGGAAGCGCCGCTCGCTCGGCCAGGCGCGGCGGGCGTAGGAGACGTGCAGCGTGCGGACGTCGCCGGAGTGGTACTGGGGGTAGTGGCCGGTGCGTCGCTGCAGCGACGGGTCGAACAGGTCGCGCCCGTCGGTCCCGGTCGCGGCGACGAAGATCATGGCGAGACCGTCGCCGTCGAGCGGGCGGAACTCCCACGAGACCTCGATGTCGGGACCGAAGACCTCCGGGCACCAGAAGGTCAGGTGGGCGTGGTCGCCGCGACCGGCCGCGACGAGCGCGGCCCTGTCCGCGGTGGAGAACAGACGCATGCCGCCGTCGCCGTGCTCGACACCCACGGGCCCCTCCGCGACCCAGCCCTCGAGGTCCGACGGCGTCGCGAGCTGGTTCCGGTAGCCGGCGGGACGGGTCGTGGGGCGAGCGCCGCTCACCCCTTCACGCTCCCGATCAGCATCCCCTTCGCGAAGTGCTTCTGCAGGAAGGGATAGGCGAGCAGCACGGGGATGGTGGCCACCATGACGACGGCGAACTTGATGCCCTGCACGGGCGGCGGTACGTCGGAGTTCATGTCGTCGGCCGTCAGCGTCGCGGACGCCGTCACCTGCCGCAGGATCATCTGCAGCGTCCACAGGCTCTGATCCTTCAGGTAGAGCAGCGGCGACATGTAGTCGTTCCACAGTCCGACCGCGTAGAACAGCGCGAACGTGGCCAGCACCGGCTTGCTGAGCGGTGTCACGATGCTCCGCAGGATGCGCATCTCGTTGGCGCCGTCGATCCGCGCCGACTCCTCGAGCTCCTTGGGCAGCTCCTGGAAGAAGTTCTTGATGATGATGAGGCTGAACGGGTTGATCGCCGCCGGGAGGATCAGCGCCCAGTAGGTGTTGAGCAGCCCCAGATCCTTCACGACGAGGAACGTCGGGATCATGCCGGCGCTGAAGACCATGGTGAAGACCACCAGGCTGAGGATGGTCCGACGCCCCGGCAGGTCGATCTTCGACAGCGGGTACGCCATCAGCGCCGTGAGGGTCAGCTGGATCAGCGTGCCGACGCCGGTGACGAGGATCGTCGTGATGAACGCCCGCACGAACACGCGGGAGCTGAGGATCGACTCGTACGACGTCGTCGTGATCTCGTTCGGCCACACGAAGAACGGCCGGGTGGTGATCTCGAGCTCCGTCGCGAACGACCCCGCCAGCACGTAGAGGAACGGGAGCAGCGCGAGCAGGCTGACGCCGAGCAGCAGCACGACGTTGACGACGTCGAACACACGCCCGGCACGGGTGTTGAAACGTGCCTCGGTGCGGGCCGACATCAGAAGATCCCCGTCTGGTTGAACCGCTTGGCGAGCCAGTTGGTGCCGAAGATGAGGATGAGACCGACGATCGCCTTGGCGAGCCCGACCGCCGTCGAGTAGCTGTACGCGCCCTGCTGGATGCCGGTGAAGTAGACGTAGGTGTCGAACACGTCGGCGACCGACCGGTTGAGGGCGTTCGACATGAGGTAGATCTGCTCGAAGCCGGTGTTGAGGATGTTCCCGGTCTGCAGGATCAGCAGCACCACGATCGTCGACCTGATCGACGGGAGCGTGATGTGCCAGACCCGCTGCCAGCGCCCGGCGCCGTCGATGATGGCGGCCTCGTACTGCTCCTGGTCCACGCCCGCGAGCGCGGCGAGGAAGATGATGGTGCCCCATCCCGTGTTCTTCCAGACGTCCTGGAGCAGGATCAGCGGACGGAACCAGGCCGGGTCGGCGAGGAAGTTCGTGTCGGTGCCGAGGACGCCGTTGAGGAGCGTCCACAGCGGACCGTTCCCGACGGCGAACAGGAGCCCGGTGAGCGAGACGACCACGGTCCACGACAGGAAGTGCGGGATGTAGACCAGGGTCTGCACGGTGCGCTTGAGGATCTGCAGCCGCAGCTCGTTGAGCAGCAGCGACAGCACGATCGTGAGCGGGAACGCGATGAACAGGCTCAGGGCCGCCAGGATCAGCGTGTTCGTCAACAGGCGCGGGAAGTCCGGGTTGCTGAAGAAGTCGGCGAAGTGGTCCCACCCGACCCACTCGCTCGCCTCGATGCCGAGGAACGGGATGTAGTTCTTGAAGGCGATCTGCGCGCCGTACATCGGCCAGAAGCGGAACACCCCGAAGTACACGACACCGGGCACGAGCAGCAGGAACAGCCACCGGTAGCGCACGAGCGTGGCACGCAGGTTGCGGCGGTTCGGCCTGCGGGGCTCGCGCGTGATCAACGGGCCGTCGTCCAGACGGTCGACGTCGGCGAGCGCAGCCATGGGTGTCCTCCGTTCTCCGGTCGGCGCGACCCCGGTGGCCCCCCCCCCCGCGGGGGTGCCCCCCGCGGGGGTGGGGCCCCCGGGGGGGCCCCCGGGGGGGGGGGGGCCCACCGGTGGGGTCAGCCGAGCTGGCTGTAGAGCTCGTTGATCTCCGTCGTGACCTGGTCGCCGCCGCTGGTGCGCCAGCGCTCGATCGCCTCGTCGAGACCCGCCTCGTCGATCTGCCCGGCGAGGTACTGGATGCGGGCGTCGCCGATGATGTTGTCGAGCTGGGTGCCGTTGGTGGTGTACGTCTCGGAGACCAGACCCGCGGCCGGGTTGAAGACCGCGCTCGCCAGGTCCTCCTCCTGCAGCTGCAGGCGGAGCTCCTCGAACGCGACGTCGCCGTCGGTCGCGGGCTGGGCGGCGTAGGCGTCGTAGCCGGCCACGTTCATCCCGAGCTGCGCCCAGGCACCGCTCACCTGGTCGGTGAAGTCCTGCTGGGCCGGGTCGTACGCGGCGAAGCCGTCCTCGACGGTGAAGTTCTCGCCCTCGATGCCGTTGTTCATGAGGATCTGCGCCTCGGTCGAGTTGAGGTCGTTGAGCATCTGCAGCACCTGCGTGAGCTGCTCCTCCGTCTGCACCGAGGACCTCGGGATCGCGAGGAACCCTGCGTACCCGGTCGTGGGAAGCGCGAACGTGCCGTTGGGCCCGTCGAGCTGACCCACGAGCGCGACCTTCTCGTCCGGGTTCTCGCCCGCGTCCGTGAACAGGCCCCTGAGCTGGCCGGCGCGCGACTGGACGTCGATGATGATGCCGCCCTCGCCGTTGAGGAACGGCTCGTTCCACGTCGCCGGATCCATGGTGGCGAAGTCGGGGTTGATGTAGCCGCTCTGCACGAGCTCGCGCTGGAACTCGATGGACTGCCGCCACTCGTCGGTGAGGAACGCGGGCACCAGCTCGCCGGCGTCCTCGCGCCAGCCGTTACCGGCGCCGTACCAGACGTCGATCGTGTCGTACGGGCTGTTGGTGGCGATGCCGCCGGGCCACTGCGGGGCGATCAGACCGTACGTGTCGTCCTCGCCGTTGCCGTCGGGGTCGTCCTCGGTGAACGCGCGCGCGACCTCCAGCAGGTCGTCGGTCGTCTCGGGCTGCTCGAGGCCGAGGTTGTCGAGCCAGTCCTGTCGGATGATCACGCTCGCCCGGATCACGTCGCGCGCCCGGTAGACGCCAAAGATCTGGCCGTTGACGCCGGAGGCGAGCTCGACGTCGGGGTTCTCCGAGACGAGGTTCGGGTAGTCGCCCGAGTGCAGGTACTCGGTGAGATCCCAGAAGCCGCCGGCGAGCGCGGTCGAGACGAAGCCCTGGTCCTTGGCGGTGATCACCATGACGTCGGGGATGTCGTCGCCGGCGAGCGTCGTGTTGACGCTCTCGCCGTAGGAGGCGTTCGGCACCCACTGGACCGTGATCGGGACACCGGCCAGCTCGCTGAGTCCGGCACCCACCGGGTCGTCGCTCTCGGGCGGCACCTCGGCGAAGTACGGCGCCATGATCGTGAGGCTGTCGAGCGCCTCCCCGCCACCGCCACCGCCGTCGCCGTCGTCACCGCCGCCGCAGGCGGTCAGCGTCAGCGCCGCTGCGGCCGCTACGGCGACCGGGGCTATCCATCGCTTGGTCATGACTGTCCTTTCGTCGCGAGTGACGGCGCACTCGTCTCGGTTGGTGAGGTGGCAGCGACCAGCTGGTCGTTGCGGGTGAAGAACGACAGGCAGAGGGCGGTGACGGCGTGCAGCCAGGCCCCGACGGCGAGCACCGCCAGACCGGGGACGAACCAGACCCCCGCGACGGCCAGGGCGGTGGTCACCGCGACCAGCGCCGCGGCGGGCGGGTCGTGCAGCAGGTAGCGGACGGCAACCACCGGGTACCGCCGCAGCGGCAGCTCGTAGTGCGCGTACATCGCGATCGTCACGACACCGGCCACCACGACCAGGGCCAGTGCGGCCCAGAGTGCGGCGACCAGCGGTCCGCCGGCGGCCGAGAAGACGATGAGGTTGAGGGTCAGCAGGAGACCTGTCGCCCCGACGGGTGCGAGGACCAGGTTGGCGCGCACCAGCTCCCGCCGCCAGCTGCGCGCGAACGTGCTGATCATCGGTTGCTGGTCGCCACGCAGCCGCGCCCGCGAGAGCTGGGCGCCGGCCACGAGCGCGGGCGCCAGCCCGAGGACGACGCCGCCGGCGAGGGTGAAGACGGACACGAGGATCGTCAGCCCGGCCACCCAGGTCGCGAGCTCGGCCGCGTCGTAGAGCCGACCCCCGGGCACGCCGGTAACCGCTTTCCCAGCACTCGTGGAGAAGGTGGACATCGGGCGGCTTCCCTCGGATCTTCGTCGACGACGGGGGCAGCGAACCGTGGCCTCTCGGGCCCGGCTCGGCGGATTGAATTGATTCAATGTAGGGCGGACCGCGGCCGCCGTCAACCCATCGGGCGGATCCTGCGGTCAGCCGGCCAGGAGCGGATCGGCGAGAAGCGGGGCGAGGGCGAGCTCGGCGGCACCGATGAGGAGCCGGTCCTCGCCGAGCGCGGCGACACGGATCTCGAGGTCGTCGGCGAGCCCGGGCATCGTCTGGCCGACGACGGCGCGGCGGAAGTCGTCCAGCCCCGCGGCCGCCAGCGTGGCGAGGAATCCGCCGAGGATCGCGACGGCCGGGTCGAGCACGTTCACGGCGTTGGCCAGGGCCGTCGCCAGGATCCGCCGCTGCCGCTCGACCTCCGCGCGGACGGCGGGGGCGTCGCTCGCGGCGAGCGCGTGCGCCAGGGTCGGCTCGTCGACGTTGCCGAGCCCCGCGGCCGCAAGCAGGCGCGCGCGGCTCACCTCGTCCTCCAGCACGCCGGTTCCCCCGTCGCTGCCGGCGGTCTGGATGCCGGGCCGGTTGTGCCCGAACTCGCCCGCGTAGCCACCCGCTCCCCCGACGGCGACGCCGCCGACCACGAGGCCGCCACCGATGCCGCTCGCGCCGCCGTTGAGATAGACCAGGTCGTCGACCCCGCGCCCGGCACCGAACCGGTGCTCGGCCACGGCGCCCAGGCTGGCGTCGTTGCCGACGGCGGTCGGCAGACCCGTCGCCTCGGCCACCAGCGTGCGCAGCGGGGCGTCGCGCCAGCCCAGGTGCGGCGCGAGCCGCACCAGGCCGTCCTTCGCGCGCACCAGCCCGGGGACGGCCAGTCCGATCCCGACGACCCGGCCGTCACCCAGCGCACCCCGCCGCCATCGCAGCGTCGTGGCCGCGACCAGCTCCGCCGTCGCCTCCGGGGTGACCAGCCGGTCCAGCGCGATCCGCTCCCGGACCCCCACCCGGCCGCCGAGGCCGACGGCGGCGATCGTCACCGCGTCGACCTCCGGGTTGACGGCGATCACGTGCACACCCGGGTGGGCGGCGACGACCGGTGAGGGCCGCCCGACCCGGTTCGTCTCCTCGGGAGCGCGCTCGACCGCGAGCCCGAGCTCGCACAGCTCCGCCGTCAGCGCGGCGACGGTCGACCGGTTCAGACCGGTCGCCGTAGTCAGCGTGGCGCGCGAGGCCGGTCCCGACACGTGGACCAGTCGCAGCAGCGCGGCGAGATTGCGCTGCCGCACCCCGTCCCGTTCCGCCACCCGGCTGAGCCTATGCGCACACGGCTCCGGGCCGTCGTTCCCGTCGGGGTGTCAGCCGTCGGCGCGGTGCCGACCGTGCGCTGCCTCGGGCGTGTCGTCGGCCGTGCTCTCGGCGTCGCGCCCGGGTGCAGCGTCGCCGTCGCGTCCGCCTGCGTCGCCGGTCTGCCCCACGGCCACCGCGTCCGCCTCGGGCCTGGCATCGGTGGGCGCGTCGGCGGCGTGAGCGGCCCGGTGCTCGACGGCGGCCGCGCCCGCGGCCTCGGCGGCGGCCTGGGCCTGGGCCGAGCCGCTGCGCAGCTCGACCTGGGGGAGGAACAGCATGATGACGAACCCGAGCACCATGATGATCGCCGCGACGAGGAACACCAGGTCCATCGCGTCGGCGAAGCCCTCGAGGAACGGGCGGGCCAGGCGCGGGTCGAGATCGGTCAGGAACGAGGAGTCCTGCAGCACGCCGCTGCCGCCGATCGCGTCACCGCTCGCCTGCGACTGCTGCAGCTGCTGGGCGAACTCGGCGTTCGCGGGGTCGACGAGGGCCGCCTGGAACTCCGCCGTGGGAGCGATCCGTTCGAAGGCCGCGCTGATGCGGCCGGGGACGGTCGTGAACAGCACCGACAGGAAGACGGCGGTGCCGAGCGTGCCACCGATCTGGCGTGTGAACGTGGCCGACGACGTCGCCACCCCGATCTCCCGCGGCGACACCGCGTTCTGCACGGCCAGCGTCAGCGGCTGGAAGTTGAAGCCGAGGCCGAGCCCGAAGAACACCATCACGATCATCACCTGCCACAGCGGCGTGTCCGCGTGCACGAAGTGGAACACGAACAGCGACGCGGCGAGCAGGCCCGAGCCGATGACCGGGAAGATGCGGTAGCGGCCGGTGCGCGAGATCAGCTGACCCGACAGGATCGAGCCGCTCATGATGCCCAGGGTCAACGGGAGCAGCTGCAGCCCGGCCTCGGTCGCCGTCGAGCCCTTGACGATCTGCAGGTAGAGGGGCAGGCACGCGAGGCCGCCGAACATCGCCATACCGATGATCACCGAGGCACCCGAGGCCACCCCGACGGTCCGGTTCCGGAACAGCCGCAGCGGCAGCAGCGCCTCGTCGCCCATCCAGCGCTCGACGAGCAGGAACGCGACGATGCCGACGACGCCGACGCCGAAGCACGTCAGCGACCGCGCCGACGTCCACCCCCAGTCACGCCCCTGCTCCGCGACGAGCAGCAGCGGCACCAGGCCCATCGAGAGGGTGACGGCGCCCCACCAGTCGATGCGGTGGTCGAGCCGGCGGTGCGACAGGTGCAGGGTGCGGCTGACCACGAGCAGGGCGATGATGCCGATCGGCACGTTGACAAGGAACACCCAGCGCCAGCCGTCGACGGAGAGGATGGTGCTCTGGCCAGCGAAGAACCCGCCGATGACCGGGCCGAGCACGCTCGAGGTGCCGAAGACGGCGAGGAAGTAGCCCTGGTACTTCGCGCGCTCGCGCGGCGGCACGATGTCACCGATGATCGCGAGCGCGAGCGAGAACAGGCCACCGGCACCCAGACCCTGCACGGCGCGGAACGCAGCGAGCTGCAGCATCGAGTCCGACAGTGTGCAGAGCACCGAGCCGACGACGAAGATCGAGATCGCGGTGACGAAGAACCGCTTCCGGCCGTAGATGTCGGAGAGCTTGCCGTAGAGCGGCGTGACGATCGTCGAGGTGATGAGGTACGCCGTCGTGGCCCACGCCTGCTGATCGAGCCCGTTGAGGTCGTCGGCGATGGTGCGGATCGCGGTCGCGACGATCGTCTGGTCGAGCGCTGCGAGGAACATCCCCGACATGAGCCCGATCATGATGGTGATGATCTGGCGGTGGGTGAGCTCGCCGCTCGCTGCGGGGGCCGCCTGGGCCATGAGGTTCCTCGATTCCGGGGCGCGCGCACGCCCGGGGAGCAAGTAGACGCCTTCCCATCGCGGTGTGCAATCGGATCTTCTGTGGGCCCACTCACATCGCGAGCCCTAGGGTGAACGGGTGGAGCCGGGGGCACGGCGTGTCGAGCGGGATCCGCTGGCGCGCGCACGCTCGCTCACAGCGGCGACGGTGCGGCGTCTACGGCGCGAACGCCAGTGGTGGCGCGACCGGGACAAGCTCCGGGGCGTCGCCGCGCCGATGGGCGACCTCACCCATCTGCACGCCGAGCACTCGTCGCCGACACGGCGCGTGCTCGCCGGGGTCGAGGAGTCGTGGCAGATCAGCAAGGAGACGAACCTCGCGCTCGCGTGCGCGGCGCTCGACGACGTCGTCCTGGCTCCCGGGAAGCGGCTGTCGTTCTGGCGGCGCGTCGGACCGCCGACGGCGCGACGCGGGTTCGTGCCAGGTGTGGTGCTGTCGCACGGCCGCGTGACGCTCGGCGTCGGTGGCGGCCTCTGCCAGCTGACGAACCTGCTGTACTGGATGACGCTGCACACACCGCTGACGATCGTCGAGCGCTGGCGCCACTCCTACGACGTGTTCCCGGACTCCGGCCGCAGCCTTCCGTTCGCGAGCGGGGCGACGTGCGCGTGGCCGGCGCTGGACCTGCAGATCGAGAACCGGACGTCGCAGCCGTTCCGGCTGTCCGTGGCGGTGGCCGACGGCGAGCTCCGCGGCACCTGGAGCTCCGACTCGCCCCCGATCCACCGCTACCGCGTCTACGAGGCCGAGCACCTCATCACCAACGACGGGCCCGGCCTGCACCATCGCCACAACGTGCTCCGTCGGCGCGTGTTCGATCGTGACGGCGAGCAGATCAGCGACGAGCTCGTGGCGGAGAACCACGCTCGCATGATGTACGCGCCGTTCCTGGGTGCGGGACCAGTCAGGCTGCCGCTCGACCCGCCGTCGGGCTAGCGTCCCGCGTCGGCGAGGTCGAGACGAACCCCGAGGAGTCGGACCGGGCGGTCGAGGTCGAACCGGTCGAGCACACGTGACGCGACCTGGCGCAACGGCTCGACGTCCGCCGTCGGGCCCTGCGGGATCTTGCTCGCCTTCGTCCTCGTGAAGAAGGTCGAGGTGCGCACGGTAATGCCAACATGGGTCGCGAGCCGGCCCTCGGCGACCAGCAGCGAGTGGACGTCGTCGAGCAGCGCGAGGACCGCCGCCGCGACCTCGTCACGGGTGCGCAGGTCGTGGGGGTAGGTCGTCTGTTTGCTCACCGACTTGCGCACCCACGGCTCGGCGACGATGGTCCGGCTCGCGCCGCCGCGGGCCAGCTGTCGCAGGCCCGGCCCGATCGTCGGGCCGAACCACGCGGCGAGATCCGCCGGGTCGGTGTGCCCGAGATCCGCGATCGTGGCCACCCCGTGCTCGGTCAGCCTCGCCGCGGTGCGTGCGCCGACGCCCCAGAGATCGACGGCGGGACGCGCCCCCATGAGCGTCCACCAGTTGTCACGGTCCAGGCGGAACACCCCACCCGGTTTCCCGAACGACGTCGCCATCTTGGCCCGCTCCTTGGTGTCGCCGATCCCGACGGCGCAGCTGAGGCCGGTCCGTTCCCGCACCCGGGCCCGGATGGCATCGGCGAGCACCGCCGGTTCGGCGACGTCGGCGCCGAGGTACGCCTCGTCCCACCCCCACACCTCGACGGGGTGGCCGAGCGAGCGCAGCGCCTCCATCACCTCGGCCGAGGCTGCGTCGTAGGCGGGGCGGTCGGTCGGGAGGAAGACGGCGTCCGGCGCCTTGCGCAGCGCGGCCCGCAGCGGCATGCCCGAGTGGACACCGAGCGCTCGCGCCTCGTACGACGCGGTGGCGACGACCTGGCGCGAGCGCGTCGGATCGCCATCCCCGCCGACGACGACCGGACGGCCCACGAGGGTGGGGTCTCGCCGGATCTCGACGGCGGCGAGGAACTGATCGAGGTCGACGTGGAAGAGCCACCACGTCGGCGAGTCCTCGGGCGCCATGCCCCGACGCTATCCAGGTGCCCCGACACGCACGCGACGATCGGGGTGACCGGGCTCTCGGACATCGGCGGTACGGCTGTGGGCGGTCCGCGAGGCGGTCTTCTGGCACCGCCTAGGCTGACCGGGTGACCGAGCCGACCTGGGGTGCCGGCCCGGACGACGGCTGGATCCCCCTCGACGAACCGCCGCCCGACCCGTGGGACGACACCGGCCCGCCGCCCAGGGCGACGGACGCCGTCGGGCAAGCGGGCGCCGTCGGGCATGCGGGCGCCGTCCGGCAGCGGGACGACGCCGGTGCGAAAGCACCGGCTGCACGGCCGAGGCCGGCGAGCGCCCTCGACGCGCTCACCCACGTCTAGGGGTACGAGACGTTCCGGGGTCAGCAGGCCGAGATCGTGGACACCGTCATCGCGGGTGGTGACGCGATCGTGCTGATGCCGACCGGCGGCGGCAAGAGTGTGTGCTACCAGGTGCCGTCGTTGGTGCGGGAGGGCACCGGCGTCGTGGTCTCGCCGTTGATCGCGCTCATGCAGGACCAGGTGGACGCGCTGCTGCAGGTGGGCGTGCGGGCCGCGTTCCTCAACTCGACGCAGACGCCCGAGGAGCGTCGCGCCGTCGAGCGCGACCTGCTGGCCGGCGAGCTCGACCTGCTCTACCTCGCCCCCGAGCGACTGCCCGTGGCCGTCGACCTGCTCGACCGCGCCCGGATCGCGCTGTTCGCGATCGACGAGGCGCACTGCGTGAGCCAGTGGGGTCACGACTTCCGCCCGGACTATCTCGGGCTGTCGATCCTGCACGAGCGCTGGCCCGACGTGCCGCGCATCGCCCTCACGGCGACCGCGACCGTGCAGACCCGTCAGGAGATCGCCGACAGGCTGGCCCTGACCGACGCCCGGCTGTTCGTCTCGTCGTTCGACCGGCCGAACATCCAGTACCGGATCGCCCCGAAGCAGGATGCGCGCGGCCAGCTGCTGCGGCTGATCCGCGACGAGTACCCCGGCGAGGCGGGCATCGTCTACTGCCTCTCGCGCGCGTCGGTGGAGAAGACGGCGGCGTGGTTGGCCGATCAAGGTGTGACCGCGCTCCCGTATCACGCGGGTCTCGACAGCGGGACGCGGCAGCGGCACCAGGCGCGCTTCCTGCGCGAGGACGGCGTCGTGATGGTCGCGACCATCGCGTTCGGGATGGGCATCGACAAGCCCGACGTCCGGTTCGTCGCACACCTCGACCTCCCGAAGTCGGTCGAGGGCTACTACCAGGAGACCGGTCGCGCGGGTCGCGACGGTGAGCCGTCGACGGCGTGGCTCGCCTACGGGCTCGCCGATGTCGTGCAGCAGCGCCGGATGATCGACGACGGCGAGGGCGACCGGCAGCGCAAGCGTGCGCAGAGCCTGCACCTCGACGCGATGCTCGCGCTGTGCGAGACGGTGCAGTGCCGTCGGCAGCAGCTGCTCGCCTACTTCGGCGAGAGCAGCGAGCGGTGCGGCAACTGCGACACCTGCCTGCAGCCGCCGGACTCCTTCGACGGCACCGTGCCCGCGCAGAAGCTGCTCTCGACCGTGGTGCGGCTGCAACGTGAGCGCGGGCAGGCCTACGGTGCCGGCCACCTGATCGACATCCTGCTGGGCAAGGAGACCGACCGGGTGCGCACGCTGGGCCACGACCGGCTCAGCACCTTCGGCATCGGCAGCGAGCTGACGGACGTCGAGTGGCGCGGTGTCGTCCGGCAGCTGCTCGCGCAGCGGTTGCTGCAGGTGCAGGGCGAGTACGGCGTTCTGGGGCTGACGGAGGACTCGGCCGAGGTGCTCGGCGGGCGACGGTCGGTGATGCTGCGGCGCGAGCAGGAGCGCGTGCGCGTGCGTGCGGAGCGCAGGTCGAAGGCTTCAGCCGCTGGGGAGCTCGACGACGCCCAGCAGGAGCTCTTCCAGTCGCTGCGGGCCTGGCGCGCCGAGACGGCGAAGGCACAGGGCGTGCCCGCTTACGTCGTCTTCGGCGACGCCACTCTCGCGGGCATCGCGCAGGCGCGTCCGACCTCGCTGAGCGAGCTGCGCGGCGTCTCGGGCGTGGGCGACGCCAAGCTCGAGCGATACGGCGCCGCTGTGCTGGAGGTCGTGGCGGGCTGACGAGCTTGCGGGCGTGGCGCCGGCAGATGGTGACCGCCGGCGGTCATTCATCGTGCAGGCTCGGGCGTGACGGGACCTGCGGCTCGGGCCCCCTGCGGGGCGTCGGGGCCGGGCCGACCTCGCGCAAGGGCATGGATTCGGAGCATGGATCCGGTCCAGGTGGACGTCCCGCTCGACCACACACCAGCCTGCGCGCGTTGACCGCGCAGCCTCGTGCGGGGCGTAACCGTACCTACGGCGCGGGTCCCTCCGCGTATCACGGCCACGTCGAGATTGCGCAAGAGCATGGATCCGGTCCACGTCGGCGTCCCACTCGACCACACACCAGCCTGCGCGGTTGGCCGCGCGGCCTCGCGCGGGGCGTGACGTACCTACGGCGCCGGCCCCTGCGGGGTGTCACGGACGCGTCGAGCTCGCTGGGGCGGTCGTGGCGCCCGGCCGAGGTAGGTGCGCCCCGAGGGTGTCCGCACGACGGTCTCGTGCGGCCCCGAGCGCACCACCCGTCGCGTGCCGGTGGCCGAGCCGGCAGGGATCTGGCGCAGCTCTTCCAGCCCGTCGACGACGCTCGGTCGCGGCTGCATCTGCCAGCCCGGCGCCTGCTTGGCGTAGTTGTGCTGCTCGCAGAGCGACTGCAGGTTCGCCTCGGTCGTCTGGCCGCCGTTCTCCACGGCGACGACGTGGTCGAGATGACGCAACGGTGCGTCGCACCAGGGCATGCGGCAGGTGCCCTGATCCCGGAGCGCGACGAAGTCGGCCAGGCCCTGCGGCACCGCTCGCGAGCGAGAGTCCATCGCCACCAGATCACCGCTACGCGGTGAGACGTACAACCGCCGCACCCACGCGGCGGCTCCGGCCCGGCCGACCTGACCGCGAGCCCAACCCGCGGGCACCAGCCCGAAGCCGGGGACGACCCCAGGCTCGCGGTCTCCGCTGAAGAACGCCGTGTCGGTCATCACCAGGTTCACACGGATCGGCACGGCCGCCGGATCGGCGAGCCCGGTCACGCGTGTGACCAACGTGTCGGCCATCACCTGCCCGTGGCTGCGCGCGACACCCTCACCCGTCGCCCGCACCGTGTTGGCAGCCGTCTTGAGCGCCGCGTACGACGCGACCGCCTGGGTCAGCGGCAGCAACGCCGTCAGATACGCCATCTGATCCGGCGCCGGGCGCAACCAGACCCGCCGATCACCCTCCGCGACCTTGGCGCGCCTCACCACCGACACCGCATCCCGCCGATACCCCGCCTGCTTCGCCCGCGCCACCACCGACCGATCCCCTAGCCCCGCCAGCGTGCGCGGATCCGCGCAGAGCTCGGCATCCACCGCCACCCGATCCTCGAGATCCAGGCACGCGGTCTCACGCGCCAGCAACGTGGCGCGCCACTCGCTCAGCTCTCCGGCCGCCAGACGCGCGAAGGTGTGCGGCATCTCGGCGCGCAGCACCTTCCCGAGCCCGAGCAGCCGGGATCCGCCACTCACCCCGACGCGCCGCGCGAGTGCCACCTCCGCCGCCACTCCGCGCCCCCGGTGCTTTGCCGGTACACCCTGCGCCGCCTCCTCCGATCGCCGGCAACGATCCAGCCGCACCGCCAACGCCGCCTGCGCCGCGGCAGCCGCGTTCCGCAGCGACTCGAGATCGGCGATCAGCTCGCATGCGGCCGCCGCCGCGGTGCCCGGGTCCGTGCGCGCGGCGCCGTCGTCATCCCGGGCCACCTCGTGGGCGAGCGCCTCGAGCAGCACCTTCCAACGAGCGACGTCGAGCCCGGTGTGGCCCGTCGGCTCAGTCGATTCGCTCGCCCCGACAGCCCCGACAGCCCCGACAGCGGCGCGGACACCTTGAGCACGTGTCGCGCCGCTTGCGGGAGTCGGATCGAACATACGTCCAACCTACGACGAGGGTCTGACATCGCCCCTGACCAACCCCGGCTACGTCGGGCCAGCTCGCCGTCGGTGTGCCGGGCCGCATGCTCGACGCCGGGCCGGTGGTGCAGGTGCCGGCGCCATGGTGGTGACCGTGGCGCTCGCGGCGGCACTCGGCCACTTTGCTCGGACGGGCCCGGGCCGACGTGAGCGGCTGGCCGGGGCTGGCCGTCGCGACGTCCACGGGGATCGTCGTCGTGGTGGCCGGGCTTGGCGCCGGGCTGGTGGCGCTGCTGACATTCCCCGCGGCGCGCGTCCACCTCACGGCGAGCCTGGCCCGCCGCGACCAGCGGTCAGCCGGCGATGTCCGCGACGGTCGCGCCCAGCCCGCGCACGAGGTCGTCGACGTCGACAACCACGCTGTACCCGTGCGCACCCGCACCCATCGAGACCCGCCGCCTGGCGAGCGAGGCGTCGACGACGGTCGGGTACGGCCGCCGCGATCCCAGCGGGGTGATCGTCCCCCGCTCGTGCCCGACGGCGTCCCGCGCCTCGTCCGCGGAGGGGAACTTGAGCTTGTTCACCCCGAGCAGCGCCCGGAGCTTGGCGAACGACACCGAGGTGTCGCCCGGCACGATCGCGAACACGAACTGGTCCGCGCCCGCCCGCATCACGACGCTCTTGGCGATGTCCCGGGGCTCCACGCCCTGGAGCGCGGCCGCCTCCTCGAGCGAGCTCGCCGCCGGGCGCTCCCTGACCTCGATCGCGATCCCCCGCGCCGCGGCGTCGTCACGCACGCGAGTCAGACCCTCGGGTTCGCCCATCACCCGACACTAACCCCGACCGTGCTCAGTACCGGGGCACGGTGAACTCGGGGTAATAGCTGTCGTGAGCGTCCTGCCACTGCTCGGGATCGGTGAGCTCGATGCCCTCGTCCTGCGCCGTCGTCGGGTCGTCGAGGCCGACACCGAGCGTGATGTCGACCAGCTGCTGCAACGCCTGGCCAGGCTGCTCGGAGCCGCTGCCGTACCCGTGCCCCTCGCCGTCGAGGAAATGATGGTGCAGGTGGTGCGCCCCGATGTTGCCGTCCGGGGTGTCGGGAACCTCGTACCAGGTCGCGCCGAACTCGGGATCGCGCGGCAGGTACGGGTGCTCCTGGGTGACACCGAAGACGTCGATCGGCAGGTTGCCCGCGTCCACCACGAGGTCGTCCGGCGGCGTCGCCGCGTAGACGTTGTCGACGTGCATCTGGTCGGCCGAGGAGATGATCACGCCGGGCGAGTTGAGGAAGACGACGGTGTCGACGCCGTGGTCCGCCTGGCTGAGCGCCCACGACCCCATCGTGCCCCCGTAGGAGTGCAGGATCGCCGTCGTCGACGGGCCGGCACCGGAGGGGCCGCCGTCGGTCAACGTCGCATCCAGCCCGGCGAGCGTGTGCTCGAACGCCGGCGCGCCCGCGATGGCGTGCTCGCTGCCGAAGACGCTGATCTCGTCCGGCGTCTCGTACCCGACCCACGACAGCACCGCCGCCCTCCCCTGGTCTCCGAGCTGGGCCTGCTGCGCGGCGAGCAGGCTGTCCGCGTTGCCCACGAGCCCGGGGAGCGAGCTCTCGACGGTGGAGTTCATCCCGGGCGCCAGCACGCTGACGTAGTCGGCGTCGTCGAGGTTCCCCGACGCGACGGCCGCGAACGGCGGCTGCGCATCGAGACGGAGCTCGACGAGCTGGTACGCGGCCGTGTCGTAGGCGTCCTGACCGCCGATCGACTGCGCGACGGCGAGCAGCGCCCGACGGCGCTCGGCCACCTCCTGCCAACGAGCCCAGGCCTCCGCGGACCCGGCGGGCGGGAGGTTCGGTGTCACGCCCGGCCCGAGGTCCTGGATGGCCTGGTACGCCTCGTCCAGCTCGTCCTCGACGGCGGCCAGCTCCCGGTCCAGCGCGATGACGTTCGCGTCGCTCCGGGCCCAGTACGGGACGCCGTTGAGGTTGCCGATCGCCGACGGCATCGCCGCGATCAGGACCGCCTGCAGCGCGTTCGGGTCGAGGGTGCCGTCCGGACCGACCGCCGGTGCCCCCAGGCTCCCCCACCACACGACGACGTCAGCGGCGGCCGGAGGGTGCTCGGCGAGCGCGGCCACGAGCTCCGGGTGGTCGGCCAGCCAGCGCTCCGCCTGCTCGGGCGTCATCGCCGCGAGCGCGGTCAGCTGCTCGCGCAGCGTGTCCGACACCGAGGTCGACAGCAGGGTCGTGTAGCTCGTCACCCTCGTGGTCGCGACGACGCCCTGCTCGGTGCCGCCACGGATCGACTCGAGCGCGTCGACGCAGGTCTGCTCGGCGAGCTCGACGGCGCCCGCGAAGATCGCGACGTCGAGCTCGAGCTGCGACAGCTGTCCCGCCGCCATCAGGCGTTCGGCCGAGCCGTCCTCGCTGCCGAGGTAGTCGCCGCGGGCGGCGGTGATCCGACCGACCAGCTCCTCACGATCGATCCTCAGCGTCGCGATCTGCACGGCGAAGTCCGCGAGCGCGCGTCCCGCGCGCTCCATCGCGCCACCGACCGCGTCGGCGTGCGCGGCCGCAGGACCGAGCGCCTGGTAGAGGGGGTCGGTGCCGCTGGCGGAGTACACCGCCGGCAGCCCGGTCCAGGTGGTCTCGGCGTCCTCGGCCCGACGGCGGAGCGCGGAGCCCGCGGACTCCATCGTCTCGGCCGCCGCCATCAGAGCCTGCGGGTCGGTGTCCACACGCGGCAGGGAGCCGACCGAGAGCACCCCGCCTCCGCCGTCCTGCAGCATCACCATGCGGTCATCACCGGCCCGCCTCCGGACGAGCCCCACCCGCCCGCCGCCCGGACCCGCGCCAACCGTTGCTGATCGGCCATCTCCTCGTTCCCGACGGCGAGCGCCGCGACCGCGCCGACCGCCGCCGCGACGGCGTCGTCGGTCATGGTGACGACCTCGTCCGGGGACCAGCGCCGATGCGCCGCGAACGACGCGAACGCCGTCGCGGCCGGGCCGGCCAGCGCCGCCGAGCACGCGGCGAAGGCGTCCGCCGCGTCGGCGACGGTGGTCCGCAACGCTCCGGCCTCGACGTCCAGCTCGCCGAGCAACGCGTCGACCCCCGGGACGTCCACCTGCCAACCGGTCATCTCCGCGCCACCTCCTCCGCCCGCCGCGAGGGCCTCAGCCTCGTGCACACCAGCCTGAGCGGCTCCGGACGTCACTGACTAGGACGAATCCGCGGAGTTCCCGCACACCCCTTGTGCGATCGGACCGGGCGATCGCACCACGGTCGAGGTGTGTCACCCGTGCTCGTCCGGCCGTCGCCGCACACGTTGCGGGTGCGAGCATGGCGACCATGACGCTCACGGTCCGACCCGAGCGCGCCGACGACTGGCTCATGGAGGTGAGCATCGTCGCGGCCATGTGAAAGGAATCTGGCGCCACCCGTCCCGGGAGGGCGAACATCGCCGCTGCCCGAGCATCTGGCGTCAGATTCCTTCCAGCTCCGGACGCCTGTCGTTCGCCTGCGCGGCCTAGGGTCGGGACCATGAGCACCCGCCCCGTCGTCATCGCCCACCGCGGCAACTCCAGCATCGCGCCGCAGAACAGCATGGCCGCGTTCGAGGCCGCGTGGCGCGCCGGCGCCGACTTCTTCGAGATCGACATCCAGGTGACGTCCGACGGCGACGCCGCCGTCATCCACAACGACACCCTCGACGAGACGACGACCGGCGCCGGCCGGGTCGCCGACCACACCGCCGCCGAGGTCGCCGAGCTCGACAACGGCTCCTGGTTCTCCCCCGTCTACGCGGGCGAGCGGGTGCCGATGCTGGCCGATGTCGTCGAGTTCCTGCGCACCCACACCGAGATCGGGCTGGTCCTGGAGATCAAGGACGACTGGCCGGTCGAGCCCCTCGGTCGGGTGCTCGAGCAGGTGTCGGTGCCGTTCCTCGAGGGGCGCCTGATCGTCGAGAGCTTCTCGATCGAGACGATGACGACGGCGAACGAGCTCGCTCCGCAGCTGCGTCGCGACCTGCTGGTCGCCGAGGTCGACGACACCCTGCTCGAGCGGTGCGCGCAGCTCGGCGTGAGCGGGGTCGGGCCCGACGGTCGGCTCCTGCTCGACCAGCCCGACCTGCTCGGTCGCCTCCACGAGGCGGGCCTGACCGTCAACACCTGGACCCTCAACGAGCCCGAGCACTGGGCGCTGGCGACGCAGGTCGGCGTCGACGGCATCGTCACCGACCGCCCCGACCGCCTCGCCGGCTGGCTCGCGTCCCGCGCGGGCTGACGCATGCCCCTCGGGTTCGCCGAGCTCGTGGCGGCCGAAAGCGGGGGACGGGCGGGTCGGGTGGGTTAGCGTCGGGAGTGAGGCGACGGAGCCGCCGTCGGGAGGGAGCGCATCGTGAGTGAGCCAGGAGTCACCGGCGGAGCCGGGCGGACCGAGCCCGAGGAGCTGTCGGAGGACGGCGTCAAGATCGGCCTCGGCGACGAGGACAACTCGTTCGAGCCCGAGGAGGACCCGGACTCCGCGCCCGACGACGGAGAGCCGACGGCCTAGTCCGAGGCGCGGACGCCAGGCACCGCGCCGAGGTCGAACGTCTCGGTCGGGCTCCCAGGGGTCAACCTCGACGCCAACGTTCGACCTCGCGATGACGGCGGGACGGACGCCGCGAGGCGAGACGGCGTCGCCGTCAGTGGGTGTCCTCGGCCTCGATCTCGGTCCGGTCGCCGGACCACAGGGTGTGGAAGGTGCCGTCGCGGTCGACACGCTTGTAGGTGTGCGCGCCGAAGAAGTCGCGCTGCCCCTGGATGAGGGCGGCGGGCAGGCGCGGGGCCCGGAGGCCGTCGTAGTAGGCGAGCGACGCGGCGAAGGCCGGTGCCGGGATGCCCGACATCGCCGCACCGGCCACCACCCGTCGCCACGACTCCTGCGCCCCCGCGAGCGCCTCACGGAAGTAGGGGGCGGTGGCGAGGCTGACGAGCCCCGGGTCGGTCTCGTACGCCTCGGTGATGCGGTTGAGGAAGCGGGCCCGGATGATGCAGCCGCCGCGCCAGATCTTGGCGATCTCACCCTTGTGGATGTCCCAGCCGAACTCCTTCGCGCCCGCGATGATCTCGTCGAAGCCCTGGCTGTAGGCGATGATCTTGCTCGCGTAGAGCGCGCGACGGACGTCCTCGACGAACGCCTCCTCGTCCTTCACCTGCCAGGTCTGGTCCGGGCCGGGAAGGTCCGCGGCCGCCGCCCGGGCCTCGGTGTCCGAGCTCAGCGAGCGCGCGAACACGGCCTCGGCGATCCCGGATACCGGCACCCCGAGGTCGAGCGCGGTCTGCACCGTCCACGCGCCGGTGCCCTTGGCCCCCGCGGCGTCGAGGATGACGTCGACGAGCGGCTTCCCGGTGGTGGCGTCGACCTGGCGCAGCACCTCGGCGGTGATCTCGATGAGGTAGGAGTCGAGCTCGCCGGTGTTCCACTGCGCGAAGATCTCGGCGATCTCGGCCGGGGTCTTGCCGGTGCCCTGCCGGATCAGGTCGTACGCCTCGGCGATGAGCTGCATGTCCGCGTACTCGATGCCGTTGTGGATCATCTTGACGAAGTGGCCGGCGCCGCCGGTCCCGACGTGCGTGACGCACGGCTCGCCCTCGGCGACGGCGGCGATCGAGGCCAGGATCGGGCCGAGGGTCTCGTACGACTCCGCGGTACCGCCGGGCATGATCGACGGGCCCTTGAGCGCCCCCTCCTCACCACCGGAGACACCCATGCCGACGAAGTGGATGCCGGTGGCGCGCACGGCCTCCTCGCGACGGATCGTGTCGGTGAAGAGCGCGTTCCCGCCGTCGACGATGATGTCGCCCGGCTCGAACACCTCGACCAGCTCGTCGATGACGGCGTCGGTCGCCTTGCCCGCCTTCACCATGATGATGGCGGTGCGCGGCTTGACGAGCGAGTCGGCGAGCTCCTGCACGGTGGCGGCCTTCACGAAGCCGGCCTCGGGGTGCTCGGCGAGCAGCGTGTCGGTCTTCGACGTCGTGCGGTTGTAGACGGCGACCGTGTTGCCCTCGCGGCTCGCGAGGTTGCGGGCCAGGTTCGACCCCATCACGGCGAGGCCGACGACGGCGATGTTGGCGGTGGCTTCGGTCATGGACAACTCCGATCGGGCAGCAGGCTGCGGACGGCGCACGCACGCGCGCACGCGACTCCTCCGAACGATGCCACCATCCGCCGTCGGGCACGACCGCGTCTCATCCAGTTGTCGCGACCGACAGCGCCGCGCACGGCCGAGATCGCACCGTTGGCTCGAGATCGCACCGTGGACGGTGCGATCTCGAGCCAGACGTGTGATCTCGACGGCGGGGGCGCCGTCGGTGAGCGACCCTCAGGCGGCGGTGCGGACCTCGTCGTCGCGGAAGAGGTCCTCGGACGTGGCGGCGTCGTACTGCTCCTGGTCGAGGATGCCCTCGCGCTTGGCCACGATCGTCGGCACGAGCGCCTGACCGGCGACGTTGACCGCCGTCCGCCCCATGTCGAGGATCGGGTCGATCGCGAGCAGCAGACCCACACCCTCCAGGGGCAGCCCGAGCGTGGACAGCGTGAGCGTGAGC
Organism: Pseudactinotalea sp.; assembly: GCA_048594485.1. Lineage (GTDB taxonomy): Bacteria > Actinomycetota > Actinomycetes > Actinomycetales > Beutenbergiaceae > Pseudactinotalea. Next base: position 15,583 of record JBMDXU010000159.1, on the reverse strand, counting down.
ATGACGGTCGCTCCGGTGACACCCGCGGTGGCGGCCGAGCCCACCACGGAGACGAACACGATCAGCAGGTAGTGCCACAGCGACAGCTGGATGCCGAAGAACTGCGCCACGAAGATCGCCGAGAGCGCCGGGTAGATCGCGGCGCAGCCGTCCATCTTGGTCGTCGCGCCGAACGGCACCGCGAACGAGGCGTACTCGCGCGGCACACCGAGGTTGCGGGTCACGACCCGCTCGGTCACCGGGAGGGTGCCGATCGAGGAGCGCGAGACGAACGCGAGCTGGATCGCCGGCCACGCGCCACGGAAGTAGCGCACGGGGCTGAGCCCGTTGAGCGAGAGCAGCGTCGGGTACAGCCCGAACAGCACGAGCGCGAGCCCGATGTAGATCGCCACCGTGTAGGTGCCGAGCGGCGCGAGCGCGTCCCACCCGTACGTCGCGACGGCGCGGCCGAGCAGTCCGATCGTGCCGATCGGGGCGAGCCGGATCACCCACCACAGCACCTTCTGCACGACCGCGAGCGCCGACCGGTTGAAGGCGAGGAAGGGCTCGGCGGCGTCGCCCACACGCAGCGCGGCGATGCCGACGACGATGCCGATGACCACGAGCTGCAGCACGTTGAAGCCCACGCCGCCGTCGGAGGTCTCCAGACCGAGGAAGTTCGACGGGATCAGACCCGTGAGGAAGTCGGTCCACGTGCCCGTGCTGCCCGGCTCGGCGGCGGCGTCCGCGCTCACGCTGCTGTTGCGGCCGGGCTGGAAGATCAGCCCGAGCGCGATCCCGAAGGACACCGACACCAGCGCGGTGATCGCGAACCAGAGCAACGTCTGACCGGCCAGCCGTGCGGCGTTCTGCACCTGCCGCAGGTTCGCGATGGACGCGATGATCGCCGTCACCACCAGCGGCGGCACGATCGTGCGCAGCAGCGTGACGAAGCTCGACCCGATGATGCTCAGGGTCTCGGTCAGCCAGTTCGGGATCGGGTCGCCGGTCTCGGCGTCGGTGCCGACCGGGCCCATGCGCAGCGCGAGCCACCCGAGCAGCACGCCGAGGACGAGCGACGCGATGATCTGGACGGAGAAGGACGGCAGGCGGAGCCGTCGGCGGGGTGAGGACTCGGTGGGCTCGGGCGATGTGGTGGTCATGGCTCTCTCGTGGTCGTGGGGTGGTGCAGGGCATAACGGCGGCCGGGCACGACGGCGGCCGGACGGCCGCGTGCGCGGCCTCGCCGGTCAGTTGGCGTCGTCGTCGGTCAGCTGGCGTCGGTCAGTCGCGACACAGCGCGCTGGCGACCCGCAGGAGGTCGACGGCACGACGGCTCGTCAGCGCGGCGGGCGCCGGTGCGGAGCGTGCGTCGGAGCGCGCGAGGAGGGCGGACATGACTGCTCGAGGTTAGCCACTCGATCGCCGTCGGGCAGTCCGACGCGACCTGTCTCAGATACGGAGACGTCCGCGATCCACTCGGCGGGACGGTCGTGCCGCGCCGTTCGCGCGGCGGCCGCTCAAGCCGGTTGCCGCTCCCCCACCCTGACCTCCTCGTCGGCGGAGACGGGGCGGATGCCGTCGGCGACGTGGTGCCGGCCGAGCGGGAGCACGAGCGGCTTGCCGCACGTCGGGTCCGGGACGATGCGGCTGTCCAGCCCGAAGACCTCGCGCACGCAGTCCTCGGTGAGCACGTCGACCGGGTCGCCGGCCGCGTGCAGCGCGCCGGCCTTGATCGCGACGAGGTGGTCCGCGTAACGGGCGGCGAGGTTGAGCTCGTGCAGCACCATGACGATCGTCGTGCCGAGCTCGCGGTTGAGATCGGTGAGGAGGTCGAGCACCTCGACCTGGTGCGTGACGTCGAGGAACGTCGTCGGCTCGTCGAGCAGCAGCACGTCGCTCTGCTGCGCGAGCACCATGGCGATCCACACCCGCTGACGCTGACCGCCGGACAGCTCGTCGACCGCGCGGTCGGCCAGGTCGGCCGTGCCGGTGACCTCGAGAGCCTGGGCGACCGCGGCGTCGTCGGCGGCGGTCCACCGCGAGAGCATCCCCTGGTGGGGGTGCCGACCTCGGCCCACCAGGTCGCTCACGGTGATGCCCTCCGGCGCGATCGGAGACTGGGGCAGCAGCCCCAGCGTGCGGGCGACCTCGCGGGTGGGCATGTGGTGGATGTCCCGGCCGTCGAGCAGGACCTGGCCCGACCGGGCCGGCAGCAGTCGCGACATCGCCTTGAGCACGGTCGACTTCCCGCAGGCGTTGGCGCCGACGACGGCGGTGATCCGGCCCGCCGGGACCTCGAGGTCGAGCGAGTCGACGACGACGCGGTCGCCGTAGCCGAGGCTGAGGCCGTCGGCGACGAGGGTGTGGTCTGCGGTCATCGTGGATCTCCTGGATCTCTCACAACGAGGCTCCGGACCTGTTGGTGCGCACCAGCAGGTAGATGAGGAACGGGGCGCCGAGCGCGCCGGTGATGACACCGACGGGGAACTTGGTGCCAAGGGCGTACTGAGCGAAGAAGTCGGCCACCAGCACGAGGAACCCGCCGAACAGCCCCGACGCCAGCACCGGCGAGCCGACCGGCCCCAGGATGCGCGCCGCGATCGGGCCGGACAGGAAGGCGACGAACGCGATCGGCCCGGCGGCCGCGGTCCCGAAGGCCATGAGCATGACGCCGATGACGATGAGCGTCACGCGACGGCGCTCCACCGGGACCCCGAGCGCTGCCGCGCTCTGGTCGCCGAGCCGCATCATCTCGAGGTCGCGAGTGAGCCACAGCAGCACCGGCGCCAGCACGGCGACGGCGATGGCCAGCGGCAGCAGCCGCTCGTGCGTGGCCCCGTTGAGGTTGCCGGTGAGCCAGCGCATCGCCACCTGCATGTCCCAGGCCGCGGCGCCCGAGAGCACGTAGGAGACGACGCTCCCCAGCATCGCCGACAGCCCGATGCCGACGAGGATGAGCCGGGTGTTGGCGACGCCGCCACGCTGATACGCGAGCAGGTAGACGGCCATCGCCGTGGCCAGCGCGGCCACGGTGGCGAGGACCGACACGGCGGTCGGCTGCCAGTCCAGCACGAGGATCCCGATGACGGCGGCCGCGCTGGCGCCCGAGCTGATCCCGATGACGTCGGGGCTGGCGAGCGGGTTGCGGAGCATGGTCTGGAAGGTGGCGCCGGCCAGGCCGAACGCGATCCCCACGAGCAGTCCCGTGCTCGCGCGAGGGATCCGGAGCGTGCCGATCGTGAAGGACCCGTCGACGTCCTGCCCGAGGAGCACGCCGATCACGTCCGCGCTGCTGTAGTTGGTGCGGCCGAGCGTCAGCGAGAGCCAGAACGTGAGCAGGAGGACGGCGAGCAGGCCCAGGTGGACGAGCAGGCGTCGACGGCGACGGCGGCGACGCCCGGCGACGACGGCGACCAGCGCGGCGTGCGGCGGATCGGCGGCGTGACGGTCGTCGCGGAGAGCGGTCACAGGTCACGCACCTTCTGACGACGGACGATCCAGATGAAGAACGGCGCGCCGACGATCGCGGTGACGATGCCGACCTGGATCTCCTCGGCGCCCCCCACGACCCGGCCGACGACGTCCGCACCGGTCAGCAGCACGGCGCCGCCGAGCGCGGACAACGGGATCAGCCACCGGTGATCGACGCCGGCGAGCAACCGCACGACGTGAGGCACGACGAGCCCCACGAAACCGATCGGGCCCGCGATCGCCGTCGCAGCCCCGCACAGAACGACACCGCCGAGGGCGGCGATCAGGCGGGCACGGGTGACGTTCTCGCCGAGGCCGGCGGCGAGCTCGTCACCGAGCGCGAGCGAGTTGAGGGTCCGCGCCGACGCCCAGGAGATCAGCAGCCCGGCCACGAGGAAGGGAGCGATGAGCGAGATGCTGCTCCAGGTCCCGCCACCGACCCCGCCGATCGACCACTGCCGGAACGTCTGCATCTGCTGCACCTGCGGCAGCAGGATCGCACTGACCAGCGAGCTGAGCGCGACCGAGGTGGCCGCACCCGCGAGCGCGAGCTTGAGCGGCGTCGCACCGCCGCGGCCGAGCGAGCCGACGCGGTAGACGAACAGCGCCGCCACGGCCGCACCGAGCATCGCCACCCAGATGTACCCGCCCTGCGTGGACAGCCCGCCGAACACGATCCCGATGACGACGGCGAGCGACGCACCGGAGTTGACGCCGAGGATCTCGGGGTCGGCGAGCGGGTTGCGGGTGACCCCCTGCATGACAGCGCCCGAGACGCCCAGCGCCGCACCGACGAGGACGGCGAGCACGGTCCGTGGCATGCGCTTGACGACGGCGGACTGCGCCGTCGTGTCCTGGTGACCCAGCACGCCGGCGAGCAGATCGTGCCACCCGACGTCGAGCACACCGAACGTCACGGACAGCACCCCGATGACGACCAGGACGCCCAGCAGCCCGACCGCGGTCGCCACGCGCACCGAGACCGGGCGTCGTGTCGCGACGCCCGGTCGGGTGCGAAGGGCGAGAGTCATGTCGCCTCGTCAGGCTGCCTGAGACCGGACTCAGGCGGCCTTGCCGGCCGCCTCGTCCAGCAACGGCAGGTAGTGCTCGATGAGGTGGTCGATGTCGAGGGGGCTCGGGTTGGCCGAGGAGGCCGTCACCGGGTCGACCGCCTCGTCGAGGAACACGATCGCGCCGTTGGCCACGGCAGGGATCCGCGACAGCAGTGGGTCGGCCTGGAGCGCCGCCAGCTCCTCGCCGGTGCCGTAGGTGACGATGACGTCGAGGTCGGCGAAGTCGTCCACGGACTCGGCGCTGACGGTGTGGTAGAACTGCTCGGTCCCGGCCGCCTCCACGCCCGCCGGGACGGCGAACCCGGCGAACTCGTGGAGGAACGTCGTCCGGGGGTCGACGGTGGCATAGAAGCTGAAGCTCGACAGGTCGCTCGGGTCGAAGAACGCGAACGTCGCGCCCAGGTCGCCGTTGAGGTTGGGGTAGCTCGCCACGGCGTCGTTCAGCTTGCCCTCGAGCTCGGCGACGTACGCCTCGGCCTCGGCCTGCATGCCGAGAGCCGTGCCGTTGAGCGTGATGGTGTCCTGCCACGTCGTGCCCCAGGCGATGCCCGGGAAGGCGACGACCGGCGCGATCTCGGACAGCGTGGTGTAGTCGTCCTCCGACATGCCCGAGTAGGCGGCGAGGATGACGTCCGGGTCGGAGTCGGCGACCGCCTCGAAGTCGATGCCGTCGGTGCCGTCGTACATCGCGGGGGTCTCGGCGCCGAGCTCGGCCAGCTTGTCCTCGACCCACGGGAGCACACCGTTGTCGTCGTCGTCACCCCACGTGGCGGACTCCATCACGACCGGGACGACACCGAGCGCGAGCGCGACCTCCTGGTTGCCCCAGCCGACCGTGGCGACGCGCTCTGGCTTGGCCTCGATGGTCGACTCGCCGTAGGCATGCGTGATCGTGACCGGGAAGGCGGCGGCGTCGACGTTCGCCGCGCCGTCCCCGCCGGCGGCCGGGTCGTTCTCCTCGGCGGGGGATCCGGCGCACGCGCCGAGGGTGAGGGCGGCTGCGGTCGCGAAGACGATCGCGGCGATGGGGCGCGAGACGCGCATGGACATGCTCCGATCCAGGGGTGAGACTCGTACTCGGGAACTCGCCGGCGCTTCCTCGTGTGCGGAGCGCCGGTGCGTTCTTAGCAAGGTTAGCCTTGCCTAATTCCCACGATAGCCGCTGAGGGTGTGATCTGGATCGCTCGATCACGGTCCGGACCAGGGCGTGAACCGGGTCCGGGCTCCTATGCTCGCGGGGTCGGCACCTGCACCACCACCGCAGGCGACCGGCACAGCCGGCGGGCGACGTCGCCCGGTGGCACAATCCCGTCACCGAAGGACACCCCCACCGTGACCACCCTCTCCGAGCTCGTCGCCCGCACCCTGTCCGAGCACGTCGACCACGTCTACGGCGTCATGGGCAACGGCAACGCCCACCTCATCGACGCGCTCGGGCGGCAGGGTCGGGTGCACTACACCGCGATGCGGCACGAAGCCGGTGGCGTCGTCGCGGCCGACGCCCACTTCCGCGCGTCCGGGAGGCTCGCCGCCGCGACGGCGACCTACGGCGCGGGGTTCACCAACACGATCACCGCGCTCGCCGAGGCGGCGCAGGCGCGGGTGCCGCTGCTGCTCATCGCGGGCGAGGCGCCGACCTCGGGGCAGCGCCCCTGGGACGTCGACCAGATCGCGCTCGCCGCCGCCGTCGGGGTCCGGACCTACACGGTGGGTCGCGCCGACGCCGCCGGGACGGTCGTCCTCGCCGTCGAGCACGCCCTCAACTTCCGCACCCCCGCGGTGCTCGCCCTCCCCTACGACGTCGTGACGACGCCGGTCGCCGCGTCCGCGACCGCCGACGCGGCGGCGACGACGCTGGCGCCGCGGGCGTCGGTGCCGCTGCAGCCGCGCGGCGACTTCGCCCGCGCGCAGGTCGCCCAGCTCGCGCAGACGCTGGCGACGGCTGAGCGCCCGTTGGTCCTCGGCGGCCGGGGCGCGTGGCTCGCCGGCGCGGGGGCGCCGCTCGGTCGGGTGGCGGACCTCGTCGGCGCGCTGACCGCGACGACCGCGCTCGGCCGCGGCCTGTTCCCGCGCCCGGAGTTCGACCTCGGCGTCGCGGGCGGGTTCGGCGCCGATGGCGCGATGGACCTCGTCGCGCAGGCGGACGTGGTGCTCGTGGTCGGGGCGTCGCTCAACCAGTTCACGATGCGGTTCGGGGCGCTGTTCGCCCCGGGCACGCGCGTTCTGCAGGTCGACACCGCGAGCACGGCGACGCACCCGCACGTCGGCGCCTTCGTGAGCGCTGACGGCGCCGTGGTGGCGCAGGCGCTCGTCGAGGAGCTGGAGCGGATCGGGGCGGCGCCGAGCGGGTGGCGCGAGTCGGTCGACGTCGCCGCGGCCCGCCGGTACCACCCGGGTGAGGAGCTGGCGCCCGACGGCCGGCTCGACCCCCGATCGGCCGCCGTCCGGCTGGCCGAGCTGCTGCCGGCCGACCGGGTGGTCGTCAGCGACGGCGGACACTTCATCGGCTGGGCGAACATGTACTGGCCGGTCGTGTCACCGGACCGGCACGTCATGGTCGGCACCGCGTTCCAGTCGATCGGCCTCGGGTTCCCGAGCGTCGCCGGGGCGGCGCACGCGAAGCCGGACGCGACGGTCGTGCTCAGCACCGGCGACGGCGGCGGCCTCATGGCGGCGGCCGACCTCGAGTCCGCGGTGCGGGTCGCCGGCGGCCGCGGCATCGCGGTCGTGTGGAACGACGCCGCCTACGGCGCCGAGGTGCACGTCTACGGCCGCCAGGGCATGGGCACCGGCCCGATGCTCATCCCGGACGCCGATTTCGCGGCGCTGGCCGCCGCCGTCGGGGCAGAGGGGGTCGTCGTACGGACACTTGCCGACCTGGACGCGCTGCCCCGCTGGCTCGCGCGCCCGGTGACCGAGCGGCCGTTCCTGCTGCTCGACCTGCGGGTCTCGGGGGCCGTCGTCGCCCCGTACCAGGAGGAGATCCTGCGGGCGAGCACCGCGCCGCGCTGAATTCTGAGCACACGTCACCTTGGCACGAAGGTCTACCCTAGGTAGACTTGGCCGCATGGCGACGACGACGGTGAAGGTTCAGGTCAGCACGCGTGATCTGCTGAACTCTCTCGGCAGCGAGCGGCGCCAGACAGCGGATCAGGTCATCCGCGCAGCGCTGGCGGCGATGCAGCGTGACGAGCGTCGCCAGCTCGCCGCATCAGAGGCACGCGCGATCGCCAGCGATCCTGATGACCTCGCCGAGATCCGTGCGATCCAGGACGACATTGCCGCGCTCCGTGAGGGGTGAGGTCTTCCGGCTGGCAGCGCGAGGCAAGGGCCACGAGCAACGTGGGCTTCGCTACGCCGTCGTGCTGCAACCGAGCTGGCTCGCCCTCAGCACCTGGATCGTCGCCTTCACCAGCACGAGCGCTCGGCCGACCAGCTTCCGACCGTCAGTCGTCATCGCCGGTGGCGAGACATTGGTGATGTGCGACCAGTTGGCAACCATCGATGTGAACCGGTTGTCGGAGGGGGTCGGCTTCTTGTCCATCGATGAGATGCAGAGGGTCAACGAGGCGCTCGCTCTCGTGCTCGACCTGTGAGCGAGGGTGCGGCTTCGCCGGCAGCGCACGAAAGAGGATCGGCTTACGCGCCGGGATCCCCCTCGAGATCGGAGCTCAGGCGCACAGACCTAAGCACCAGCGGAGCTACCCGCTTGCCGCAGACCGCGTGCCTGAACGACTTGACCATGTACGCGGTGCACGCTTGCTGCAATGACTGACGAGCCGAGGTATGTGACGCACCCAAATCCAGTCTGGCGGGATCGGACCAACTACATCCTCCAGCTCGATCTAGGCGCGTACGGGCTACCCGGTATCTACGAACAGTGCTGGACCAGGACGGACGATCGAGAGCTGTTCGAGCTGTGCTGCATCCCCTTCTTCTCATACGGCCACTCGCTCGGTGATGTGCTGAGGGTCGATCTCGAGACTGGTGAGCACACCGTGGCCCAGAAGGGTGGTCACCAGACCATCCGTTTCGTGTTCGCCGATGACCGTCACGCTCACGAGCACCACCAGCAGTTGCATGGCTCTCTCATTGAGGCCCGCTGCCTGCTCGAACTCAGCGGCGGACGCCATGGAGCCATCGACGTCGACGACCAGTCCAAGACCGACCTCGTCATCAGCATCCTTGACCCTCACCACAGTGCCGGCTACCTCAGCTGGGAGTGGGCAGATCCACCGCCACCCGACTGAGCTACGTCCGTGGTTAACGGAGCTCGTGCGGGCCGCACCGCAACTGACTCGTGAACCACCACTGTGCGGCCTGGAGGGGCGCCCGTGACGGTCAGTTAGGGGCGATCTCGGTTGTCAGCGTGCCTCGACGAAGGGATCATTTGGCGTGTGCAGACCGTGACGCTATGGCGCCCCGCCGGCCCCGAGGAACTGACTCTCGTCGAGGGCTCGGGTTGGCGTGCCTGGCCGCCGAGGCTGCCCGAGCAGCCGATCTTCTACCCCGTTCTGAACGAGGAGTATGCGACCAGGATCGCGCGCCAGTGGAACGTCCCCGCGAGTGGTGTCGGCTACGTCACCAGGTTCGAGGTTCAGAAGCGATTCCTCGACCAGTACGACGTCCAGCAGGCTGGCGGTCAGACCATCCTGGAGTACTGGATCCCGGCCGAGGATCTGCCTGCTCTGAACGAGAACATCGTGGGCCTGATCGAGGTTGTGGCCGAATATCGCTAGGCGCTCGCACCAACCACCAAGGATGGCGGGGACTCGATGGCATCGAACAGAGAGGGATCCCCTACCGTGCACCCGGTGGCACAAGTGGGATCTAGCTCTGAGTCGCAGTAGCTGGGTTCTCGCTCGTGGGCGAGGGCCCGGTCGAATCAGCGCAGATCAGCGCAGGATGCCGGTGCGCCGGGCGGCGGCGACGGCTGCTGTGCGCGATGTAACTCCGAGCTTGGAGTAGATGTGGGCGAGGTGGGACTTCACGGTCGTCTCGCTGACGAAGAGGCTGGTGGCGACATCTGTGTTGGACTCGCCGGCGGCGACGCGTTCGAGCACCTCGATCTCGCGGCTACTGAGGCTGACCTGCGGTGTCCGCATCCTGTTCAGGAGTCGTGAGGCGATGACGGGTGCGAGGGCACTTTCCCCCGCTGCGGCGGCTCGGACGGCCGCGATGAGCTCGTGGGGCGGTGCGTCCTTGAGGAGGTAGCCGCTCGCGCCCGCTTCGACTGCTCCCAGAATGTCGGCGTCGGAGTCGTAGTTCGTGAGTACGAGAACGTAGGGAGCGGCCTCGAGCGCTCTGATGCGACGGGTGGCATCGGCGCCGGTCGTTGCTGTCTGCGATCCGAACTGGAGGTCCATGAGCACCACGTCGGGGTTCTCGCGCTCGGCAGCGTCAGCCGCTTCTTCGGGGGTCGCCGCCTCCGCGACGACCACGATGTCCTCTTCAAGGCTGAACAGAGCGCGCAGTCCGGCCCGCACGATTGGGTGGTCGTCGGCGATGACGATGCGGATCATGAGGTTGCCTCTCTTGCGAGGTCGACCACGAGGGTGGTGCCCTTTCCCGGTGCGGAGTCGATCGTGACGGTTCCGCCGAGCTGCTCCACGCGTTCTCGGGTGGCGCGGATCCCGAAGGAGTCCGACCGCCCCGGTGGCGCAGCCGCCCCTTGTCTGGCATCGAATCCGTTCCCGTCGTCGGTGATCTGGAACGACAGTCGATCGTGGTGCATGGTGAGGGTGATGGTCGCCTTGCTGGCATCGGCGTGCTGGATGACGTTGGCGATGGCGCCCTGCGCGATCCGGAGCAGTGCGGTCTGCAAATGCATGGGTAGCTGAACGGTGTCGGAGACTCGAACCTCGACCTTGAGGCCCTGCACTGTCCACTGAGACGTCGCCAGCCGGCGCAGCGCCCCGCCCAGACCCTCGTCCTCCAGGTTCGGCGGGGTGAGCTCTCGAATGAATCGGCGCGCATCGGTGAGGTTGGCTGCGGCCGTCTCGCGTGCCAGCTGGATGTGCTCGACGCCCGGCCGTGTCGGGTCTGCTCGCTCGGCCGCGTGCAGCAGCATCTGGATGCTGGAGAGACCTTGCGCGAGGGTGTCGTGGATCTCGCGAGCGAGGCGGGAGCGCTCGGCCATGACACCGGCCTCGTGCTCCGTTGCCGCGAGCTGTCCCCGGGTGGCGAGCAGCTCCTGCATCAGCGCCTCTCGCTGTGCGGCTTCGTGCGCGAGCGCCTGGTAGCCGAGACCGATGAGCAGGGCGACACCCGCGCCCACAAGTGGGCCGACGACCCCGGCCACGCTCCAACCACCGTGGATGCCGAGCGCTGCGACGGCTACCGCCGTCGCGCACGCGATCGCGATCGATCCCCACGCCCGGCCGAGCAGGTGCAGGAACAGGAAGAAGAGCGGGAAGACGAGATAGGCCGCTTCGGACGTCAGCCACACCAGCCACACCCACTCCGTCGTGAGCGCGCCGAGCCAAAGCATCCGCATCGCCGGCGCACGACGCACCCCGGCGACGAGACTCCCCAGCGCATATGTGCCGAGCATGAGGACCGACAACGCAACGACCACTGCGTTGGATGCTGCGGGTTCGACCATCGCGCGCACCGCCACCAGGACCGTGAGCGCAGCGAACAGGACGTGCAAACCCGTCCGTAGTCCCACGAACACCGGGGTCAGCGCGGAATGGGCCACTGGCTGAACACTACGCGCGGCTACCGCGAGGTCATCGTCCAAAAGTACGACCCACCGACCCACCGATCCGCCGCGCAGCGCCGTTCGACCGGCCGATGACCCAGGAGCCCCCTGCGCACGAGGGTGGACACCTCACCGCTTGGGAGACAAGGAAGGACTGTCCATGTTCGTCGCGCTGCGTGACCTCCGATTCGCTCGAGGCCGCTTCCTCATGATCGGCTCCGTCGTCGCCCTCATCACGATCCTTGTCGGGTTCCTCAGCGGACTCACCGGCGGGCTCGCCAACCAGAACATCTCCGCGATCCTCGCGATCCCCGGCGACCGCATCGTGTTCTCCGAACCCACCGACGGCACCTCGACCGCCAGCTACTCCGACTCCTCCATCACCCAGCAGCAGAGCCAGACATGGTCGGCTGCCGACGGGGTCGCTTCAGTCCAGCCGATCGGTATCAGCCAGACCCGCGCCGAAGCAGCCGGCAACCGGATAGCCATCGCCGTGTTCGGCGTGCAGCCCACCTTCGACGAGACCGCTCCCACCCAGGACGGGGCAGTCTCCCTCTCCACCACCGCAGCGACGGACCTGGACGTCGCAGTCGGCGATGAGATCCAGATCGCCACAACCACCTACACCGTCGAGACCATCGCCGGGGACGGCTGGTACAGCCACACCCCCGTCATCCAGATGACTCTCGGAGACTGGCAGGGCTACTCCGCCGCGACCGGTGCGCCCGACGCCTACGCCACCGTCCTGGCCATAGCTGGCGCGCCGGACTGGAACGCAGCAGACGAAGAGGCGGGCACCGTCTCGGAGTCGATCGTCGGGTCCCTCACCGCGCTCAGTGCGTTCCGCTCCGAGATCGGCTCGCTGCTCCTGATGGTCGGCATGCTGTTCGGCATCTCCGGCCTCGTCATCGGTGCGTTCTTCACGGTCTGGACGATGCAACGCAAGAGCGACATCGCGGTCCTGAAGGCCCTCGGCGCGAGTACCCGCTCGCTCATCCGCGACGCGCTCGGGCAGGCGCTGATCGTGCTGCTGGTCGGGATCGGTGGCGGACTGGCCCTCGTCACAGGCCTAGGTGTCCTTGCCGGCAACGCCCTGCCGTTCATGCTCAGCCCGATCACGACCCTGCTGCCCGGAGCGATCATGATCGCCTTCGGACTCGCTGGAGCTGCCTTCGCGCTCCGCTCGGTCACCTCCGCCGACCCCCTCTCCGCCCTCGGGAGCAACCGATGATCCACCTCGACGACATCACCCTCACGTTCCCCGACGGGGACAGGCGCATCACCGCGGTCGACCACGTCACCCTCACCGCACACCCCGGCACCGTCACCGCGATCACCGGTCCCAGCGGATCTGGCAAGTCCAGTCTGCTGGCCGTCGCCGCCACCCTGATCCGTCCCGACTCCGGCCGCGTACTCATTGACGACATCGACGTCACGCAGCTCAACGCGAACGAGGCGACGGACCTGCGGCGAAAGAGCATCGGCATCGTCTTCCAGCAGCCCAACCTCGTCCCCTCGCTGACCGCGGCCGAGCAGCTGACCGTGATGAACGAGCTCGGCGGCGGTCACGCTCGTCGGAACCGGCCCGCAGCCACCGCACGCGCCGAAGCACTCCTTAACTCCGTCGGCCTTGCCGACAGCAAGGACAAGCGACCCCACCAGCTCTCCGGCGGGCAGCGCCAGCGGATCAACATCGCCCGAGCGCTCATGAACGATCCCAGCGTCCTGCTGGTCGACGAACCGACCAGTGCGCTCGATCAGGAACGAGGAGCCAGCATCATCGACCTCATTCTCCGCCTAACCGACGAGCTGAACACCTCCACGCTCCTCGTCACCCACGACCTCGTCCACCTTCCCCGCATGCACGGGGTCGTGAGCATCATCGACGGACACCTGGCAGAAGCAGTGGCCAACGCAGCGTGACATCCCCAGGTGCCAATAGCCGATCCCTGACCGTACGTCGGAAGGCGGTGATGTGGACAGCCGTGTGTGGCGGGCGTTGGGAACAGACTTTGCCAGTCAGGTTGAATTGTCCGCTCGCCACAGCACCTGGGCGAGCAATGCTTCAGCGTGCTCACCGGTAGTTTCACCGAATCGGTCAACCGGGATCGACGCGATGTCCGGTGCCACGGCGGGCGCGGCATTGGCAATGGCCTCGATCGGGAACCAGGGAGGTATCTCGCTGTATCGGCGCCGGAAGCCCGTGCTGCTCCAGTCTTCGTGGTGCAGTTCCTCTACCCAGGGCGCGCAGACCAGTATCAGGCGCAACGCGATCTCGGGGGCTCGCGCTACCGCTGAGGAGAGCCGCTCCTTTACCGACTCTGGTGAGCTCACTCGTGCAGCCTGCCAGAAGATCGTGTGACCGTTGCAGTCGTCGGTATCCCACGAATCGAGGCTCGACCAGTCGATGGAATCCCACAGTTCGAGAAGCGCCGCATCGGCCCGTGCTCGCGCCTCACTACGGCCAGCTCTTTCGGCGACGCGTGCGCCCTCTGCCATCAGGAACACCGCGGCGGAGAGAGGCCGTCGGCGTGCGTCCTGCTCCAGGAGCAGTTCCAGTTGATCGTCGGTGGCATTCTTCGCCACGGCAGCGGCTAGGCGACACGTCGCCGATAGGCCGACAGTTAGCGCCGAGGCGATCGGCGGGATGCTGGCCGCGCGCTCCGCAGCGTCGCCCAGCTCGGCGCGCAGCGCTTCGTCGTAGGGCCTGTGGTCAACCCGGGAATACGGCCGCGCACGCTCGAGCAGCTCCTGATGCCGTTGCCACGCGTCGGGAGGCGTGGGTTGGGGCTGGGGCTCTAGGTCGATCGGGGGCGGGCGCGTTGCATTGGTGTCGCCGCGCCACGTAGCAACGAGCGCATCGGTTGCTCGGGCGAGGTCTTCGAGAGCAGTGTCGAGCCGGCCGTCGTCCTGCAACTCGGGTGGACCGGGCCACGCGGACGAGGCCTTGAGTGTCGCACCGACCGTGCGGGAGACCCAGTCCGTCCACGGCTCGACATCGGGGCGGCTCGCGCGGGCCGCCGCAAGTTCGGCTTCAACGTCGTGAGCACGAGACTCGATGCGATTGGCGGCGTCATCCAGGGCCGAGGCGAGCGTGGCCCTATGAAGTTCAGAATCGCGCCGTGGCGGTTCGACGTAGATCGGGTTGCCGTCCTCATCCCACCCGACCGCGCTGCGCCGGTACGCCTCGCGATATGCACGCCAGGCGGCGGCTGCCGCTGCCGGTCCGCGCCGAGCAGCGCGAGCCTCGCCTGCGAGCCGCGCAGATGCGCGAGCGACGCCCATGACTGCGGCCGCCTGCTGATGCTCAACGGCCGGAGAGAACGAGGCTTGCAGCACCTGTCCAACCTCGACATCTGTCAGCGACCACTCCCGGTGCAGTCGCTCGTGCTCTTCCCGTTGGGCCGTCTTCCACTCGCGCAGCAACTCCGCGGGGTACCGGTTCGGATGCTCGTCAACCTCGTAGGAGTGCTCGATGCACAGCAACACCAGGTTGCTGTCCGCTCGGTTGTCCTCCTGCGACATTTCGATCCAGCGCGGACCCCCGGGTCGGCGGGCATGGATATGAGCGACACGGCTGTTCAGCACTAGGTCACCGGTTTCGTTGTCCTGCCGGTACAGCGGCTTCGAACAATCCGGGTGGGCACAACGGAACGCGGAGCCATAGAGCGCCTTGACCGTCGACGGTGTCGGCGCCGCGTGTTCTTCGTTAGCCACCTGACCATTGTCGCTTGGCGAGGGCGTCACGCGGTCGCAAGCCGGTCCCTCAACGCGCACGCACCGGCCGCGTCACCGTCGCTGCTGGCCCGCAGATCACCGATGCACGTAAGACCCGCACGATGACATGCACGGTGACGGCCCCTCAACTGCAACGCTCGATCTCGAGCTGACACCAGGCATCGGTTCGACCCCCGGCTCAACCGCGAAGCAGGACACTGCTCCGCGCGTCGGGCGGCTCGCGTCGAACGGTCGGGACCACCATCACGGCGGTGCGTGCCCGTCTGAGCCGAGATCGACCTCTGCACGGCGCACCTCGGTGGCGTCGTCGTCGCCGGTGAGGTCGCGGACGGCGGCACGCGCGTCGGCCTCCTCGATCCCGGCTCCGGGAGACAGGGCGCCGAGCTCAGCGACGGTGACGACGCCGTCGTCACCGCGCTGCCGGAGCAGCGCCCGCGCGGCGCGACGCACCCGGTCGAGGCGATCCTCCGCCGTCGTCACCTCCCACCAGGGCTCGCCGCGCTCGCCGAGCGCGACCTTGGCGTCCTGGACGGCGGCGCGTGCCGTCTCGTCGGTGCGCACCGCCCGCCGCGCGGTCATCAGCGCGTTGACGAGCTCCTGCCGCAGCGCCTCCGGG
>JBMDXU010000158.1:0-8915 GCA_048594485.1 Pseudactinotalea sp. | reverse complement strand
TCGGGGTCGACGTAGCGTCCGCCGTCGTGGACCGTTCGCACCGCCGCGGCGAGCACCGAGGCCGAGCTCGTCTTCGGCAGGAACCCGCGGACCCCCGCCTCCAGCGCGCGCCGCAGGTAGCCGGGCCGGCCGTGGCTGGTGACGATGAGGCAGCGACAGGTCGGGACGTCGACGGCGAGCCGCTCGGCGACCTCGATCCCGTCCAGGCCCGGCATCTGCAGGTCGAGCAGGGCCACGTCCGGCTGGTGCCGGCGGGCGGCATCGACCGCCTCGTCGCCCCGGCCGGCCACCGCGACGACCTCCAGGTCGTCCTGGAGCCCGAGCAGGCTCGCGACCGCGTCCCGGATCAGCGTCTCGTCGTCGGCCAGCAGCACGCGGATGGTCACGTCGTCTCCTCGTTCCACGGCGGGATCCTCGCCTCGACCACGAACTCGCCCTCCCCCACCTCGACCACCAGGGATCCGCCCCGGGCCGTCAGGCGCTCGCGCAGACCCTGCAGCCCGCTGCCACCCCGCGAGGGATCGGTCCCCGCGGGCACGCCGTCGTTCGCGACGCGCACCCGGCATCCGCCGTCGTGCTCGCGCACCTCGATCGTGCACCACGTGGCCATGGCGTGCCGCACCACGTTCGTCACCGCCTCGCGCACGACCCAGGACGCCGCTTCCGCCACGGGTTGTGTGATCGCGAGGCCCTCGCCCGCGACCCGGCACTCGACCGCCGCCGAGGCCAGCAGGGCGCGCGCACCGGCGATCTCGGTGTCCAGATCGGCCGAGCGATACCCCTGGATCACGCCGCGGACCTCGCGCAGGGCGTCGTGGGCGAGCTGGCGGACCTCGAGCATCTCCTCCGACCCCCGGGGGTCACCCCGCTCGGCGAGCGCTGCCGCGAGCTCGCTCTTGACCGCGACGGTCGACAGCGTCCGCCCGAACACGTCGTGCAGGTCGCGCGAGAACCGCAACCGCTCCTCGGCCACCGCGAGACGGCCCGCGACCGCGCGGGCGTCGTCGAGCTCCCACACCACCCGCATCGTCCACGCCGAGAGCCGGAACGACAGGGCCCCGCCCAGCAGCGCCAACCACCCCCCGACCGCGACACCGATCAGCTGCGCCCGGTCGGCGCCGAGGACCGCGAGCACCGCGAAGGCGGCGGCCGTCGTCGCGAGCGTCACCGGGATCGCCGTGACCGCGCGGCGCAGCAGCAGGGCGAGCGATCCGAGGGTCCCGACGGTCGGGATCATCATGCCGAGCGCGGCAGCCCCGGACTCCACCCCCGGGTAGAACAGGACGGCCACCGCCCACAGGGCTGCCGTCACACCCGCGAGCAGCCAGACCTGCCGCCGAGGGGGCTCGGCCCGACCGCCGTAGGCGCGCACCAGCGCGAGGAACATCTGCGCGGCGATCACCGCGTGCACGAGCGTGCCGACGAGGTAGACCACCGGCCACGCCCCCCGCGAGGGGGTCGCCCCGGTGAGCAGCAGGGCGGCCATGAACGGCTCGATCGCGTAGACGGCGTACATCGACCACTGCGTGTACATCTCGAGACGCTCGGCGCCGGTGCGCTGCGACCAGCGCACCGGGCGGCCGTTCGACGTCGTCACCTCGCCAACGTAGGCCATGGGCAGCCCCGATCAGCGACGCGGCTCCCACGCCATCCGCTTGGCGATGAGGTAGCAGCCTGCGGCCGACCAGACGGCGAGCACGACCACGGGGAGCAGCGCGGCTCCGAAGGTGCCGGCGAGGTCGAGGACCTCCAGCTCCGACGTGGTCCCGGAGATGCCGAGCGTGATGAGCTGGAACGTCGCACCGAGCGGGCTGAGCTCGGCCGCGATCCGCATCGGCTCCGGCATCATGCTCATCGGCAGCGTCGCCCCCGACAGGAACACCAGCGCACTCAACGGCAGCAGCGTGGTCACCTGAGCCGCCTCGACGCTGCGGGTGATGATCGAGGTCGCGTAGCCGAGCACGGCCAGCGTCACGAAGCCCAGCAGCAGACCGAGCACCACCAGCAGCGGGTTGACGAAGCTCGGGGTGCCGACGAGCACGAGCACCGCCACGCCTCCGAGGACCACCTGGGCGAGGATGATCGCCAGCGGCGGGACCGCCGTCGCGATCAGCACCTCGGCTCGGGTCACCTCACCGGTGGTGAGCCGCTTGAGCATGTACTCCTCACGACGCGCGACCGCCGTGGTGCAGAGGTTGTAGTACGAGGCGAACGTCAGCGCGAACACGACGAGGGTGCCGAGCAGCGTGGTGACGAGGCGGACCCGGTCGTCCCCGGCCTGGTCGAGCTGGAACGACCCGATGAGCACGACCATGAGCGGTCCGAGGGCGAGCGCGTTGAAGAGCGCCGTCGAGTTGCGCACGAGCATGGTCATCTCGAGCCGGGCGAGCGCGACGATCCGCGACAGCGACGACGCGGGGCGGACGGGGGCGGTGGTGCTGGTCATCGGGGTTCCTCCGGTGGGGTCGGGGCTGCGCTCGAGGGTGGAGCGGGTGCCGGCGCTCACGCCGCGGCCCTCGAGTCGGCGGCGGAGCCTCCGACGGTGGAGCCCTCGGCGGCGATCGTCAGGAACGCCTGCTCAAGCGATGCCGAGCGGGCGTCGAGGTGCTCCAGGGCGACCTGGTGCTGCTGCGCCCAGCCGAGCAGGGTGGTCAGGTCGTCGGTCAGGCGCGGCGTCGTGATCACGTGCCGGGTGCCGACCTTGCTGCGCTCGACGGCCGCGCTGCCCAGCAGGGGCGGCAGCGCGGGGGCGTCGGTCGCGACCGTGACGTCGATGCGGGCGGGCTCGTCGGCGACGATCTGCGCCACCGTGCCCTCGCGGACGATCCGGCCGGCGTGCATGATCGCGAGGCGATCGGAGAGCTCCTCCGCCTCCTCCAGGTAGTGCGTCGTGAGCACGACGGTGATGCCGTCGTCGAGGCGCCCCCGGACGATGCTCCAGGCGTCGCGGCGCGACTCCGGGTCCAGCCCGGTGGTGGGCTCGTCGAGGAACAGCACCTCGGGCCGCCCGAGCAGCGCGAGCGCGAGGTCGAGACGACGTCGCTCACCTCCCGACAGGCTCTTGACCGCCACGCCGGCGCGGTGCGACAGCCCGACGGCGGCCAGCACGTCGTCGTCCGACCGACGCGACTGCGTCGCGGCCCACGTGCGCACCATCTCGCCGGCGCGCACGTCGGCGGGGAAGCCCGCCTCCTGCAGCATGATGCCGGTGCGGGTGCGCACCTGGGCGCGCTGGCGGTAGGGGTCCAGCCCGAACACGCGGACCTCGCCCGCGGTCGCGGGGGCGATGCCCTCGACGACCTCCAGCAGCGAGGTCTTGCCCGCGCCGTTGGTGCCGAGCAGCGCGAACAGCTCGCCCTGCTCGATCTGCAGGTCGACGCCGCGGACGGCCTCGAAGGGGGCGCCGGAGCCGCGATAGGTGCGCCGGACGCCGGAGACGGAGATGACGGGTGCGTTCATGCCTCCACCCTGCCGCCGCTCCCGGCCGCGGCCCAGTGCGCCCCGTCACCGGCTCGGGTGACGCCCTCACGGCCGCCGCATGACACCTGTCACGTCGAACGACGGCACCCGAGGGCTACTCGTCGTCGGAGGCGGTACGCAGGCCCGGCAGGAGCTGTGCGAGGAGCAGGGTGGACAGCGCGGAGGTGTCCGCGCCACCGGAGGAGTCGGTGCGGACGATGACCGGGCGCGGCGCGGCGTCGGCGAGCAGCGCGCCGACGTCGAGCCGCCGTCGGGCCAGCTCGTACCCGAGCACCGCACGGTTGTCCCTGTAGGCGGTGGCGAGCTGCTCGCGCGCCTTCGCCTCTCCCTGCGCGGCGACCAGGTTCGTGCGTGCGCGGGTCTCGATCTCGTACCGGATCTTCTGCGCCTCGGTCTCGCGCTCCTCGAGCATCTGCGCGACGTCCTGCCGCGCCTTGTTCAGCGCCGCGTTGACCTCGACGATCTTGGCGTCGCGAACCTTCTTGCTGCGCTCGATCTCCATGAGGAGGGTGTCGATCCGGCGCTTGCGCGCGAGCTCCCACTCCTTCTCGTAGGCGACGAGCTCCTTGGCGACGCGCTCACGGGTGGACAGGTGCTCGCGGTACTCCTCCGGCAGCTGCACGTCGGGGATGTTGCACCCGATGATCTGCACGCCATACGGCGTCAGCTGCCGGTTGAGCAGGTCCTGCATGTCCTTGACGTCGGACCCGCGCAGGTCGTACGCCCGCTCGGTGCGCACCTGGCGGCTGCGCTGCCGGATCGCGTCCTGGACGGAGTTGCTGAGCACGAGGTCGAAGTTCCCGGCGCCGATCGTCTGCACGAACCGGATCGCGTCGAGGATGCGGAACCGCAGGAAGAACTCGATCGACTTCAACGGCACGTTCTCGTGCGTGGGCGAGCTGAGCACCGGCGCCGAGTACGGGATCTCGGTCGTGACGTCGACGACGTACGCGACCCGCTTCCACGGGTGCCACAGGTAGTGGCGACCGGGCGACAGGCCCGGACCGGTGATGGCACCGAACGTCGTCAGCACGCCGATCGTGCCCTCCTCGATCTCGACGATCGAGCTGCGCCACCACCACAGCACCGCGAGCAGGATCAGCACGATCCCCCCGATCAGCGGGGCCGGTGCGAACCAGGTGTGCCACGGGTCGTCGGAGGTCATGAGGAGGACGGCGCTCGACAACGCCCACACCCCCAGCCAGACCGGCAGCAGCCATCGTGTGCCACGGCTGTCGCGGGGGATGACGACCGGGACGAGCGCGCCGCCGTCGCCACCGCGCAGCAGCGCGGCAACGTCGCCCCAGCTCGCGAGCGACTCCTTGATCGTGCTCATCCGGGCGCCACGCACCGACTGCGCGGAGATCTGCTCGGCGGCCCTGCCGGCCACGGCCATCGCCTGCTCAGCCACGGTCCACCTCCTCGCTCTCGATGCCGGTATCGCCGCCGATCGGCGTCGCCTCCGAGGCGCGGACGACGCCGGCCGCATCCGTCGGCACCGCCACGGAACGACGGATCGCCTCGACCCGCTCCTCCCCTGCCGCGTCGCCCTCGTCCTCGCGCGGCGACACGATCTCGACCTTGGTCGCCTCCGGCGGCTCGAGCAGGCCCTGGATCTGCTCCTCCCGACCGGCCACCCGGGCGGCGATCTCCTCGCGCCGGGAGGTGATCGCCTGCATGTCGGCGTCGGAGAACAGCTGCCCTTCGGAGCCACCGACGAGCTCGCGCGCCGTCGCCAGGAAGTCGACACCCTCGCCGTCGCCGCCCACCCGCACGATCTGGGGCAGCGACTGGGCGAGCGACTCCAGCTTGGTCAGCACGTCCTGCTGGTAGGTGTAGTCGAGGATCTCGGGGGCCAGCGCGGCGCTCATCGCGCGGATGTCCAGCGCCTGGGCCTCGAGCAGCGCGGCGTTCGCGTTCGCCGTCGACTCCGACTCCACGAAACGCTGCCGGGCGAGGGCGTTGGCCCGGTTGGTCTCGCGCTCGAGCGCGGTGTCCATCTGGGCCTGGTAGCGCGCGATGTCGGCCTGGATCGCCGAGAGCGTCTCGTTGAGCGAGGCGAGGTCCTTGTTGAGGTCGCCCTCGTTCTGCTCCTTGCGCAGGTTGAGCTCGTACTCGTAGGTGTACGCCTCCTTCGCCACCCGCACCATCTCGGGGGCGGCGAGGTCCATCCGGTACTCCTGGCTGGCGGGCTCGGCGTGCGTGATGTTCGCCGTGGTCAGCTGCACCGCCGGCTGGAACTGGACGTTCAGCTGCTCCAGCAGCCGCGACGTGCTCTCGCCGACCAGGTCGTAGATGCCCGACGCCTCCTGCTCGTAGATGAGCGACCGCGTGGTCTCCGAGATCGCGTTGTTGAGCTTGTCCTGGAAGCCCTGCACCGCACCCAGCACGAACACGAACTCGCGTGCGTTCGTGATCTTGAACTGCAGGAACAGGTCGACGCTGGCCTGCACACCCGACTTCGTCGGCGCCTGCCTGATCGGGGCGTTGAACGGGTACTCACGGGTCGTGTTGATGATGTACGAGACGCGCTTCCACGGGTTGAGGAGCGTCACCAGCCCGGGGCCGACCTCCGCCTCGACCTTGCCGAACCGGGAGATCAGCGCACGGCATCCCTCGGGGACCATGACCATCCCCTGCCGCCAGTAGCGGTACCCGGCGGTGACCAGCACGAGCGCCCAGTAGGGGATCCCGAAGATCGCCGTGGACAGACCGAACGGCAGCAGCACCAGATAGCCGACGACGCCGACGACGATCGCCAGCAGCACCGGCAGCAGGCCGCGCACCCGGCGCGACCTCGGCATCACCATCGGCGTGATGACGTGCACAGGGCCGGTCGGGCCCATCTCGTAGTGGCTGCGCGAGAGCACCTCGGCGGCCTCGTCGATCGGCACGCTCGCCGAGGCGATGCGTGTCCCGGCGGAGTTGCCGTCGGGGCGGGCACCGGGGAAGTCACGGGGATTGAGCCCGAAGCCGTCACCGCCGCCGCCGTCACCGCGGACGGCGGTCGAGGCTGCGTTCATCACCTCGTCGACGGCGGCTCGCACGGTGGGATTGCGCGCCGCCCGGCGCGCGGCGTTGGACAGCTGCTGGCTCACACGAACTCACCCCTGCAGATCACGGGCCATCGGCTCGGGCCCTGCCTCGATCCTGGCATGCCCCGGCGACGGCACCCGCCGTCGTGGCGGACAGACCTGCCCGACGTCGGCGACGGGCCGCGGGAGGATCAGACCGTCTCGACCTTGGCGCCCAGCGCCTCGAGCTTGCCGGTGAAGTTCTCGTACCCGCGATAGATCAGCTCGATGCCCCGGACGGTGGAGGTGCCCTCCGCTGCGAGCGCCGCGATCAGGTGGCTGAAGCCGCCTCGCAGGTCCGGGACCTCGATGTCGGCGGCGCGCAGCGGCGTCGGGCCGGAGATCACCGCGGAGTGGAAGAAGTTCTTCTGGCCGAACCGGCAGCGCAGACCGCCGAGGCACTCGCGGTAGACCTGGATCCGTGCACCCATCTCGGACAGCGCGTCGGTGAAGCCGAAGCGGTTCTCGTAGACCGTCTCGTGGACGATGGACAGCCCGGCGGCCTGGGTGAGCGCGACCACCAGCGGCTGCTGCCAGTCGGTCATGAAGCCCGGGTGCACGTCGGTCTCGAGCACGATCGGGCTGAGGTCGGTGCCCGGGTGCCGGAACCGGATGCCGTCGTCGTCGATCTCGAACGAGCCGCCGACCTTCCGGTAGGTGTTGAGAAAAGTCATCATGTCGGCCTGCTGGGCCCCGCGCACGTAGATGTCGCCGCGGGTCGCGAGCGCCGCCGACGCCCACGACGCCGCCTCGATCCGGTCGGGCAGCGCGGTGAACGTGTAGCCGCCCAGCCGCTCCACCCCCTCGACGCGGATGACCCGGTCGATGTCGACGGAGATGATCGCGCCCATGCGCTGCAGCAGCGCGATGAGGTCCATGATCTCGGGCTCGATCGCGGCGTTGCGCAGCTCGGTCTTGCCGTGGGCGCGGACGGCGGTGAGCAGCAGCTGCTCGGTCGCGCCGACGCTCGGGTACGGCAGCGAGACCTGCGTGCCGGTCAGTCCCTTCGGCGCCGTGATGCTGATGCCCGACTCCAGCTTGTCCACGCTGGCACCGAACTCGCGCAGGATGCTCAGGTGGTAGTCGATCGGGCGGTCGCCGATGTGGCAGCCGCCGAGGTCGGGGATGAACGCCTCGCCGAGCCGGTGCACGAGCGGACCGCACATGAGGATCGGGATGCGCGAGGAGCCGGCGTGCGCGTTCACCTCGGCCATGTGGGCGGACTCGACGTGCTTCGGGTCCATGGTGACGACGCCGCCGTCACGATCCCACTCGACCTCGACGCCGTGCAGCCGCAGGATGTCGGAGACGACGCGGACGTCCTTGATCGCGGGCACGTTGCGCAGCTCGCTGGGACCGTCACCGAGCACGGCCGCGACCATCGCCTTCGAGACGAAGTTCTTCGCCCCTCGCACCGTGATGTCGCCGATCAGCGGCATTCCGCCGTGGACGCGCAGCTCGCTCATGCACCTGTTCCCGTCGCCTGATGCCCCCGTCGATCGGACGCGGGCCCCGACCAGGGTACGACCGCTCGGCGCGGCACCCGGCTCACCCGGTGTGAGGGTCCGGTGAGGGTCGCCGGGCGCGGGTCAGCGGGTGACGGGCGTGATCGGGAGCGCGACGGGGCGCGCGGCCTGGATCTCGACCGTCGGCAGGTGCTTGGCGGGCAGCGTCCGCGGCTTGTAACCGGGGCGCTCGGCCTCGAAGGCGGCGATGTCGTCCTCGTGCTCGAGCGTGAGCCCGATGTCGTCGAGCCCCTCCATGAGGCGCCAGCGCGTGTAGTCGTCCACCTGGAACTGGGCGACGACCTCGCCGCAGGTGACGGTGGTCGTCTCGAGGTCGACCGTCACCTCGGTGCCGGGCTCGGACTCGAGCACCTTCCAGATCAGCTCGATGTCCTCCTGGGCGAGCTGGGCGGCGAGCAGGCCCTGCTTGCCGGAGTTGCCGCGGAAGATGTCGGCGAAGCGGGCCGACAGGACGGCGCGGAAGCCGTAGTCCTTGAGGGCCCAGACCGCGTGCTCGCGCGAGGAGCCGGTGCCGAAGTCGGGACCCGCCACGAGCACCGTGCCGGAGCCGTAGGCCGGCTGGTTGAGCACGAAGCCCGGATCACCGCGCCAGGCCGCGAACAGGGCGTCCTCGAACCCGGTGCGAGTGACCCGCTTGAGGTAGACGGCGGGGATGATCTGGTCGGTGTCGACGTTGCTGCGGCGCAGCGGAACCCCGACACCGGTGTGGGTGGTGAACTTCTCCATGGTCAGCTCCTCAGACCTGCATCGGGACGCGCGGGTCCAACGGGACGAGCGGCGAGCCGTCGAGCTCGGCGACGTCGAGGGTGGCGAAGGACGGGTCGTCGGCGACGAG
>JBMDXU010000157.1:0-2308 GCA_048594485.1 Pseudactinotalea sp. | reverse complement strand
CGGACGCCGTCGGGCAGGTCCGCCTTCTCGGGCGAACGGGCGCCGGCGACGACGTCCGACGGTGAGGCGCCGCGCGCGAGCAGGCGCTGGACGATGAGCCGGCCGAGGTGGCCGGTGGTGCCGGTGACGGCGATGGTCATGGGAGCTCCTGGGTGGGATGTCGTGTCCGAGAAGGCAGCCACGGGATGTCTCAGAAGACAGACGACTCGTGACGTGCCGGTCAGCGTTCGCCGGTCGCAGAGCATTCCCGTTCGGGGGTACCCACCTTTCGGTAAGGTACTGGTATGACGGTGAGTCTTGCGGATTTGCGCGCCGAACGGCCGGGGGTGTTCTCGCACGGGTGCCCCACCCGGACCGTGCTCGACCACGTGATGAGCCGGTGGGGTGTGCTCGTGCTGTGCTCGCTCGCCGAGGGCACGCAGCGGTGGGGGGAGCTGCGCCGCGCCGTCGACGGCATCAGCGAGAAGATGTTCGCGCAGACGTTGCGCACGCTCGTCGCCGACGGGCTCGTCTCGCGCACGTCGTTCCCGACGGTGCCCCCGCACGTCGAGTACAGCCTCACCGACCGCGGCGGCGAGCTCGTCGCACGGATGATGCCGCTGCTGGAGTGGATCGGCGCGCACGCCGACGAGATCGTCGGAGGCTGAGGTGCGCGTCGCGGTCGCCGGGCCCGCCTCGGAGGCGGTGGTCTGGGACCGGTTCACCCGTCCGCCCCTGTGGTCGACCTGGGCGCCGCACATCCGCGGGGTGGACTGCGACGACGAGCGGATCCGGCCGGGGAGCGTCGGCACCGTCCGCGGGGTCGGTCCGCTCCGGGTGAGGTTCGTCGTGACCGACGTCGACGACGCCGCACGGCGGTGGACGTGGACGTTCGGCGGGCTCGTGCGGATGGAGCACGGTGTCGAGAGCGACCCGACCGGCACGAGCGCCTGGGTCCGCATGGCCGCACCGCTGGCGGTGCCCTACCTGCCGCTCCTCCGGATGGCGCTGCGACGCCTGACCGCGTGAGCCCTCAGTCCTCCGGGTCGTACCCGAGGTTGGGGGCGAGCCACTTCTCGGCTTCCGCGAGGGTCCAGCCCTTGCGCTCGGCGTAGTCGACGACCTGGTCGCGGCCGAGCCTGCCGACGACGAAGTACCGCGACTCCGGGTGGCTGAAGTAGAAGCCGCTCACCGAGGCACCGGGCCACATCGCCATCGATTCGGTCAGCTCGATGCCGGTGGCGGCCTGCACGTCGAGGAGGTCCCAGATGGCCTGCTTCTCGGTGTGCTCGGGGCACGCCGGGTAGCCGGGCGCCGGGCGGATGCCGACGTACGCCTCGCTGATCAGCGCCTGGTCGTCGAGGTCCTCGCCCGCGGCGTACCCCCAGAGCTCGGTCCGCACGCGCTCGTGCAGACGTTCCGCGAACGCCTCCGCGAGCCGGTCGGCGAGCGACTCCAGCAGGATGGCGGAGTAGTCGTCGAGGTCGGCCTTCAGCGCTGCGACACGCTCGGAGGCGCCGAGACCCGCCGTCACCGCGAACGCGCCGACGTAGTCGGCGAGCCCGGTCTCGACCGGCGCGACGTAGTCGCCGAGGCTGCGGTTCGGGACGCCGTCGCGGTGCTCGCCCTGCTGGCGCAGGTGGTGCAGCGTGGCGAGGGTGCTCGTCCGGGTCTCGTCGGTGAAGACGGTGACGTCCTCCTGCGAGAGCCCGACGGCGTTCGCCGGGAACAGCCCGACGACACCGGACGCGCGGATCCAGCGTTCGTCGATCAGCCGGTCCAGCATCTGCTGGGCGTCCTGCCACAGCTTGCGCGCGGCGTCCGCGGTGGCGGGGTTGTTGAGGATGTCGGGGAACCTGCCGCGCAGCTCCCACGAGGAGAAGAACGGGCTCCAGTCGATGTAGCGGCGCAGCTCGGCGAGCGGGTAGTCGTCGAGACGGTGCACACCGAGGTGTCGCGGCACCGGCGGCTGGTAGCCGTCCCACTCGATCGGCGTCCGGCGCTCACGCGCGGTCGACAAGGTGACGATCGGGCGGTCGTCGCTCTTGGCGGCATGGCGCTCGCGCAAGGTCGCGTAGTCGCGCTCGACCTCCGCCATCAGTGCCGGGCGCCGCTCGCCCGACAGCAGCGCCGCCACCACCGGCACCGACCGCGACGCATCCTTCACCCACACGACGGGGTGGGAGTACCGCGGCGAGATCTTGACGGCCGTGTGCGCACGCGACGTCGTGGCGCCGCCCAGGATGAGCGGGATCGTGAAGCCCTGCCGCTCCATCTCGCTCGCGACGTTCACCATCTCGTCGAGCGACGGCGTGATGAGGCCGGACAG
>JBMDXU010000156.1:0-16732 GCA_048594485.1 Pseudactinotalea sp. | reverse complement strand
TCGACGCCGGCGCACCAGGCCGCGCACGCGTTGCGCAGGTTGTGCTCCCCCGGCACGACGAGCTCGAGATCGAGCGCGGGTCCGTCCGGTGTCCGCAGCCTCGAGCGGCTGCCGGCGCCGCCCAGGTCGACGTCGTCGATGACGACGTCGGCCGTGGCGGAGGTTCCGTAGGTGCGTACCCGGATGCCCTCGGAGCGGGCCTGCGCGGCCAGACGTCGCGCGCCGGCGTCGTCCTCGCACGCGACCAGCAGCCCTCCGGGGCGGATGGTGCGGGCGAAGGCGACGAACGCGGCCTCGAACGCCTCCGCGGTGCCGTGGTGGTCGAGGTGATCGGGCTCGACGTTGGTGACGACGCCGATGCGCGGCGCGTAGTTGAGGAACGAGGAGTCGGACTCGTCCGCCTCGGCCACGAACACCGTCCCGGTGCCGAGATGGGCACCGGTGCCGAGCGCGCGGACGGTGCCGCCGATCGCGAACGACGGATCGGCGCCGGCCTCGGCGAGAGCCACGGCCAGCATGGCCGAGGTGCTGGTCTTGCCGTGCGCGCCGGCGACCGCGACGACGTCGAGCCCCTCCGCGGCACGCGCGAGAGCGACCGAACGGTGGATCACCTCGACGCCGGCCGCACGCGCGGCGACGAGCTCGGGGTTGTCGTCCTTGATCGCGGTGCTGACGACCACGAGGTCGGCGCCCTCGACCTGAGCCGCGGCGTGCCCGACGTGCACCCGCGCACCGAGCCCGGCCAGTCGCGCCAGCGCCGCGGAGTCCCTGGCGTCGGACCCGCTCACCTGCCAGCCGCGGGCGAGGAAGAGCTCGGCGACGACCGACATCCCGGCGCCGCCGATCGCGATGAAGTGCGCGCGGCTCATGCCCAGCCCGCGGCCTGCTCGACGAGGTCGGCGAGGCGGTCCGCGCCGTCGCGCACGCCGACGGCCGAGGCGCTCTCGCTCATCCGGGCGAGGCGGCCGGTGTCGGAGAGCAGGGGGACGACGTTCGCCCGGACCCACGCGGCGTCGAGGTCGCCGTCGTCGACGAGGATGCCGCCGCCGGCCTCGACCACGCCCGCCGCATTGAGTCGCTGCTCGCCGTTGCCGATCGGGAGCGGCACGTAGACGGCGGGGATGCCGAGCGCGGCGAGCTCGGAGACGGTGCCGGCACCGGCGCGGCCGATGACGAGGTCGGCGCACGCCAGCGCGTGCTGCATCTCGGGCAGGTAGGTCATCACGCGGTAGTCCGCGGCCTGCACCAGACGCCTCACCTCGTCGTCCTTGCCGGCGCCCGCGAGGTGGACCACCTGCGCCCCGGTCGCCAGCAGGGCGTCGGCGGCGTGCGCGACGGCGCCGTTGACCCGAGCGGCTCCGAGCGAACCCCCGGTGACGACGAGGACGGGTCTGCTCGGGTCGAGCCCGAGCGCCGCGGCTCCGGCGCTGCGAGCAGCGGCGCGGTCCTCGGTGCGGGCTCGCACGAGCTCGGCGATCGCGGGCCGCAGCGGGAGCCCGGTGACGACGGCACCGGGCAGCGGGGTGCCGGCGAAGGTGACGCCGACGGCAGCGGCGCGGCGGGCGCCGAGCCTGTTGGCGAGGCCGGGTCGTGCGTTCTGCTCGTGGACGACGACCGGGACGCCGGCGCGGCGTGCGGCGATGTAGGCGGGAGTCGCGACGTAGCCGCCGAAGCCGACGACGGCGTCGGCCCCCGCGACGGCCTCGCGTGCGACGCCGACCGCACGGCGCCACCGGCCGGGGAACCGCAGTGCGTCCATCGACGGGCGGCGCGGGAACGGGACGCGCGGCAGGGTCACCATCTCGATACCGGCGGCGGGGATCAGGTCCGCCTCGAGACCCTCGGCGGTCCCGAGCGCCCGGATGACGACGTCGGGGTGGCGCTCGCGGATCTGCGCGGCGAGCGCGAGGAGCGGGTTGACGTGCCCGGCGGTGCCGCCACCTGCGAGCAGAAGGCTCCGGTCAGCCACGACGACGGCTGGGAGCGATGACGGCGAGCGAGCGGCGCACCGACCCCTTGCGGGCGGCGAGCGCGTCGCGGGCACCCGGTTCGTTGCGCGCGAAGGAGAGCACCACGCCGAGGGCGATGAGGGTGGCGATCAGCGAGGACCCGCCGGCGGACACCAGCGGCAGCGGCACGCCGAGCACCGGCAGCACGCCGATCACGACGCCGATGTTGACGAAGGCCTGGCCGATGATCCAGGTGCCGATCGCCGCCGTCGTGATCTTGACGAACGGGTCGGCACTCCGCTTGATGATGCGGGTGAAGGCGACCGCCAGCAGCACGAACAGGCCGATGACCAGGAGTGTGCCGAGCAGCCCGAGCTCTTCGCCGATGGTGGCGAAGATGAAGTCGTCGTGCGCGGCGGGAAGGCCGCGCCACTTGATCTTCCCGGCGCCGAGTCCCACGCCCGAGATGCCGCCCGAGCCCAGAGCCTCCAGGCCCAGCCGCCTCTGCCAGTCGGCGCCCAACGGGTCGGAGTCCGATCCGAGACCGATGAACTGCATCACACGGTTGAGTCGGCTCGTGGAGCTGAAGACGAGGAAGGTGGCCGCCGCGCCCGCGAACGATCCGAGCAGCAAGAACAGCGAGGTCGGCACGCCCGCGACCCACAGCGCGCCTGCCACCAGCATCCCGACGATCAGCGCGGTACCCAGGTCGTGCCCGTACAGCACGAGGCCGAGGAAGCCGACAGCCACGACGACACCGGGCACGAGCGCATGCCGCCACTGCCGCAGCAGGTCGCCCTTGGTCGCGAGGACCGCGCCCAACCACACGGCGAGTGCGAGCTTGGCGAACTCACTGGGCTGGAACGTCCCGAGACCGGGCAGCTCGACCCAGTTCTTGTTGCCGCCGACCTCGATCGCCAGCGGGGTGAACAGCAGCCCCTGGAGCGCAGTCGCGCCGAGGAGGAACAGCCAGGCGAGCTTGCGGAACCACTGCGGCCTGAACCTGGTGGCGACGAACGCGACAGGCAACCCGAGACCAGCGAACAGGAGCTGGTCGAAGAAGTCGCGGAACGGTGTCGGGCCACCCTCGGCATCGACCGTCGCGTTCAGCGAGTCGACCATCGACGACGACAGCACCATCACGAGCCCGATGGCGAGGAGCAGCAGGGTCGTGCCGCCGAGGAGGTAGTAGCTCGTCGTCGGGGACGCCCACGCGGCGGTGCGCCAGGCGGCGAACGCCGAGGGCGCCGTCGCGGGTGCCGCCGCACGCTTGCGTGTGCCGAGCCCGACCGCCGTCATCGGCTCGCCAACGCCCGGGCGGCGGTGGCGAACGCCTCACCGCGGTGGTCGTAGGACCGGAACTGGTCCATCGACGCGCACGCGGGAGCGAGCAGCACGACGTCGCCCGGCTGGGCGAGTCGGGCGGCAGCGGTCACGGCGGCGGTCATCACGTCATGGTCGCCCGGGTCGATGCGTACGTGCGGGATGTGCGCCGCGTGTCGTGCGAGCGCGTCGAGGATCGGCTCGCCGTCCACCCCGATGACGACGACGGCCTTGAGACGGTCGACACGCTCGCGCACCAGGTCGTCGAAGCGGGCGCCCTTGGCCAAGCCACCCGCGATCCACACCGCGTGACCGGGTTCGACCGAGGCGAGCGATGCCGACGCCGCGTGGGCGTTGGTCGCCTTGGAGTCGTCGACGTAGCTGACGCCGTCGTGCGTCGTGACCAGCTCGATCCGGTGCGCGCCGCCGGTGTAGCTGCGCAGGCCCGCGGCCACGTGCTCGGGACCGAGGCCCGCCGCGCGCGCCAGGGCGGCCGAGGCGAGCGCGTTCGCGACCACGTGCGGCGGCACCGCACCGGTGGAGCCGGGCGCGAGGTGACGCAGATCGGTCAGCTCGGCGATCACCTGGCCGTGCGTCTGCCGGTTCGGGATGAAGGCGCGGTCGACGAGATGGTGCTCGACCAGACCCAGCTCGGCGACACGTGGCGCCTGCAGCGTGAAGCCGACCGCGCGGGCTCCGTCGACCACCTCGGCCCGTTCGACCATCCGCATCGTCGCCGGGTCGGCGACGTTGTACACGCACGCCACCCGGGCGCGGTCGTAGACCTTGCCCTTGTCGGCGTCGTACGCCTGCGCCGACCCGTGCCAGTCGAGGTGGTCGTCGGTGATGTTCAGGCAAGCGCCGGCGAGCGCGGACACCGAGTGGGTGAAGTGCAGCTGGAAGCTCGACAGCTCGACGGCGAGCCCGTCGAGACGCTGACCGCCCGAGCGGGACTCGAGCACGGTCGTCGAGATCGGGGTGCCGACGTTGCCGACCGCCGGGGCGTGCCACCCCGCGGCGGCGAGCTGGCTGGCGAGCATGCCCACCGTCGTCGTCTTGCCGTTGGTGCCGGTCAGGGTGAGCCACTGGGTGGCGGGCCGGTCGATGCGCCAGGCGAGCTCGACCTCGCTCCAGACCTCGACCCCGGCGCCGAGTGCTCGCGCCAGCACGGGGTGGCGCGGCGGGACACCGGGCGAGGCGACGATGACGGCGGGATCGTTGGCGCCGACCTTCTCCGCGAGCACCTGCGGATCGGCGTCGGCGACGACGGGGAGGTCGAGACCGGCGGCGTCGGCCTCGGTGGCGTCGGGGACGGCGACGCTCACTCGGGCGCCGATCTCCGCCAGCACCGCTGCCGCGGCGCGACCGCTGGCGCCCAGCCCCATCACCACGGTGCGCACGCCGCGGAGGGCGTCGATGTCCTGCACGTCGGCCGCGGCCACTACTGGGTGATCCATTCGGCGTAGAAGATCGCGAGCCCGCCGGCGACGAACAGCGCGGCGATCACCCAGAAGCGCACCACGATCGTCACCTCGCCCCACCCCATCAGCTCGAAGTGGTGGTGCAGCGGCGCCATCTTGAAGACGCGTTTGCCGGTCATCTTGAACCAGCCGATCTGGATCACGTCGGAGAGGATGACCAGCACGAACATGCCACCGAGGATCGCCGCGAGGATCTCGGTGCGGGTCAGCAGCGACATGCCCGCCAGGGCGCCGCCGAGCGCGAGGGAGCCCGTGTCGCCCATGAAGATCTTCGCGGGCGAGGCGTTCCACCAGAGGAAGCCGATGCAGGCTCCCACGATGGCGGCCGCGGCGATCGAGAGGTCTTGCGGATCTCGGACCTCGTAACAGCTCGGCCCCGCTTGGGCGAGGTTCTGACAGCTCTGGTTCGACTGCCACAGGGCGACGATCACGTAGGCGCCGAAGACCAGCGCGGACAGCCCCGTCGCGAGACCGTCGAGACCGTCGGCCAGGTTGACGGCGTTGGACCACGCCGTGATGAGGAAGTTGGACCAGATCACGAACAGGATCAGGCCGATGGTGGCACCGGCGAACGCGAGGTCCAGCCCCAGGTCGCGGATGAAGGAGATGTGGGTGCTCGCGGGCGTGCGCAGCCGTTCGTTCGGGAACTGCAGCGCCAGCACCGAGAACGTCACCCCGACGACGCCCTGGCCGATCATCTTCCACATCGGCGACAGCCCCAGCGAACGCTGCCGGCTGATCTTGGTGAAGTCGTCGAGGAAGCCGATCAGCCCGAGCCCCACCATGAGGAACAGCAGGAGCAGGCCCGACGCGTTCGGCAACCGGCCGGCCACCACGTAGGCGACCGCGTAGCCGAGGATCGTGGCACCGATGATGACGACGCCACCCATCGTCGGTGTGCCGCGCTTGGTGAAGTGCGCCGTCGGGCCGTCCTGACGGATGAACTGGCCGTAGTTGCGCCGGGTGAGGAAGCGGATGAAGAGCGGGGTCCCGAACAGGGACACCAGCAGGGACGCGGCGCCCGCGACGATGACGGCGATCACCGTGCTGCCCCCGTCACGAGGCCACCAGGTCCGCGCCGGCGGCGAGCGCGTCGCCGAGCCGGGTCAGACCGGCGCCGTTGGACGCCTTGACGAGGACGACGTCGCCCGGTCGCAGCAGCGTGGCGAGCACCGCCTTGGCGCCGTCGACGTCGGCGACGCGGTGAGCCGGACGGCCCGCCTCCTCGACGGCGTCGGCGATCGACGCGGCGCCCTCCCCCACCACCACGACCTCGGCGATCCCCAGCCCGGCGGCGTGCTCACCGACGGCGCGGTGGTCGTGCGTCGCGGAGTCGCCGAGCTCACGCATCTCGCCGAGCACGGCGACGGAGCGACGGCCGTGAGCGGTCATCGCGGCGAGGGCGTCGAGCGCGGCCCTCATCGAGGTGAGGTTCGCGTTGTAGGAGTCGTCGACGACGCGGATGCCGCCGATGTCGGTCACCTGCATCCGGTGCGGGCTGATGGCGCCGTGGCGAGCGAGTCCCTCCGCGACCTCGGT
This sequence comes from Pseudactinotalea sp., assembly GCA_048594485.1. Taxonomy (GTDB): domain Bacteria; phylum Actinomycetota; class Actinomycetes; order Actinomycetales; family Beutenbergiaceae; genus Pseudactinotalea. The sequence continues at coordinate 10,440 of JBMDXU010000156.1, read as the reverse complement.
CAGCGGCCGGCCGAGCTGCAGGGCCACAGCAGCGGCGGCGAGCGCGTTGGTGACGTGGTGCTCCCCCGCCAGCGCCAGCCTGGTGCGGTGGCGCTCCTGCTCGGTTGCGAGCGTGAGCTCGGCGTGCCCGTCGGCGCCGAGCACGACGTCCTCGGCGCGGACGTCGGCACCGGCCGAGCGGCCGAACGTGACCACGCGGGAGGCGAGCGGCGCCATCCCCATCACGCGGGCGTCGTCGGCGTTGAGGATCGCGACGCCGTCGGGGACGAGCCCCTTGACGAGCTCGGACTTCGCGGCCGCGACGCCCTCGATGCTGCCGAAGCCCTGCAGGTGCGCGTGACCGACGATCAGCTCGACCGCGATGTCGGGCGGCGCGATGCCGGTGAGGAACGTGAGGTTGCCCGGTGCGTCGGCACCCATCTCGAGCACGAGCGCGCGCGTGCTCTCATCGGCGCGCAGGACGGTGAGCGGCAGGCCGATCTCGTTGTTGAAGGACGCGACAGGGGCGACCACGGGGCCGAGCGGGCTCAGCATCACCGAGAGCAGGTCCTTCGTGCTGGTCTTGCCGACCGACCCGGTGATGCCGATGACCACCGGCGCCTGCCGACCACGGCTCGGGTCGCGCAGCCGGGCGAGCGTGGCTCGGGCGAGATCGGCGAGCGCGGCCGGGACGTCATCGACGACGAGGCACGGGATGCCCGCGTCGGGGACCGGCCTGTTCACGAGCGCTGCGACGGCGCCGCGCCGGGCGGCGGCGGCGACGTAGTCGTGCCCGTCGACGTGCTCGCCGCCGAGCGCCACGAACAACGTGCCGGGCTCGACCGCCCGCGAGTCGATGGCCGCGGCGGTGACGACTCCGTCCGCGATCTCGTCTCCGAGCGACGCGCCGACGAGGGCCGCGACCTCGGTCAGGGTCAGCTGGATCATCCGGCGCTCGCGTGCCCGTCCCGCTGGGCGAGACCGGCACGCACCTCCTCGCGGTCGTCCAGGTGCTCGCGCTCGCCGGCGACGAGGAGCCGGGTCAGATGGCCACGACCGGCGACCAGCACGGTGTCGTCACGATCGGCGAGCGCCACGGTGCCTCGGATCGCCGCCCGGCGCGGCGAGACCTCGGCCACCTGGGCACGCCCCGCCTCGCGCACACCGGCGACCACGTCGGCACGGATCGCCGCGGCGTCGTCGCCCGTCCCGAAGTCGTCGTCGGTGACGACGACCGTGTCGGCGCGCCCGGCCGCACGTCCGATCTCTCGCCGGACCTCCGGGGAGTCCCCCGGACGGGCGCCGACGACGACGGTGAGCTTGCCCTTGGTCGTGGTGCGGAGCGACTCGAGCACACGCCCCAGACGGGTGGGGTTGTGGGCGATGTCGACGACCACACGGGGCCGGTCGGCCACACGCTCGGCCCGGCCGGGCACGACGGGTCGCAGGCCCTTCGGCAGCAGCCGGGCGATGGTCGCGCCGGTGACGCCGGTCTCCATGACGGCGACGAGCGCGAGCGCGGCGTTGCCGACCGAGAACCGCGCCGGGATCCACAGGGACGTGGTGACGCTGCGCCCGGTGCGGTGCGTGATGGCGAAGTCGATGTGATCGGGGCGGGAGGCGAGGATCGTCACCTGCCAGTCGGCGTCCTGACCCTTGGGCCTGGTGCCGACCGTGATCGCGCCCGGCACCCGGCGCGCGACCTCCTGACCGGCCTCGTCGTCGACGAGGACGAGCGCGCGGCCCGCGGCCCCGAGCAGCTCGGCGGCCTCGGTGAGCAGCACGTCGGAGGCCTCGCCGTCGACGGCGAGATGGGTGAAGATCGCGATGTCGATAGCGCGCTCCGAGGTGAGCGCGGCGAGCGCTCCCGCGGCGAGGTCGGGCCACCGCAGCTCAACGACGGTGTCGTCGACCCCGGCGTCGTCGGTGCGGTCGAGGAACGCGCCCAGGTCGGGGACGGTCTCGCGCTCGACGGGCGCCCGCTCGGCACCCACCTTGATCTCGACGGTGCTGAAGATCGCGCTGCTGCGGCCGAGGGCGGCGAGCACGTGGTCGAGCACGTAGGCGGTGACGGCCTTGCCGGTGCTGCCGACGACGGCGTAGGTGCGTCTGGCGTCGGCGGCGGCGTGTTCCATGAGCGCGAATCTACCGGTTTCGTCGTGACGGTCAGGGGTCGGGGCGGTGGCCGGTCAGCCGACGTCGCCGCCCGGCGTCAGCGGGTACGGATCCGCCGGCTCGCCCGAGGGTGCGATCCCGAGGTCGGGAAGGGCGAACGCCGCGACGTCGTGGAAGACCGGCGCGGCGACGGTGCCGCCGAAGAACCCGGACGTCGGCTTGTAGACGACGACGCCGATGGTCAGCTGCGGGTCGTCGGCGGGGACGACACCGACGAACGAGGCAGTCGTCGCCGAGATGCCGCCCGCCCCGTCGGCGGTCTGCGCCGTTCCGGTCTTGCCGGCCACGCGGTAGCCCTCGACGGCGGCGCCGGTGCCGGTGCCCCCCTCGTCGGTCACCGACTCGAGCATCCGGATCATGGTCGACGACGTCTCGGGCGAGATCACCTGCACCGGGTCGGTCGTCTCGTTGGGGGTGTAGACGCCGTCGCAGGTCCAGCCGTCCACGAGGACGGGGTCCACGTGCATGCCCTGGTTGCCGATCGTGTTGAAGACCCCGGTGTTCTGCAGCAGCGAGACGGCGACACCCTGCCCGAACATCGTCGTGTACCGGGTGCGGCCGTCCCAGGTGTCGGGCGACCCGATCGTGCCGACCGACTCCCCCGGCATGCCGAGCCCCGTCTCACGACCCCAGCCCATCCGCTGCATGTACTCGAAGCGGGTCTCGTCCGACATCCGCGTGCCGATGTTGATCGTGCCGGTGTTCGCGGACTCGGCCAGGACACCGGTGGTGGTGAGCACCTGGTCCGGGTGCTCGGTGTGGTCCTTGAAGGTCTGGTTGTCGACCGTCAGGGTGTACGGGTCCTCGATCGCCGTCGTCGGGGTGACGACACCTTCCTCGATCGCCGAGGTCACCGTGAGCACCTTGCCGGTCGAGCCGGGCTCGTAGGTGGCCTGCAGAGCAGGCGAGAGGATGTAGCCGGGGTCGTTGATCCGGTTCGTCGGCGGGTTCGCCGGGTCGTAGCCGTTGGAGTCCGCGAGCGCGACGATGCGTCCCGTCGCCGTCTCGATGACCGCGACGGCACCCCACTGCGCGCCGTACCGGTCGACGGTGTCGGAGATGACCTGCTCGGCGCGGTACTGGACGTCGAGATCGATGGTGATGTTGACGTCGCACCCCGGCACGGCGGCCGTCTGCTCCTGGTTGCCGCTCGGGATCAGCTGACCGGCCGCGCCACGCTCGTAGGTGAGGGTCCCGTCGGTGCCCTGCAGCAGCCCGGCGTACGCCGACTCCAGACCGGCGACCGCCTCGCCCTCGTCGTTGATCCACCCGAGCAGCGGACCTGCGACGGTGCCGTTGGGGTAGGTGCGGCTGCTGTTGGCGACGTCGCTGTAGCCGGGGATGCCGAGGGCCGCCACCTGCTGACGGACCTCCGGGGTCACGTCGCGGGCGAGCTGGAAGTACTTGCGTCCCTGGCTCTCGGTGGGGTCGCCGACCAGGGCCGCGCCGAGCTCGTTGGCGTTCATCCGCAGGATCGGTGCGAGCTGCTGGGCGAGCGCGGCAGCCCCCTGGCCGATGACCTCGCCGTCGGCGTCCTTGAGCTCGTACCGCGGGATCAGGTCGAGGTCGAGGATGAGGTCGTAGGTGACCGAGGAGCTGGCGAGGACCTGCCCGTCGGCGGTGAGGATCTCACCGCGGGGCGCGACCAGCTCGGTGGTGACGCTGCGCTCGTTGGCCGCTGCCTGGGCCAGGCCCGGTCCGAGGATGGCCTGGACGTAGACCAGCCGCCCCGCGAACACCGTCGACACGACGAGCGCGATCACGAGGATGACGTTCTGTCGGCGGTCGGTGACCGCCTTCTTCTTCCTGGCCATGCCCCTCCTGCGCTCAGCCATCGCCACCCTCGTCCGCCGCCGGCCCGGTGATGGTGCCGTCGGCGAGGTTGATGTAGCTGAACCCTTCCGCAGGAACCATCCCGATGGCGGTAGCCGCGTCGGCGAGTTGCCCGGGCGACGACATCCCGTCGAACCGGGCGGTGAGCGTCTCCTGGGTCTCGGTGAGGGTCGCGAGCTCGACCTGGCGGTCGCGGATCTCGTACGCCGTGGTCGCCATCGCGGTGTTGAGCGCGAGGGCGCCGAGCATGGCCCCGCCCAGGATGGACAGGCACAGGAGCAGGAACGGGATCCGCGACCGCGCGGGCGACGGCGCGCGCACGATCCGGAGCCGCGGTCGCCAGCTGGGCTGAGCCGGGGCGCGCAGCCGGGGCGCGCGTGCGGGCATGGCGCTCATGCCGCTGCTCCTTCCTGGTCACGGGTCCGCTCGGCCGCGCGCAGGCGGACGGACGCGGACCGGGGGTTCTCGGCGATCTCGGCCTCGTCGGCGACCTCGGCGCCGCGGGTGAGCAGCCGGAGGTAGGGCCGGTGCTCCGGGAGCTCGACGGGGATGCCGGGCGGCGTCTGCGACGTCGACCCGACGGCGAGGGCCCGCTTGACGATGCGGTCCTCCAGCGACTGGTACGACATCACCACGACCCGCCCGGCGATCGTGATCGAGGCGATCGCGGCGGGCACCGCGCGGGCGAGCACCTCGAGCTCGGCGTTGACGGCGACCCGGAGCGCTTGGAAGGTGCGCTTGCTGGGGTTGCCGCCGTGTCGGCGGGCGGCGGCGGGGATGGCGTCGCGGACGAGGTCGGCGAGCTGGGAGGTGCGCACGACCGGATCGGTGTCGCGTCGCGCGACGATCGCCGCGACGATCCTGCCCGCGAACTTCTCCTCGCCGTAGCTCTGCAGGATCCGACGCAGCTCCCGCTCGGGCGCCGTCGCGAGCAGCTCGGCTGCCGTGATGCCGGTGGTGGTGTCCATGCGCATGTCGAGCGGGCCGTCCTGGGCGTAGGCGAAGCCGCGCTCGGCGAGGTCGAGCTGCATCGAGGACACACCGAGATCCATGAGGACCGCCTGGGCGCGTCCGTCGTCGGTGTGGGCGGCGAGCACGTCGCCGATCTCGTCGTAGGTGGCGTGCACGCCGAGGAACCGGTCACCGAACGGGGCGAGCCGTGCTCCGGCCAGCCGCAGCGCCTCGGTGTCGCGATCGATGCCGATCACCCGGACGTCGGGCAACGTCTGCAGCACGAGCTCGCTGTGACCTCCGAGCCCGAGGGTGGTGTCCACCATCACGGGGGTCGGGCGCTCGGCGCTCGCCTCCAGCGCCGGCGTCAGCAGCTCGAGGCAGCGACGGGCGAGGACCGGGACGTGCCGAGGCTCGGCCGGGGCCGGCTGCGGTGACCTCTCGTCCTGCACGGGCTCTGCTTCCTGGTCGGTCGATGCTGATGGTCGGGGTCGGCTGGTCGGGTCGAGCGACCCGGGACGTCGTGCTCGCGTGGTTGGTCGGGGGGCCCTCCACCGCCCGACCAGGACTCCCCCCGCCTGCCTCTGGCGCCGGGGAAGTGCGTCAGAGTCGCGGTGAGAGACCAGCTCGTGCGGGGGTGCGCTGCTACAGACCCGGCACCACCTCCTCGGTGATCTGGGCGTAGGAGTCCTCCTGGGCGTCGAGGTAGGTGGCCCAGGCGTTCGCGTCCCAGATCTCGACCTTCGAGCCGGAGCCGATGACGGCGAGGTCGCGGTCGAGTGCGGCGTACTTGCGCAGGATCGCGGGGATGGTGACGCGACCCTGGCGGTCGGGCAGCTCGTCGGCGGCACCCGACAGGAACACACGCATGTAGTCGCGCGCCTGCTTGGACGTCAGCGGCGCCTGTCGCAGCTGGTCGTGGATCTGCTCGAACTCCGCGCGCGGGAACGCGTAGAGGCAGCGCTCCTGGCCACGGGTGAGCACGATGCCCGCCGCCATCTGGTCGCGGAACTTGGCGGGCAGGATCAGCCGCCCCTTCTCGTCGAGCTTCGGCTCGTAGGTACCGAGGAACACCAGATCCCACCCCCTCTCTCATCCGCCTGCCCCCACATTACTCCACTTCCCTCCCCGTTGTCGCTAGCACGACCCTCCGACATCCCCGCGTGTCGACAACATCGCAGGTCAGGACCGGTGGAGCGGGGTGGAGGGAATTTGGGCGCGAACGGCTCGTCACGGCTCGGCGGCCCGAGGTTTCGGGACACCCACGGCTCCGCTGCCAGCCGAGATGCCTCGCCGGGAGGTGCGGCACCGCCGTCGTGGAGCGATGTGGAGGGCCGCGCCGCACCGCTGCCGCGACGCCCACGACTCACGTACCCTTCGAGCCATGACGCAGGGGACTCGACCGACGGAGGGCACGAGCACGGTCGAGGCCGCGAGACGGCTCGAGGAGAACCTCAGCCGCGCCCTCCGCGGTCGTGAGGACGCGGTCCGGACCGCCGTCGCGGTCTTCCTCGCCGAGGGCCACCTGCTGCTCGAGGACGTGCCCGGCGTCGGCAAGACGACGCTCGCGCGGGCGCTCGCCGCGTCCGTCGAAGGCACGACGGGGCGGGTGCAGTTCACCCCGGACCTGCTGCCGAGCGACCTCACCGGCGTCACGATCTATCGCCAGGAGTCGACGAGCTTCGAGTTCCACCCGGGTCCGCTGTTCGCCACCGTGGTGATCGGCGACGAGATCAACCGCGCGTCCCCGAAGACGCAGTCCGCGCTGCTGGAGTGCATGCAGGAGCGGCAGGTCACCGTCGACGGCACCTCGTACGCGCTCCCCCGACCCTTCATGGTCATCGCGACCCAGAACCCGGTCGAGATGGAGGGCACCTATCCGCTGCCGGAGGCGCAGCGGGACCGCTTCATGGCGCAGGTGAGCATCGGCTACCCGCCCGAGCAGAGCGAGCTCGACCTGCTCGAGGCCGGCGGCTGGGAGCCCGGGCAGACCACTGCGGTGCTGAGCCAGGACGACGTGCTCGAGCTCATCGACCACGTCGCGCGGGTGTACGCCTCCGAGCCCGTGCGCCGGTACGTGCTCGCTCTCGTGCGGGCCACACGCACGCACGAGAGCATCGAGCTGGGCGCCTCGCCCCGTGCGGGTCTGCAGCTGCTCGCGCTCGCTCGGGCCGACGCCGCCCTCGACGGCCGCGACTTCGTGCTCCCCGACGACGTCCAGGGCGTGCTCGTCCCCGTGCTGGCCCACCGGCTCGCACTCACCCGAGCCGCCCGCTCGACGGGAGTCGCAGCCGCCGACGTGCTCGCGGACCTCAGGCGGATGGTCCCGGTGCCGCGGTGAGCATGCGGCTGACCTCGCGCGGCTGGGGGATGCTCCTCGCCGGGGTCGTCCTCGCGTCCGTCGCGGCCGCGCTGCAGTCGCTCACGGCGGCCAGGATCGCTGCGGTCGTCGTCGCCGTCCCGCTCACCTCGATCGTGTGGGCGATCGTCGCCCGCGCGCTGACTGGCGCGCGGGGCATGCAACGGGTGCTGACGCCACCGACCTGGCAGGTCGACGAGCCCGGCTCGGTCGAGCTGCGCCCGACGGGCAACCGGCTGCCTCCGTGGTCGTCCCTGCGCGAACGAGTGCCCACCTCGCTCCGCCGTCGCAGTCTCAGCGCGTTCTCGTACGGCGTGCTGCCCTCACGACGGGGGCGGCTGTCTCTCGGGCCGGCGATCCTGCAACGGTCCGACCCGTTGGGGATCACCTGGTGGCGCGGGCCGCTCGGCGGCGCCACGGAAGTGGTGGTCTGGCCGAGGACGGAGCCGGTCGACGAGGACGTCCTGGCGCGGGCGCTCGAGGCGACCGCACCACGGTCGCACGGTCTGCCCCAGCGCACGCTCGAGGACCTCACGGTGCGCGAGTACCGGCTGGGCGACGATCTGCACCGCGTCCACTGGCGCTCCAGTGCGCGCCACGGCGAGCTGATGGTCCGGCACGACGAGCCCACGACCACCCGGGTCATGGACGTGCTGCTCGTGCTCGACGACCAGCGCGACGACGTCGCCGAGTGGGCCGTGAGCGCGGCGGCGTCGATGGCGCTCGCGCTGCTCGGTCACGGCTACACGATCCGCGTGGTCACCGTCGTGGACGGCGCCGTGGTGACGGAGGCGACGACATCGGCCCACGACGCTCTCGACGTGTTCGCGGTCGCCGGGCCGGCCGGCGAGATCGCACCCGCAGCGATCCGCGACGTCCAGCGGTCGACGTCCGCGGGGGTGGTGGTCGTGCTCGACCGGCCGAGCGCCGAGACGATCGCCGCCCTGGCGGCCGGCGGCGGGCTGCAGCAGTCGACGGCGTTGCTCGTGGCCCCGGAGCAGGACGCCGACATCGAGCTCCTCGTGCGCGCAGGCTGGTCGGTGGGCGTCAGCCCGGGGTCGGGCGGCCTCGCGGCGGCCTGGCGCGATCTCGAGCGGGTCGGCCGATGACCCGCCGGGTGGTCGCCATCGGCGTGGCGCTGGCGCTGACCCTGCTGAGCACGTTCGCGCTGCAGCCGCTCGTGCTCTCGCAGGTGTGGCTCGCTCGCACGCTGGTGTGCCTGGCCGTCGTCGTCGCCGTGCTCGTGATCGCGCGGAGCCGCACGTCCTCGGCGTCGCTCCCGTCGCTGGCGGCGCTGGTGGTCGGGCTGCTGTCGATCTCCGCGCTGTACTTCCGCGAGGAGGGGCTGCTCGGGTTCGTCCCGACCGGCGACACCGTGGACGCCGTTCGCTCCCTGATCCCGGCCACGATGGCCGAGCTGCGCTCGTCGTACCCGCCCATCGCCGACAGCGAGGGTGTCGGCCTCATGGTGACGGCCGGCGTCCTCGTCGTGTTCCTGCTCGTGGAGATGCTGGCGGTCGGCGCCTGGGCACCGGCCTGGGCGGGCTTGCCGGTGCTCGGGCTCTGGTGCGTGCCGATCATGCTGGGCGCCCAGGTGCCGCTGCCGGCGTTCGTGCTGACCGCTGCCTGCTACGCCTGCCTCATCGCGGTGCAGGCGCGTGACGACACCCGCGCTGCGCGTCGGCCGGACGCGCGCGCGACGCGCGCCACGGCGGTCGTGACGGTCGGCACGCTGGTGGTGGCGCTCGTCGCCGCGCCGTTGCTGCTGCGTCTCCCCGTCCCGATCCGGTGGCACCCGTTCTACGAGCTCGTCGGCTCGAGCACGACCCGTCTCGACCTCGGCATCGAGCTCCGCGACGACCTCACCCGGACCGATGACACCGCGCTGTTCGAGTACACCGGCGCGAGCGCCGACGAGATCGGTCCGCTGCACGCGTACACGGTCACCGACTTCACGGGGAGCGAGTGGCTGCGTGGTCAGCAGCAGGACGCGGTCCCGAACGACGGCCAGCTGCTGTTCCCGACCCCCGCCCAGGAGGTCGAGCCGTCGGACCGCCGGCGGGTGACGATGACGATCTACGACCTCGGCCAGGATCGGGTGCTGCTGCCCGACGAGCCCCGGGTCGCCACCCTCCCCGACAGCTCGAGCTACGTGGCCGACGCCGACGAGCTGATCGCGACGATCGGCAGCGAGGTCACCTACTACCTGACGATCTCGCCTCGCTCCCTGGACGAGCAGGCGCTGGCGTCGCTGCGCCCCGCGACCGACGTGCCGGCCGAGCTGCTCGAGGTGCCTGAGACCGGCTACGAGAGCGACATCGCCGAGCTGACGCGCACGGTCGTCGACCAGGCGGGGGCGCAGAACCCCTACGAGCAGATGCTGGCGATCCAGAACTTCCTGCGCGACCCCGCGCTGTTCCGCTACTCGACGACCATCCCCGCCCCCCGCACACCGGACGCGGTCTGGGACTTCCTCACCGACCGCCAGGGGTACTGCGTCCAGTTCGCGACGGCGATGATCGTGATGGCGCGCAGCCTCGGCATCCCCGCGCGGCTCGCCGTCGGGTTCCTGCCCGGTCGAACCTCCACCGACGGCGTCACCCAGGTCACCTCCGACCAGGCGCACGCGTGGCCGCAGGTGTTCTTCGACGACGTCGGTTGGGTGCGCTTCGAGCCGACCCCGGGGGTGCAGGCGGGCTCCCCACCGGAGTACGCACCGGAACCCGTGGCCACGGGCTCGGCCCCACCGACCGAGGGCGAGATCCCGACCATGACGGCGGGCCCCACGTCATCGGAGACGACGACGTCGACGGCGGTGGGCGGCAGCGGGCCGGAGGAGCGCGAGTCGTCGCCGTCCGCGTGGCTGGTCGTGCGGGCGGCGCTCGTGCTCCTCGCCGCCGGGGTCGCGGCGGCCATGCGGCGACGCGAGAAGGCGAACGCGACCGATCTCGAGCAGCGCTGGACGCACGTGCTGGCGCACCTCGGGCGCCTCGGCGTGGACACGGCGAGCTCGCAGACGCCGCGGTCGGTGGTCGCGGGCGCCGTCGATCTGCTCGATCCCGACGCCCTCGACTCCCTCAGCAGGCTCGCGCGAGCCGTGGAGACAGCCAGCTACGCCCGCGGGGGCGCGCCTCGTGCCGATG
>JBMDXU010000155.1:0-6845 GCA_048594485.1 Pseudactinotalea sp. | reverse complement strand
CGGCGTCCGGTCGAGGTGGCCATCCTCCGCGACGACCCCGATGCTCCGACCGCTCCCGCGGGAGCGCTGACGGCGGTGGCGTGGCGGCAGGCGCCGCCGGGATCGGTGGTCGTGACCGGGGTGCCGGGATCGTCGATCCCGCTGCTGCGCGACCGCACCGCCGTCGGCGGCGCACCGACCGCCTACGTGTGCCACGGCCACGTGTGCGACCTACCGACCACCGCCGTCGACGCACTCCAGCGGCAGCTCGGCTGACGCGGTCGCGCGCAGCTCGGCCTCGTCCAGACCGAACAGGTCGACGAGGGTGCGAGCGACGCCGTCGTCGTCGTTGCCGGCGACGACGCCGTCGGCCACCTCGATCAAGCCCGGATCGGCGTTGGCCATCGCCAGCCCGCGCCCGGCCCACGTGATCATCGGGACGTCGTTCGGCATGTCGCCGAACGCGACGACGTCGCCGCGCTCGACCCCCAGCTCGGCGGCGATCCTCGCGAGGGTGGCCGCCTTGGTGATGCCGACCGCGCTGATCTCCAGCAGCTCCGCGCCCGTCCACGTGACGACGGCAAGGTCACCCACGGCGGCGGTGGTCGCCGAGCGCAGCCGCTCGGTCTCGACACCCGGCGCCGTGACCAGGAGCTTCACCACCGGGTCGGTCCAGATCTGCGCGAGCTCGCCGCGCGGCGCTCCCGGTGGCGGGTCCCACGCGTCGACGAAGCGCGGGTCGTAGCGGATGCCGTCGGCCGTCTCGAGCGCGAACCTCGCCTCGGGGATCGCTTCAGCGATCGCGTCCGTGAGCCGCAGCCCGGTCTCGGCGTCGATCCCCCACAGGTGGCGCACCTGCCGCCGGGCGACGTCGAACCAGATCGCACCGTTGCTCACCACCGCCATCCCGTGCCGGCCGACGATCGGCCACAGCTCGTCCATCCACCGGAGCGGGCGTGCGGTCACGAAGAGCACCGGGACGTCCCGGCTGTCGAGCTCGGCGAGCACGGCACGGGTGAAGCCGGAGATGGTGCCGTCGGTGCGCACGAGGGTGCCGTCGAGGTCGGTCGCGACCAGCAGCGGTGCCCGCATGGCACTCAGGGTAGGCGCACCCGCACCGACGTCGTCCCGAGCCCGAGATCGGCCTCCTGCCCGCCGCCTGCGGCGTCGAACCGGTAGCGCCCGGCGAACCCGTCGACACGCACCTGCCCGAGCGCGTCGGTGCGCACCGTCGTCGGCGCGTGCCACCACTCGTCGCGGATCAGGCCTCGCAACGCGTCGTACGCCGGCTTGCGACTGCCGTCGCGCCGCAGCAGCCCGCCCGGGGCGCCGAGCCACATCTGGGCGTCGTGAAAGCCCCAGTACGTGATCGAGTGCACCGCCGGGTGCTCGACCAGCGTCCGGTAGTGGCGAATGATCTCGTCGGCCTGCCGCTCCTCCCCCGCGGGCGTGCTCGGCCAGTCGGCACGGTCGACGTCCTGCAGGTCCTCGATGGCCGGGTCGACCGGGTCACCGGAGAGCAGCGTCGTCTCGGTCCAGTGCAGCGGCAGCCCGAACCGTGCGAACCGCTCGCACGCGTCGAGCAGGAACTCCTCGCCCTTGAAGCCCTTGTGCATGTGGGACTGCAGGCCGATCCCGTCGATCCGCACGTCAGCGGCGAGCAGGTCCTCGACGAGCTGTTCGTACTCCGCGCCGAGGTCGAAGTCGTTGAGGTGCAGCACCGCCGTGTCGTTCGCCGTGCGCGCCTCGTCGACCGCCATCCGGATCATCTCGACCCGCCCCTTGTCGCGGCACAGCCGCGAGATCGCGTTCGGGACGCCGTCGGGCTCGTTGGTGAAGCGCGGCATGATGACGGCTTCGTTGAGGACGTCCCAGACGTCGATCAGCCCGGCGAAGTCACCCACCTCCCGACGCACACGACCGCGGACGGCGGCCTCGACCTCCTCCAGCGGCTTGCTGTCCAGCCACGCCGCCTTGACGGTGTGCCACACGAGCGGGTGACCCTTGAGCCGGCCGCCGCGCTCCGCGAGCATCCGGGCCACCTCGGTCACGCCGGCGCGGTCGGTACGGCCCGGCTCGGGCTCGTACCGACCCCAGTAGAAGCGGGCGAGTGTCGCCGTGTCGTACAGACCGAGCCACGCCTCCAGCGTGTCGTCGACGGCGGCCGTGTGCGGCGCCGTCGACCCGAACCCGAAGGCGTGCCGCACCTGGGCGACGGTGACCTCGGTGTCGGCGAGCGGAACACCGTCAGGCCCGTCGACCGTGACGACGGCGTGCGTCCGGCGGTGCTCGTAGGGACCGGTCACGCGAACCTCGCCTCCTCGCCCTCGCCGAGCGCGAGCGCACCGTAGGTCAACCCGACGAAGCCGCCGTCGGCCGCCGTGCAGAGCCCGGCGACGTCGAGGTCCTCCAGGACGACGGCGTCGCCCGCCTCGGTCGTGAACGTCACGGTGGCCGTCGTGCCGGAGAGCACGAGCTCGATCGTGCCGGCGCGGTCGTCGCCGATCGGGTGCTCGAGGCGTACCGGGTCCGTGACCCGTGAGACCACCTCGACCCTGAGCGTGCCCTCCCCGATCGTCGCGGCCAGCCATGCGGTGCCGGAGTACCTCAGGCCCAGCCCCGCGCGCGCTCCCGCGGGAGCGTTGGCGACGCGGACCCGCAGCGTCGGGTCAAGACGGGTGACCCGCTCCGCGAGGTAGGCGGGGTGCCGCTCCCCCAGCCCGGCGCCGGCCGGCAGCACGAATCCCCCGTCGACGTCGCGTACGCCCAGCTCGCTCGGGAGACGTCGCACCGCGATCCGCGTGTCCACTCCTGCGCCGTCGGGCGGCGGGTGCGGCCCGGTCGCTGCAGGCAGCGGCGGGGTGGGGCTGAGCTGCCCGACACCCGGCGCGAAGACCGGCCAGTCGTCCTCCCAGCGCACGTCGACGAGGAAAGTCTCCCGGCCCAGCGGGTCGGCGTCGTGCCAGGGCCGTGTGGCCAGGCACAGTGCCCACGTACTGCCGTCGGGGTGCTCCACGAGGTCGGCGTGGCCGACGTTGGTGACCGCCGACGCCCGACCGAGCTGGCGGTGCGTGAGCACCGGGTTCGCCGGGTTCCCGACGAACGGGCCGGTCGGGTCCGCGGCGCGGGCGACGCTGATCGCGTGATGGGAGCCCGTGCCGCCCTCGGCGGCGAGCAGGTACACGTGATCGCCACGCCGGTACAGGTGCGGCCCCTCCGCCCACACCGCGCCCCGGACGGCGCCCGTCCACACCACGTGCTCTGGCCCACCCGGCTGCAGCGTCACCGGGTCGATCTCACGGACCCAGACCTCGGTCTGCTGGTCCCACTCGGGAACCTCCGCGAGCCGGGTGCCGTGCGCCCACCACCGGTCGCCGTCGACGAGGATCGACGGGTCGATGCCGCCCTCCGGCCACCACACGGGGTCCGACCACGGACCCGCCGGGTCGGTCGCCGTCGCGACGAAGTTGCCGCTCGCACCCGGTGCGCCTCCGACCACCGTGCAGACGACGAGGAACCTGCCGCCGTCGTGCCGGATCGTCGGCGCGAACAACCCGCCCGAGTCGCCGACGCCGCTCAGGTCCACCTGCCCCGGCCGGTCGAGCACGTGCCCGATCAGCTCCCAGTGCACCAGGTCGCGCGACCGGTGCACCGGGAGCCCGGGGAGGTACTCGAACGTCGAGGAGACGAGGTAGAACCAGGTCCCGTCGGCACCGTCCACCCGGCAGACCGACGGGTCGGGGTAGAAGCCGGCACGGACAGGGTTGACGGCATCCAGCCAGTCGCGTTCGCCCACGTGGCTCAGGCGTTCTCCGCCTCGAACCGCTCGCGGGCGCCGTTGACGAGATCGACGTACTGCTGCAGACCCTGCGCCTCCATCTCGGCGACGTAGGCGTCCCACTCGGACAGGTCGCGCTGGCCCAGGATGAACTGGAGAGTCGCCTGGTCGACGGTGTCCTTGAGCGGTGTCTGCATGATCGCCGCCTGCTCGAGCTCGAGCTCGTTGAGCGGGGCCGGCGGGTTGGGCTCGCGCGGAGTCCGGCTCGCGATCACCGCGTCGTTGTACGCGATCGTGTCCGGTGTGCTGAACGACTCACCGAGGGCCCGCGACTCGGTCGCGTCCGACAGGAAGGTCGAGAAGCCGAGGTCCTTCTGCAGGTCGAGCTCGCCGTCGGGGTTGAGGTTCCACAGGTCGGCCGAGATGTTGTCCGCGAGGACGAACTTCTCGCCGTCCTTGGTGTACGTCTCGCCCTCGATCCCCCACCGCAGCATCTCGCGCGCCTCGGGGTTGTAGTACAGCCAGTCGAGGAACTGCAGGGTCGCGAGGAAGTTCGGCGACTCCGCCACGTCCGGCGAGAGCATGAACCCGTGCCAGAAGCCCCGGGCGCCGATCATCGGGCCGTCCGGGCCCGCGGGCGGCGGTGCCAGCACGAGGTCGAAGTTGCCGGCGCCGAGCGTGTCGTTCATCCGCGTCGCGAGCTCGGTGACCGTCCCCGCGGCACCGCCCATGACGACGACGTCACCGCGGTAGATCTTGGCGTTGATGACCTCCGAGCCCGCCCCCGCGTTCTTCGACGTGAAGGTCTCGGGGTCGAGCAGGCCGTCCGCGACGAGGCCGTGGAAGAACTCCAGCAGCTGCCGGTACTGCTCCGACGTCCCCGCGTAGACGAGGCTGCCGTCCTCGGCCTCGATCATGCCGTCGCCGAAGCCCCAGCCGGCGCGGGTGCCGAAGGCGGGTGCGGCGACGTTGATGATCGACTGGCCCTCGAACTGCTCCGCGAGCGGGATCGCGTCGGGGTTGTCCGCCTTGATGACGAGCAGCGACTCACGCAGCTCGTCCCAGGAGTCGGGGATGGCCAGACCATGCTTCTCGAACACGTCGCGGCGGAAGATGAGCGAGAAGATCGGCACCGAGATCTCCCGCAGCCCCGGCACCATGTAGTACTTGCCGTCGAACTGCTTGAGGCCCTCGACCAGCGAGCCGAGATCCCACTCGGAGACGTACTGGTTGAAGTGCGGCATGTGCTCGACGTAGTCGCTCATCGCCACCACAGCCTGGCCCGACACGAACGGGTCCTCCTGACCCGCGTAGACCAGAGGGATCACCTGGGGCGCGTCACCGGCGCTGATCAGGAGGTTGCGACGGTCCTCGGCGTCGGCGAACGGCACGTTCGAGGGCACGAAGGTGACGTTGGTGAGCTCGGTGATCCGGTCCAGCACCTGCCAGGTCGGCTTGATGTCGAGGTCGGGCCAGTCCGACCACAGGATCGACAGCTCGAACGGCTCGGTCGCCGTGAACTGCATGCCCGCGGCGTAGTCGGGCATCGCACCGACGTCCTTGCCCTCCATGTCCACGGGCTCGGAGCCGCCTCCGCCACCGCCACCGCCGTCCACGTTCCCGGTGTTGCACGCCGCCACCGTGGCGACGCCGGCGATACCGAACGAGAGCCCGAGGAAACTTCTTCTGGAGGTGCTCATCATCAGCCGTTCTGCTCGAGGAAGCGCTCGTAGGCGCCCTGGACGATCTCCATGTACCTGGTCAGGCCCTGCGCCTCGACCTCCGCGACGTACGCGTCCCACTCCGACAGGTCGCGGCGGCCGAGGATGAACTGCAGCGTGGCCTGGTCGACGGTGTCCTTGAGCGGCGTCGCGAGGATGGCGGCCTGCTCCAGCTCGAGCTCGTCGAGCGGCGCCATCGGGTACGGGTCGCGGGGTGTGCGCGTGGACAGCACCGAGTCCATGTACTCCACGAAACGGTCGGTGTTGTAGGACTCCTTGAGCGCGCGCGACTCCGTCGACTCCGACATGAAGGTCGCGAAGCCGAGGTCCTTCTGGAGGTCGGTATCGCCGTCGGGGTTCATGCTCCACAGATCCGCGGAGACGTCGGGAGCGAGCTCGAACTCGTCGCCCGACTTCGTGTACGTCTCGCCCTCGATGCCCCACAGCAGCATCTCGCGCGCGGCGGGCGCGTAGTAGAGCCAGTCGAGGAACTGCAGGGTGGCGAGGAAGTTCGGCGACTCGGCGATGTCCGACCCGAGCATGAAGCCGTGCCAGAAGTTGCGGGGCTCGACCTGCTGACCCGCCGGACCGCCCAACGGGGCGATCTGCACGAACTCGAAGTCGCCGTCGTACGCCTCGCCCAGCGCCTGGGTGAACTCGATGACCGTCCCGGAGGCGCCGGACGCGGCGAACACCTGGTTCTTCGCGATCTTCTCGGAGATGGTGAGCGCGCCACCACCGGTGTCCTGGCTCGTGAACGACTCCGGGTCGAGCAGACCCTCGTCGACGAGGCTGCGGAAGTACTCGACCATCTGCCGATAGCCCTCGCTGGTGCCGGCGTACTCCAAGCCGCCGTTGCCGTCGTCGAGGACGCCGTCCCCGAAGCCCCAGCCCGCCTTCGTGCCCCAGGCGTGCGAGGCGTAGTTGAGCATCGACTGGCCCTCGAAACCATCGGCCAGCGGCGCGGAGTCGGGGTACTTCTGCTTGATCAGGCGCAGGGCGTCGCGCAGCTCGTCCCACGTCTGCGGCGTCTCGGCTCCCACCTCGTCGAAGATGTCCTTGCGGATGATGAGCGAGAAGACCGGGATCGACACCTCCTGCAGCCCGGGGAGCATGTAGTACTTGCCGTCCGACTGCCGCAGACGGTCGAGCATCTCCTCGAGGTCCCACTCCTTCGCGAACTTCTGGAAGTTCGGCATGTGCTGTACGTAGTCGCTCATCGGCAGGATCGCGCCGCCCGCGACGAACGGCTTCTCCTGGCCGGTGTAGGCGAGCGGCAGGATCGTCGGGGCGTCGCCCGAGCTGATGAGCAGGTTCCGCTTGTCCTCGGAGTCGCTGAACGGGACCTGCGTCAGCGCCAGCGTGAC
>JBMDXU010000154.1:0-11276 GCA_048594485.1 Pseudactinotalea sp. | reverse complement strand
CGCCTCGGCCGCCGTCATGGCCGCCGGGCTCGACGTCATCCTCGGCGACCCGCAGGTCAAGAGCGTGTTCGTCAACGTCTTCGGTGGCATCACCGCCTGCGACGAGGTCGCGAACGGCATCGTGCAGGCGCTCGGGATCCTGGGCGACCAGGCCACGAAGCCGCTCGTCGTCCGGCTCGACGGGAACCGGGTCGAGGAGGGCCGCCGCATCCTCACCGAGGCCGCGCACCCGCTCGTCACGCTCGTCGACACCATGGACGGCGCCGCCGACAAGGCGGCCGAGCTCGCCGCCGCGGCCGCCTGAGACCGACCCGACTCCACACGAAAGAGACGACAACTCAGATGGCGATCTTCCTCGACGCTTCCTCCAAGGTCATCGTGCAGGGCATGACGGGCTCGGAAGGCATGAAGCACACCACCCGGATGCTCGCGTCCGGCACCGACATCGTCGGCGGCGTCAACCCGCGCAAGGCCGGCACCAGCGTCGACTTCGACGCCGGCGGGCAGACCCGCTCGATCCCGGTGTACGGCACCGTCGCCGAGGCCGTGGAGGCCACCGGCGCGAACGTGTCCGTGCTGTTCGTGCCGCCCGCCTTCACCAAGGGCGCCGTGATCGAGGCCGTCGACGCCGGCGTCCCGCTCGTGGTGATCATCACCGAGGGTGTGCCGGTCAAGGACACCGCCGAGTTCTACAACTACGCCGCCTCCAAGAGCGTGCGGCTCATCGGCCCGAACTGCCCCGGTCTCATCAGCCCCGGGAAGTCGAACGTGGGCATCATCCCGGCGAACATCGCCGGCCCGGGCAAGATCGGGCTGGTCTCCAAGTCGGGCACGCTGACCTACCAGATGATGTTCGAGCTGCGGGACTTCGGCTTCTCCTCCGCCGTCGGCATCGGTGGCGACCCGATCATCGGCACGACCCACATCGACGCCATCGCCGGGTTCGAGCAGGACCCGGAGACCGAGGTCATCGTGATGATCGGCGAGATCGGTGGCGACGCCGAGGAGCGCGCCGCCGCGTACATCGCCGAGAACGTCACCAAGCCCGTCGTCGGCTACGTCGCCGGCTTCACCGCTCCCGAGGGCAAGACGATGGGCCACGCCGGCGCCATCGTCTCCGGCTCCGCGGGGACGGCGCAGGCGAAGAAGGAGGCCCTCGAGGCCGCCGGCGTCAAGGTCGGCCGCACCCCGAGCGAGACCGCCCAGATCGTCCGCGACCTGCTCGCCTGAACCGCCTCTCCGGAGTGTCGGACGGCGGATCGACGGCGCAGCGCCGACGATGGGAGGGATGACCACCACACGCCCGCCCTCGTTCGCCCCTCGTGTCGTCGAGCACGAGGAGCCGGGCGCACGCGGGCCGGTCGCGTGGCGACCGCCCGAGCAGACGCTGCGTGGTGCCCTCGCGGGTGCCGAGGCCGCGATCGGCTCGTGGCTGGTCGTGGCGGTGGTGGCGATCGCGGGGTACGTCGCGACCGCGGCCGCACCGGAGCTCGGCTCGGCCGGGTGGGTGGACGCGGCACGTGTCGGGTCGGTGGTCTGGCTGCTCGGCCACGGTGGCGGTCTCGCGCTGGGCGGCGCCGCGATCACGCTCGTCCCGCTGGGGGTCACCGCGATCGGCGCCGTGGCCGCGGCGACCTCGATCCGGCGTGCCAGGCTCACCGGCTGGTGGCCCGTGGCCGCCGCGGTCCTCGTCTACACCGGCTTCGCGGCCGGGTTCGCCGCGCTGGCCGGGACGCCCGGCTCCTGGCGCGGCGTCATCGGTGCAGCGGTCGTCGCGGCGTTGGCCGCGCTGGTCGCCATGCGCGGGCGGTACCCGCGTGAGCTGGCCCGCCTCGTCGAGCGGGTACCCGCTCAGGTGCGCGTCGGCCTGTCGGGTGCGCTGCGTGTCGCCGTGCTGCTGCTCGCCCTCGGGCTGGTGGTCGTGCTCGCCGCGCTCGTCCTGGGTCTGTCGCGGGTGATGGACATCCACCGCTCGCTGGTCCCCGACGTCGTCTCCAGCGTCATCATCGTGGTCGCTCAGCTGGTGCTGCTGCCGACGCTCGTCGTCTGGGGCACCTCCTACCTCGCCGGGCCCGGGTTCGCCGTCGGGGACGGGACGTCGTTCTCGCCCTTCGGCATCGACGCCGGACCCTTGCCGGTGGTCCCCGTGCTGGGCGCCCTCCCCGCACCGGGGAGCATGGCGGGATCGGCCGGCGCCGTCGTCGTGCTCGGTGTGCTCGCCGGCGCCGCGGCGGGGGTGTGGCTCCGTCGGCGTCGGCCCCTGGGGCTGACGCACTCCCTCGTCGCCGCCGTGGTCACGGCGGCTGGGGCCGCGGTCGTGCTGGCCGTGCTCGCCGCTGCCTCCTCGGGGTCCGTCGGACCGGGCCGGATGGCCGCCGTCGGCCCCGACCCGGTCGCCGTCGGCCTCGGGGTCCTCTGGCAGGTCGGGCTGGGTGCGGTGGTCACGACCGTCGCGACGCACCCGGAGACGCGTGTGCTGCTGACCCGCGCGCGTGATCTCGTGCGGGAGCGCGCCGCGGGCTGATCAGTCGGTCGCGGGGAGCCGGTTCGCCGGGTCCACCGCGTCCTCATAGGTGCGCAGGCACCGGTCCTGCGCGCCGATCGTGATGGCCTCGGACCGGCACTCCTCGTAGGCCGCCTTCGCCCGCCAGTTGAGGGCGAGATCCGCCGTCGCACCGCTCGCCATGAAACCCGTGAGCACCAGCCCGGCGACGAGCATCGGGACGAGCATGCCTCGCCACTTGAGCGTGCGCGCCCGCATGATCGTGCGCACGCCCTGCCAGAAGGCGACGGCGCCGACCACGGGCGCGATCACCTGGATCGGCCAGGGCAGCGAGTAGGCGAGCAGCGCCGCGAGCATCAGCAGGCCGAACCACATGACCCCGGACGTGATCGCGCGGGCCTGCTCGACGGTGATCTGGGGCGGTGGCTCCGGCGGCTGCTGCCGAGGGGCGGGTGGGTGCTGCCGCGGCGCCGGCGGTCGTGGCGGACGCGGCTTCGTCGGGTCCGGTGGTGCGTACGGATTGCTCACGAGGGGACATCGGCTCCAGTGCGGCGTGAGCGTCGATCTTCCCATGTCGAGACGGGACGTCTCACCCGACGCTGGTCTCGTAGGGTTGTCCCTCGTGCCGAACCCCGCCCGCGTCGTCGTCCTCGTCTCCGGCGGCGGCAGCAACCTCGCCGCCCTGCTCGACGCCGCCGCCGACCCCGGCTACGGGGTCGAGGTGGTCGCGGTCGGTGCCGACCGCGAGTGCGACGGACTGCGGCTGGCCGAGGCTGCGGGCATCGACACGTTCGTCGAGCGCGTCAAGGACCACCCGAGCCGCGAGGCCTGGGACGAGACACTCACCGCGCGGGTCGCCGAGCACACCCCGGATCTCGTCGTCAGCGCCGGGTTCCTCAAGCTCGCCGGAGCCGCGTTCCTCGAGGCGTTCGGCGGTCGCTACCTCAACACCCACAACACGCTGCTGCCAGCGTTCCCCGGCATCCACGGTCCGCGCGACGCGCTCGAGTACGGCGTGAAGATCACCGGCGCCACGCTGTTCGTCGTCGAGGCCGGGGTCGACACCGGTGTCATCGTCGCCCAGGTCGCCGTGCCGGTGCTCGACGACGACGACGTCGACACCCTCACCGAGCGCATCAAGGTCGCCGAGCGCGACCAGCTCGTCGCCTGGGTCGGGCGGCTCGCCCGCGAGGGCTTCCGCATCGACGGCCGCCGGGTCGTCGTCGGCGCCTGACCCACCGATCACCTCGGCGCGTGCGGGGCCGCTAGAGTGGGCGGCGTCCGATCGTGACTGGCGTCGAGGTGGAGCACCACCTGGGAGCGGTCGGAGGCTCCGCCTGACGTGCACCGATCGCCTGGGTGCACCGGTGACCCACCGCAACCAGGAGAGCCCTCCATGACCGATGCCCCGAGCACTGTGTCCGACGTCGTCCCCGTTCGCCGTGCCCTCGTCTCCGTCTACGACAAGACCGGGCTCGACGAGCTCGCCCAGGCCCTGCACGCCGCGGGCGTGAGCATCGTCTCGACCGGGTCGACGGCGTCCCGCATCGCCGCCGCCGGTGTCCCGGTGACCAAGGTCGAGGACCTCACCGGCTTCCCCGAGTGCCTCGACGGCCGGGTCAAGACGCTGCACCCGCGTGTCCACGCCGGGATCCTCGCCGACCGTCGCCTGCCCGACCACGTCGCCCAGCTCGCCGACCTCGGCGTCGAGCCGTTCGATCTCGTCGTCGTCAACCTGTACCCGTTCAGCCAGACGGTCGCCTCCGGCGCGTCGCCGGACGAGTGCGTGGAGCAGATCGACATCGGCGGCCCGTCGATGGTGCGAGCCGCCGCGAAGAACCACCCGAGTGTTGCCGTCGTCGTCGACCCCGCGCGCTACGAGGACGTCACCGCGGTGCTGGCGCGCGGCGGCTTCACGCTCGCCGAGCGCACCGCCCTGGCCGCCGAGGCGTTCCGCCACACCGCCGACTACGACGTCGCGGTCGCGACCTGGATGACGGAGGTCCTCGTCCCGGACGAGGCCGCGCAGCCCCGCTGGTTCGGAGCGACCTACGACCGCGCCGACGTGCTGCGCTACGGCGAGAACCCGCACCAGAGCGCCGCGCTCTACCGCAGCTCCGACGAGACCGGTGGGCTCGCGAACGCCGCGCAGCTGCACGGCAAGGCGATGAGCTACAACAACTACGTCGACGCCGACGCGGCGTGGCGTGCCGCGCACGACTTCGACCGACCGGCGGTCGCGATCATCAAGCACGCCAACCCGTGCGGCATCGCGGTGGCCGACGACATCGCCGATGCCTATCGTGCCGCGCACGCGACCGACCCGGTCTCCGCGTTTGGCGGAGTGGTCGCCACGAACCGGGCGGTCACGGCCGATCTGGCCACCTCCCTGGCCCCGGTCTTCACCGAGGTCGTGGTGGCGCCCTCGTTCGAGCCCGAGGCCCTGGAGATCCTGCAGCGCAAGAAGAACGTGCGGCTGCTGACCGTCGAGGACACCAGCTGGGAGCAGCCGCAGGTCAGGCAGATCAGCGGCGGTGCGCTGGTCCAGCAGGTCGACACGATCGACGCCGAGGGCGACGACTCGGCGTCCTGGACCCTGGCTGCCGGTGAGCCCGCGGACGAGGCGACCCTGGCGGATCTCGAGTTCGCCTGGCGCGCCGTGCGGGCGGCCAAGTCCAACGCCATCCTGCTCGCCCACGGGGGCGCCGCGGTCGGGATCGGCATGGGCCAGGTCAACCGGGTCGACTCGTGCAAGCTGGCGGTCGAGCGGGCGAACTCGCTGGGCGAGGGCGTCGAGCGCGCCCGCGGCTCCGTCGCCGCGTCGGACGCGTTCTTCCCGTTCGCCGACGGGCTGCAGATCCTGCTCGACGCGGGTGTGCGCGCCGTGGTGCAGCCGGGCGGGTCGGTGCGCGACGCCGAGGTGATCGACGCCGCGACCGCCGCGGGCGTCACGCTCTACCTCACGGGCACCCGGCACTTCTTCCACTGACGGACGCGCGGCGCAGACCCCGCGCGGACCGCCTCGGCCGACAGGTCAGGCGCGCACCGCGCGGGGCAGGGCGGTGGCGGCATCGGCCGCGGCGACGACGTCGAGACGCGGCAGAGCCTCGCCGCGCAGCAGCTTGCGGACGGCGGAGACCTCGCGCGGGGCGTCGGCGATGACGGCGCCGACGAGCACGTCGCTGTGCAGGTGCAGCTCGACCCAGCCCCCGCTCAGCTCCCGGAGCACGTGGGCCGCGCCCGGCTCGTCCTGGCGAACGAGCCTCCCGATCACCTCCAGGTGATGCCCGAGCTGGTCCGAGAACACCTCGGGAGCGGGCTCGGTCGGCGGCAGCGGGTGACCCAGCATCTCCGCCGCGAGCAGCGCCGGATCACGCAGCGCCGCGAACCAGTGACCGCCCGGCACCACACCGAGGAGGGGTGTCTCCCGAGCGGCCACGTCGCCCACCGCCCACAGCCCGGGCAGTCGCGTGCGGCCGCCGCGCGTCGTCGGCAGGTGCCCGCTGGCCAGCCGGGGGACGGACCCGCCCAGCCAGGACGTCGCCGGCCGCACCCCGATGGCCGCGAGCACGAGGTCGCCGTCGATCACGGTCTCGTCGGCGAGGACGACACGCCGGTGGTCGGCCTGGGCGACGAGGACTCCCGTGCGCAGGTCGACACCGGCGTCCGCGTACCAGCGTCGCGTGCGGCCCCCGGCCCGCTCACCCAGCTGCCGCCACAGGGGCTCGGGACCCGCCTCCAGCACGGTCACCTGATGACCGGCCGCGGCGGCCACGCCGGCCACCTCGGCACCGATCCATCCCGCGCCGACGATCACGAGGTGCCGGCCGCCGTCGGCGCCGATGCGCTCCCGCAGACCCTCCGCGTCCGCGGCGCTGTGCAGGGCGGGGACGCCCGGCCACGGCGCGAGCGGCTCCGATCCCGTCGCGACCACCACGGCATCCGCGGACAGGTCGCCGTCGACGGTCTCGACGACGAGGACCCCGTCGCCCACCTGCAGCCCCGTCGCCGGGCGCGCGAGCTCGACGGCGTCCGCGAGCCCCGCATCGATCGCGAGGTCCTCGGCGAGCCACACCGGCTCGGTGCGCGCGAGCAGCTCCTTCGACAAGGGTGGGCGGTCGTAGGCGGGCAGTCCCTCGGCCCCGATCCAGGTCAGGCGTCCGTCGTATCCCTGGCCACGCAGCTCCGCGAGGGTGCGCAACCCGGCCATGCCGGCACCGACGACGAGGACGTGGTCAGGCTGTCTCGGTCCGTGCTCGCTCACGAGATCAACCTACGGGCACGCCGATCACCGTGCCCTGCGCCGACCAGTATCCTGCGGTGCGTGCCCGACCAGCCGGCGCCGGAGAAGCCGGCGATCACCCTGCCGCGTCGGAGCCGTTACGCGATGTGGCTGGCCATGGCCGCCGTCGTCATCAGCGTCGCACTGGCGTACGTGATCGACGTCCGGGCGGCCGCCGGGTTCCTGGCGGTCGCGCTGCTGGGGCTGGCGGTGCTGCGGATGGTCGGTCCGGCGCCCGGTCCCTACGGCATCTCGACGCGCTCACGCGTCTTCGACGTCAGCGTCCTGCTCATCGGGGCGGCGGCCGTGGGGTTCCTCGGCGTCTTCTCGCCGAACCTCTGAGCCATCCGTTCCCGTCAGCCGCACGACGGGCACGGCGAGCAAGCCGGAGGAGACGTCCTCGAGAGCACGGTCGAGCTCCTGCATGACGAATCTGCGGCCGTACCGCTCCTCGGTGCGGGTCACGAGATCGGCGAGCTCGCGGTCGTGACCGAGGGCGTTCGCCGCCGTGTTCCTCACCGTGATCTCGATGCGCGTGGTCCCCGGCCCGACGACCGGGCCGATGTCGAGGCGGTACGGCGGTGCCCAGAGCGTCCCGCGGTCCGAGCCGTCGACCCTCACGGTCGCGATCTCGCCGACGGGCGCGCACAGCGCCACCCGGTACGCCGGGCCGACGATCCCGCGTTCGGGGCTCGCGCCGTCGGTGAGCGCGTGTGCCTCGCCGAGGTCGAGCACGGCGCCCGGGCACGGCGGCAGGTCGACGTCGACGGCGTAGGTCGCCGCGCCCGAGGAGCTCCGCCGCTCGGACTCCCAGCGGTGCGGGAGGTCGACGGCGACGCCGGGCTCGCCGTCGAAGGCCACGGACCAGCCGTGGTCGAGGGAGATCTCGACCTCGGACCCCGGGACCGCGACAGGGCTGTCGGTCGGCACACCCGGACCGCTCACGAGGATCGTGGCCTGGTAGGGCTCGAGCTCGACCGGAGCATCGCCGTGGCCGACGTCGACCGTGGCGCCGGTCGTGTCCCAGCGCTGCCAGGCATCCGTCAGCGCGACCGTGGTCCGCTGACGTGTCGCTGCCGTGTTGACGAGCACCCGCACGTCCAGACCGTGCACCCGGCGGTGCACCATGCCGATCTCACCCGGCTCGGAGAACGGCGTCTCGACCGCCCTGCCGAGGGCGTGCGGCAGCTCGGCGGCCGAGATGCTCCTCGCACCTGCGACGGTCGCCGTGCTGTCGACGAGCAGGACCGTCGACCCCGCCGCCGCGCAGTCCTCCAGCCACCGCCGGGTGGTCTGCGGCAGCATCGTGGTCGAGGGCACGAGGATCACCGGGGGCCGGTCGGGCTCGGTGAGCGTCACGACCTCGTCGTCGACCAGGTCGTAGTCCAGCCCCACCCGACGGACGGCGCCGACCACTTCCGGTGTGACGACCCGGTTCGCCTCGCGCCAGCAGTCGAGCGTGCCGCCGATCGCCAGCCCGGAGGCGGCGAGCAGGTCCGTCGTCGGCACGTAGACCGCGACGTCGGCCACGCCGGTGCCCTGGCGGAGCAGCCAGCACAACCTGCTCAGATGGGTGGTCACCTCGGGCATCGCGGGCCACCACGGGTTGCGGTCGTCGAGGCAGGCGGCGGCGTAGAACAGCCAGCCCGGCCCCGGTGCGTCGGCGGGGGAGTACGGCCAGCCGTGCCCGATGAGCAGCGTCACGCCGTTGAGCAGGTGCTCGTGCGCCTCGGCGACGAGGTCGAGCGGGGTCGCCCGCAGCGAGGGCGAGCGCAGCCAGGTCCAGGCCTCCGCGGACACGACGTCGCGACCGTAGTGGTGCGCCGCCGACGAGGCCCACCGGGTCGCCGTCAGCTCGGTCCACCCCCACCCCTCGCCCTCGAAGGCGTCGGCGAAGCGGTAGCTGCTCAGCGTCGCGGGCGGGGAGCCGTACCCCTGGATCCGGAACGGCACACCCCGGGCCGCAGCCCAGGCTCGTACTCGCGCCACGAAGCGCTCCTCGTACAGGTCGACGAGGGTGCGGTGATAGTCGGCGCGCAGTCGTGCGGGGTCACCGGCGCCGGGGTCGAGCAGCAGCGCGAGCGCGGGCAGCAAGGGGTACCCGCGACGGCGCTCGAACTCCGTCGGCAGGTCCGGCGTCCAGTCCGCGCCGTAGACCTCGAGGCTGTCGCAGAAGACCGACCCGATGAGCTCGGCGGGCACGGCGTCGAGGATCGGGTCGCCGACCGCGCGCAGATGGGCGTCGACGGCGTCCGCGCTGTAGTGGTCGAGGACCGGGCCCTCGGCGCCCGCGGCCGCGCGCTTGACCTGCTGCCCGGTCAGCCGTGACCAGGCGAGCAGCACGTGCCGGGTGCCCGATCCGCCGTCGACGGCGACGCGCCAGCCGGACGGCGTCCGGGTCACCTCCGCGGGCCGTGCGTCCCGAGCGGGTTCCTGCGCCGAGCCCGGGGCCACGAACGCCGCGACGAGCTCGTCGCCCGGCCAGCCCGCCGCCACGTCGACGACGTGCTCGCCGACGCCGATCTCGTGCCGGTCCCAGCGCAGCCCGCGGGCGGCGAGCGCGGCGTCGATGTGCGGCCCGCCGAAGGACCAGCCGCTGCCGAGGGTGATGTCGAACCGGAGCCCGAGCGTGCGGGCGCGCTCGGCGGCCCAGCGCAGGTCGGCGAGCATCTCGGGGGAGCCGAAGGTCGTCGTCGCCCGCTCCAGCGGGTACACGAACGCGACCTCGACGCCACCGATCCCGGCCGCCGCCATGGCGGTGAGCTCGCGGTCGAGCTCGTCGCGCTCGACCGCCGGGCCGAACCACCACCACCGCATCCTCGGTGCGGCGGTGGGGTGCGGGCGGAGCAGGTCCGCGCGCAGCGACTCGAGGGCGTCCGTGCTCACCCGTTCGATCCTGTCCGAGCGGCGCCGCCGGGCCGTACGGATTGTCGGCGGTTGCTACCGGTCAGTCGGTGCGCCTGTTCAGGCCCTGCTCGCCGTCGACCGCCGGGCCGGCGTCAGGGTCAGGGTCGGTGTCGGCCTCGGTCGACGACGGGGACACGACGTCGTCCATCGGGTCACCGACCTGCTCGACGACCAGGACCCGCTCGTCGACCTCCGTCGTGCCGGGTGCGTCGCCCGCCTCGGGACCCTCGTCCTCGTCGTCCCAGTACTCCTCCTCCGGCTGCGGGTGCCGCTGGAACACCACGACGACGACACCGGCGAGCAGTGCTCCGAGCAACGGGCCGAGCCAGAAGACGCCGAGGTCGCCGATCGCCTCGCCGCCGGCGAACATGGCCGCGCCCGTGGCGCGTGCCGGGTTGATGGCGCCGTTGGTCAGCTGACCGGCCATGAGGATCGCGACGGTGAGGGCGCCACCGATGGCGACCGGTGCGAGCGTGTTGGGGCGGCGTGTGGTGCCGAGGACGACCCCCACGAGGATCGCCGTCGCCAGCGCCTCGATCACCAAGGCCGAGAGGAATGACACCGAGACTGCGCCCTGGGAGAGCGTGTAGAGGGGCGAGTGCTCGCCGAAGCCGTTCGCGGTCCGCGCGATCACGCCGGCGACGTCCTCGGCGCCGAGCGCGGCGGGAAGGGTCTCGGGGATCGTCACGCGCAGCACGGCTCCCGCGCCGATCGCTCCGACGGTCTGCGCCACGACGTACGGCGCCAGGTCCACCCACGACAGCCGTCCGGCGACGGCAGCGCCGAGGCTCACGGCCGGGTTGAGATGCGCGCCCGAGACGGAGCCGAGGGCTGCCACCAGGCCGGTGAGCACCAGCCCACCCGCGAGCGCGACGTAGAGGACCGTCGCGCTCGAGCCGATCGAGCCGAACGCTGCCACCGTGAGGATCGCGGCGACGAGGAGGAAGGTCCCCAGCAGCTCGGCACCGGCACGCAGCGCGAGCGAGGGCGCCTCGGTCTCGGTGTCGTCGTGCTCGAGGGCATCCGACGCGGATGTCTGGGTGGTCATGGAGATCCTTCGCTCGAGGTCGGGCGGTCCCGGGTCAGCAGGCGCATGCGGAGCGCCGGGCGCGGGCCGCCCCGCATCCTGCCACGTGCGCCTGACGGCGCGGCCGCGGGGCGTCCGAGCCCCGGCGAGCCCTCCCGGCCGGCCCGCCGTTGTCCGGGATCGGCGGGTCAGCCGAGCTGGGCGAGGATGGTGTTGAGCGTGCCGGACGGGCGCATGACGGTGTCGACCTTCGCGACGTCGGGGCGGTAGTAGCCGCCGATGTCCGCCGGCGAGCCCTGGACGGCGATCAGCTCGTCCACGATCGTCTGCTCGTGGGTGGCCAGCGCCTCGGCGACCGGGGCGAACGCGGCCGCGAGGTCGGCGTCGTCGGTCTGCGCGGCCAGCTCCTGCGCCCAGTAGAGGGCGAGGTAGAAGTGGCTGCCGCGGTTGTCCGTGGTGCCGAGCTTGCGGCCGGGGGAGCGGTCGTTCTCGAGGAACGTGCCGGTCGCGGCGTCGAGCGTGGTGGCGAGCACCTGGGCCTGGGTGTTGCCGGTGGT
>JBMDXU010000153.1:0-4710 GCA_048594485.1 Pseudactinotalea sp. | reverse complement strand
AGCAGCACGTTGCCCGTGGCGTACATGTGGTGCGCCCACACCGTCACCGACAGACCGGCGATCGCGATCGTCGCGAAGACGAGCGTCTTGTAGCCGAAGATCGGCTTGCGGGAGAACACCGGGAAGATCTCGCTGACGATGCCGAAGAACGGCAGCGCGATGATGTAGACCTCGGGGTGCCCGAAGAACCAGAACAGGTGCTGCCACAGCATGGCGCCACCGTTCTCGGGCGCCAGGATCTGCGTGTCGAGGGTGCGGTCCGCACCGAGCGCGAACAGCGCGGCGGCCAGGATCGGGAACGCGATCAGCGCGAGCAGCGACGTGATGAGGATGTTCCAGGTGAAGATCGGCATCCGGAACATCGTCATGCCGGGTGCGCGCATGCAGATGATCGTGGTGATGAAGTTGACCGACCCGAAGATGGTGCCGAAGCCGGTCATCGCCAGGCCCATCACCCATAGGTTGCCGCCCAGCCCGGGCGAGTAGGTGACATCGGCGAGCGGCAGGTAGGCGGTCCAGCCGAAGCTCGCCGCCCCCTGCGGCGTCAGGAAGCCGGCGCACGCGATGATGCCGCCGAACAGGAACAGCCAGTACGCGAACATGTTCAACCGGGGGAACGCCACGTCCGGCGCGCCGATCTGCAGCGGGACGATGATGTTGCCGAAGCCCACGAACAGCGGGGTCGCGAAGAGCAGCAGCATGATCGTGCCGTGCATCGTGAAGAACTGGTTGTACTGCTCGGCGCTGCGGACGATCTGGATCGCCGGGTCGAACAGCTCGGCGCGGATGGCCAGCGCCAGCAGACCGCCGATGCAGAAGAACACGAACGAGGTGATCAGGTACAGGTAGCCGATCGTCTTGTGGTCGGTCGTGGTGACCCACTTGACGACGGTGCGCCCCAGTGTCGCGCGGTTCGCCCGCAGACCCGGGATGGGTGACTCGTCGACGCCGGTGTACTCGGCGGTCCCGGTGGCCATCAGCGATCCTCCTCCTCACCGAAGTCCGGGGACTCCGACGCGACCTCGCGGTCGAACTCGGGGCCGAGCTGGCCCGTCTGGCCGGCCGCGGCGAGGTCGGCCATGTGCTGCTCGAACTCCTCCGGCGAGACGACCTCGACGTTGAAGAGCATGTAGCCGTGGTACTCGCCGCACAGCTCGGCGCACTTGCCGTAGTAGGTGCCCTCGACCTGCGGGGTCACCTGGAAGGTGTTGGTGCGGCCGGGGATCATGTCGAGCTTGTACAGGAACGCGGGGATCCAGAACGAGTGGATCACGTCGCGTGAGCGCAGCTGGAACTCGACGGTCTGCCCCACCGGGAGGTACAGCGTGGGGATCTGGTCCTGCGCCTGGTAGTCGGCCACGGCGGCATCGGTGTCGGTGGGGATGTCGTTCAGGCTGGCCGGCTGACCCCAGTCGTAGACGTCGTAGTCCACGTAGTTGAAGTCCCAGCTCCACTGGCGACCGTTGGCCTCGATCGTGATGTCGGGCTCGGGGTCGATGGCGGTGATCTCGTCCTGCACCCGGACCGTGTAGAAGAACAGCACGCCAACCATCAGCACGGGGACGAACGTGTAGAGCAGCTCGAGCGGCAGGTGGTAGCGCAGCTGCACGGGCAGCTGGTTGTCGTCCTTGCGCTTGCGGTAGACCACCACGCACCAGATCAGCAGGCCCCACACGAGCACGCCGACGAGGAGGGCTGCGATCCACGAACCGACCCAGAGCGAGACGA
The DNA here is from genome assembly GCA_048594485.1 of Pseudactinotalea sp. Classification (GTDB taxonomy): domain Bacteria; phylum Actinomycetota; class Actinomycetes; order Actinomycetales; family Beutenbergiaceae; genus Pseudactinotalea. Next base: position 2,982 of record JBMDXU010000153.1, on the reverse strand, counting down.
TGCCGTCCGTCTTGTCGGTGGTCCCGTCCTGCCCGGGGAGCCATCCGCGCTCGGTGACCGCCGAGCAGGAGCTGATCAGCGCGACCGCGGCGGCGACGACCAGGGCGGTCGTGACGGTGCGCGGACGACCACGCAGCCGCCGGGCTGCTGGACGCGAGGGCGATGACACGTGGACGGGCCTTCCGACGGCGTTTACTGACGACTCCCGACGACCTGTCCGGACCATCTCGGGCAGCCTCGTCGTCGGTCCCCACACTAGCGCGAGGGGGCGCCTTCTCGGCACATCGACGCCCCCTCGGACCGGTCCGAGGGGGCGTCGACGGGATGGGTCAGGCGACGCCGAGAACGTCGACCAGCACGGCCAGCGCCGGGCCGTTCTGCGACGCCGGGAGCAGCAGCACCGCACGCGATCCGATGGGCACTCCGGCCAGCAGGCCGAAAGCCGAGCCGTCGACGACCTGTGCCGACATCGGACCGACCGCGGCGCCGTCGGCGGCCTCGGCGGGCCACGACGTCTCGGTGGAGCTGCCGTCCCACGCCACCAACGAGTAGGCGATCGCGATGCTCTGACCGATCTCGACCGCCGCACCATCGCCGTCGGCCACGCGAACGAGCTCGGCCTGGGTGGGTTCGGGGGCGCCGTCGACCACCTCGAGGGTGGCGGGCTGACCCAGGTCACCGGAGATCGTGACCGGAAGATCGGCCGAGTCGACCGGGGTGGCATCCGCCTGGCCGGTGTCGTCGGCGTTGTAGGTCTCGACGATCTCGATGACGAAGACGATCGTGTCCTCGGCGCCGATCCCGGCGTTCGCGTTACCGCCCTGCGGGCCGTAGCCGAGGTCGGGCGGGATCGAGATGAGGATGCGCGACCCGACGAGGTTCCCGGGGATTCCCTGCGTCCACCCCGCGACCACCTGGTTGAGGGAGAAGCCCGTCGGCGCACCGCGCTCGAAGGAGCTGTCGAACGGGGTGTCGGAGCCCCAGACGTACCCGGCGTAGTTGGCCACGACGACGGCGCCGTCGCCGACCTCACGACCGTCGCCCTCGTCGATGACCTCGACGTCGAGGTCGGCGGGTGCGCAGGTCTCCGGCCACGTCAGCTCGGGAGCGACGCCGGGGTCGGTGCCGACGGCGGGCAGCTCGTCACCGGGCTCGCCGCAGGCCCCGTCCGAGGTCGTCGTGGCGTCGGACGGGCCGGTCTCGGCGTCGCTCGGTGTCGGGGTACCCCCGGCGCCCCCGGCGCAACCGGCGACCGCGAGCACACCGATCAGAGCCGTCGTGGCGATCAGCCCACGCCGGCCGCGGGTGGCGCTCAGTGGAACGAGTCGCCGCAGGCGCAGGAGCCGCCAGCGTTGGGGTTGTCGATCGTGAACCCCTGCTGGGAGATCGTGTCGGCGTAGTCGATCGTGGCGCCGGCGAGGTAGGGCACGCTCATCTTGTCGACGACGAGCTCGACGCCGTCGAACTCCCGCACGGCGTCGCCGTCGAGGTGGCGGTCGTCGAACACGAGCTGGTAGATGAGCCCGGAGCAGCCGCCGGGCTGCACGCCCAGGCGCAGGCGCAGGTCGTCGCGACCCTCCTGCTCGAGGAGCGCCTTCACCTTGCCGGCGGCGACGTCGGTGAGGGCGACGTCGTGCGTCGCCTCGGTCTCGGGGGCGGAAGCCTGGGTCTCGGTCATGCAATGTCCTCGATGTCTCGTCTGGGCCTGTGGGCCCCTGCGGAACTCTCCGTAGCGGTCAACACCCGCCACGGCGGATCTGTTCCGTCACCAATGTACGTCAGCGCGACCACGTGCGAGCGACGCGCCCCGCGCGGTGGGACAGGGCCTCCGGCAACGGGACGACGGCGGCGGATCGGCCCGGCGCGACCGGATCGAGCAACGGGTACGCGGCCTCGATGCCCGTGCCGGCGAGCTCGCGCCGGCCGAGCAGCGTGCGTGCGGCGACGGCGACCGTCGGCACCATCACCGCAGCGCCGTAACGGCCGACGACGCCCGGCACACCGATGGCGAGCGCATCGCCGTCGAGCTCGCTGCAGGCCGTGAGCACGAGGTCGGCGTTCGCGACGGCGCGTTCGAGGCCGGTCTCGACGGCCACGACGTCGGCACCGGGCAGCACACGAGCACCCGCGCACGCGAGCGCGAAGGCGAGGCCGCCCGCGGCCCCGGCGTGGGGGCTGCGCGACCTGCGCACCGGCGCCGCTGCGGCACCGAGCAGCGAGGGGCGGGCCCGGACCGCCGCCGACTCCATCCGCGCGATCGTCGACGACAGGCGTGTCTCGATCTGCTGAGCGGTTGCGGCGTCGATACCCGGACGGCGGGCGAGCGCGGCCCCGGCTCCGTCGAGCCCGGTCAGTGCGCCGTCGACGGCAGCGGCCACCACGACCTCGACCCCCGCGAGCCGGTCCGTGGCCCGCCGCACCAGCTCGTCCGGCGGCACGTCGTCGTCGGCGTCGCAGAGCGCGCGGAGCGCACCGATCCCGGCGTCGTGCACGCCGGAGGCGGCGGCGCCGATCACGACGCGCCGGGCGCCGACCTCCAGCGCGGCGCGCAGCAGATCCCCAGCGCCCGCGCTGGTCCCGGAGGACGCGAGGGCCAGCGCGTCGTCGTCGTCCGGGTCCCCCAGCAGGGCCGCCGTCTCGAGGACAGCGGTTCCGTCCACGTGCAGCCACACCGTCGGGACGGGCGAGCCGTACGCGTCGCGCGCGACGGCGGCTTCCGACGCTCCCCCGAGGGCGGTCCGGACGACGTCGAGCAGTCCGCGCCCCCCGGTCGAGCGCGGTTGGACCCGGACGACGTCGGCCGGTCGCGCCGACGTCCATCCGTCCGCGAGGTGCGCGGCTGCGTCGATCGCGGGGACGACCGGGGCATCCGGCTCGGACACGGCGTCCGGGGCCACGAGCACGCGCATTCGAGGCAGTGTGCCAGAGGTCGGGCAGGTCGCCCGTGACAGCCCCGACGGCGGGCGGTCGGTCGGACACATG
>JBMDXU010000152.1:0-4029 GCA_048594485.1 Pseudactinotalea sp. | reverse complement strand
GCCGACGTCGCCACCGGTCCAGCAGCGGGCCGGCGAACGGCGCGACGATCGTGAACGGCAGCAGCAGGGTGGCGAACGCCGTCGCGACGAGCGCCGCCGTCGGGGCCGTCTGGGGGTTGAAGAACGCGAAGGTCGCGAGCCCGATCTGGAACATCCCGTCGCCGCACTGGCTGACGAGCCGCACCGCGAACAGCCTGCGGAAGTCCTGGTGGACGAGGACGGTTCGAAGGTCCGAGAACACCGACATCATGCAGCGCCCGGACCGATCACGCACCGAAGGCTACCTTTCGCGAGAGGATCGACAGATGGACGCTTCACGTGAGCGAGCCCAGGGCCTCGACGCCGCCGACCCCATCGCCCGGTGCCGAGAGCTGCTGGTGCACCCGGACGAGCTGATCTACCTCGACGGCAACTCCCTCGGCCGCATGCCGGTGTCGACGCCCTGGGCGTTGCGGGCGTTCATCCGCGAGCAGTGGGGGCGGCAGCTGATCCGAGCCTGGCCGGAGTGGCTGGAGGAGGCGAAGGCGACGTCGGACCTGCTGGGCGAGGCGATCCTCGGCGTCGAGCGTGGTCAGGTGGCGGTCTGCGACTCGACGACGGTCAACCTCTACAAGCTCGCGACGGCGGCCGTGCGTGCGCGGCCGGGCCGACGCCGGATCCTCGTCGAGGCCGACAGCTTCCCCACCGACCTCTACGTGCTCGACGGCATCGCACGGTCCCACGGGCTGGAGCTCACCCGCATCCCTGCCGACATCGACGACGGGGTCCGGGCGGCAGATCTCCAGGCGGCGCTCGGCGACGACGTCGCGCTGGTGTGCCTGTCCCACGTGAACTACCGCTCGGGGGCGCTGCTCGACATGCCCGGTCTGACGGCGCTCGCCCATGAGGCGGGTGCCCTGATCCTGTGGGACCTGAGCCACGCCGCCGGGGCGGTGCCGACGCCGTTGGAGGCCTGCGGCGCCGACCTCGCGGTCGGGTGCACGTACAAGTACCTGAACTCCGGCCCCGGCGCCCCCGCGTTCCTCTACGTCCGGCGCGACCTCCAGAGCGAGCTGCGCTCGCCGATCCAGGGGTGGTTCGGCCAGGCGGAGCAGTTCGAGATGAGCCCGGACTACCAACCCGTCGAGGGCATCGACAGGTTCCAGGCGGGGACTCCTCCCGTCGGCTCGATCCTGTCGGTCCGCGAGGGTGTGCGCACCATCGAGGCCGCAGGCATCGCAGCGCTGCGTGAGAAGGGGGTGGCGCTCACGTCGTACCTGATCGAGCTGGCGGACGAGTGGTTGACACCCCTGGGCTTCCGGCTCGCGAGCCCTCGTGAACCCGAGCTCCGCGGCTCGCACGTCACCTACGAGCACCCCGAGGCGTGGCAGATCTGCCAGGCGTGGATCGCCGCCGACGTCGTACCCGACTTCCGCACCCCGAACCGGCTGCGCATTGGCCCGGCCCCGCTCGCGACGTCGTTCGTCGAGGTCTGGACGGCGCTCGACAGGCTCCGCGAGATCGTCGCCTCGGGCCGCCACCTCGAGTTCCCCCGCGAGCGCGCCCGCGTCACCTGACGACCCGTCTGCCCTCTGAGGCACCCGGCGACGGCGTGAGTCGCGCCCGCCGTAGGCTCGAGGTGTGAGAACCACCGCTCCGCTCGTCGCGATCGGACTCGTCGGCGGGTACGCCACCGCCGCGGCCTCAGGTATCCGGCCGCTCGGCGGCGCCGTCCTCCTCGCCGCCGGTGCGCTCGCCGCGCGCGGGTGGGTCAAGGATCTCGGCGTCGGCCCGGCGGTCGGTCTCGGCGCGGTGTACCTCGGCGCGTTCGCCGCCTCCCACCCGCTGGCCCCGCAGATCGGCGCGTGGCCCTCGGTCGCCGTGGTGACCGCGGCCGCGACAGGGATCACGCTGCTGGTGGAATCTCGCCGGACCACGAGCCGGTCCGCCTGACGCTCACCCTCCGCCGTCGATCACCGATCTCGACGTCTCGCGGCGCGGGTCACGGGTCTGGAGGTGATCGGACATCTGCACCCGTTCGGGAGCGAAACGAATGACCGTCTCGACGCTCCCACGCCTCGGCATCGGCGGATCCCGGCTCACGAGACCGTCATTCGTTCCGAGGTCGATGCTCGCTTCGGGTCCGTCGACCGCGGGCGATCTCCGTGCCGAGGGCGTCGAGGTGCTGGGACCAGGAGGCACGCAGCCGGTCGAGGTACCCGTCGACGTCGTCGAACGCGGCCGGCTGGATCTCGTAGACGCGGCGCGGTCCGACCGGGGTCGACGTCGCGAAGCCCGCCTCGCGGAGCACACGCAGGTGCTGGCTGACGGCGGGTTGGCTGATGCCGAACTCCGCGCCGACCGCTGCGACCACCTCACCGGCCGTGCACGGTGCGTCGGCGAGGATCTCGAGGATCCGACGTCGAACGGGGTCTCCGAGCACGTCGAACGCATGCATCAGCTCGGCGTCGCCGTGAAGGCCGCGACGCTGGCCGCGGCGCGCTCCGCCGCGGTGACCGGGTCCTCGCCGTCCTGCACGTCGGCCCGCTCCCACGCGCTCCCGCAACGACGCAGGTGCGCGGCGCCGTCGGGCGAGGTCATCCACGCGAACCCGTCGGCGCTCACGTCCGCGCCACCGGCCGCCAGGTGCATCGCCAACCCCTCGACGGCGAGATCCCAGCCGAGGCCGACGGCGGCCGGACCGAAGCGACGCCAGTGGTCGTCGTCGGTGGGGCACCGGTGCGAGATCCGCACGAGCGTGCGGTCCAGGGAGAGCTCGGCCACCTCGACGGCCACGGTCGACGTGGCCCCGGCGAGCTCCCAGGTGACGGTGAACCCGCGCTGCGGGTAGCACTCCTGCACCGTGCCGGAGGCGTTGCCCTCGACCTGGAACCGACCACCCTGACGCAGCTCGCCGGTGACCGGCGCGAACCAGCGCGGGAGCCGCTCGGCGCTGGTGAGCGCGTCCCACACCTCCTCGACGGTGCCGTCGTAGGAGCGTGTGACCTCGACGTCGGCGACCGCCTCGCCCTCGTGGACGCCGTGCCGGACCGTGTGCATCGGGATGTCAGCCATGGCCCCACCGTGTCACAACCCGCTTATATAAGTCAAGGCCGATGTGATCCGGCGCCTGTAGCCACCGTCACTCCCCGCGGATGAAGGCCTCGACCTTCTCGCGCGCGACGGAGTCCTCGTACTGCTCGGGCGGGGACTTCATGAAGTAGCTGCTCGCGGACAGGATGGGGCCGCCGATCCCGCGGTCCTTGGCGATCTTCGCGGCGCGGAGGGCGTCGATGATGATGCCGGCCGAGTTGGGGGAGTCCCACACCTCGAGCTTGTACTCGAGGTTGAGCGGGACCTCGCCGAACGCGCGGCCCTCGAGGCGGACGTAGGCCCACTTGCGGTCGTCGAGCCACTGCACGTAGTCGCTGGGGCCGATGTGGACGTTGCGGGCGCCGAGGTCGTGGTCGACGTTGCTCGTCACCGCCTGCGTCTTGCTGATCTTCTTCGATTCCAGGCGGTCGCGCTCGAGCATGTTCTTGAAGTCCATGTTGCCGCCGACGTTGAGCTGGTAGGTGCGGTCGAGCACGACGCCACGGTCCTGGAACAGCCGGGCCAGCACGCGGTGGGTGATCGTGGCCCCGACCTGCGACTTGATGTCGTCGCCGACGATCGGCACCCCGGCGGCACGGAACTTCTCGGCCCACTCGGGTGTGCCTGCGATGAACACCGGGAGCGCGTTGACGAACGCCACCCCGGCGTCGATCGCCGCCTGGGCGTAGTGCTTGGCGGCGTCCTCCGACCCGACCGGGAGGTAGCAGATCAGCACGTCGGCGCGGGCGTCGCGCAGCGCCTGGGCGACGTCGACCGCGGGTGCGTCGGACTCGGTGATGGTCTCGCGGTAGTACTTCCCGAGCCCGTCGAGCGTGACCCCGCGCTGCACGGGCACGTCGAGCGGCGGGACGTCCGCGATTCTGATCGTGTTGTTCTCGCTCGCGACGATCGCCTCGGACAGGTCGAAGCCCACCTTCTTCGCGTCGACGTCGAACG
>JBMDXU010000151.1:0-14541 GCA_048594485.1 Pseudactinotalea sp. | reverse complement strand
CCGCCGGCGCTGTCGCCCGCCACCACGAGTGGGAGTCCGGGCCGGAGCGCGGCGGCCCAGGCGAGCACGTCGAGCGCGTCGTCGACGGCCGCCGGCCAGCGGTGCTCGGGCGCGAGCCGGTAGCCCGCGAGCACCACGGTGCAGCGGGTGCGCTCTGCCAGCCGCCGGCCGAGGGCCTCGTTCTCGGCCGGGGCGCCGACGACCCAGCCGCCGCCGTGGAAGTAGAGCAGGACGCCGCGCGGGTCGGACGGGGCGAGCGTCAGGGCGGGGACGTCGCCGCCCCGGGTCGGGATGCGGAGCTCCTCGCGACGCGCCACGTCGGGGCCGGCCGCCTGCAGCGCGGCGAGGCCCGCCATCCGGGCCCGGGCCGTCGCCGGGTCGAGTTCGTGCATCGGCGCGCCGCCCGCGGCAGCGAGTCGGCCGAGCAGGGCGAGGGTCGCCTCGTCGAGTGCCATCGCTCAGCCCCGCGCCGGCGGCTGGATGGACTTGGCCTCGAGGACCTCCTCGATGCCCCACCGGCCGTACTCGCGCCCGATGCCCGACTGCTTGAGGCCGCCGAACGGCGCCAGCCGGTTGGTGTTGATGCCGTTGACGTGCACGGTGCCGGACCGGATTCGGCGGGCGACCCCGAAGGCGCGGTCCGCGTCGGCGCCGAAGACGCCCGCGCTCAGGCCGTAGGCCGTGCTGTTGGCGACGGCGACGGCGTCGTCGTCACCGTGGTGGGTCTGGATCGCCAGCACCGGTCCGAAGACCTCCTCCTGCCCGAGCCGCATGTGCGGGGTCACCCGCCCGAAGACCACGGGTGCCAGGTGGAAGCCGCGCTCGGGGCGCTCCGGCCCGGGATCGCCGTGCACGACCTCCGCGCCGTCCTCGACCGCGTGCCGCAGGTGGGTCGTCACCCGGTCCCACTGCACGTCGGAGACCAGGGGGCCGAGGTTCTCACCGGGCACGTAGGACGCGGCGGCCTCGCGGGCGAGCGCCACGGCGTCGTCGTAGCGTCCCTCCGGCACGACCAGGCGGGTCCAGGCGGCGCAGGTCTGGCCGGTGTTCATCATGCAGAAGCCGACGCTGGTGCGCACCGCCAGCGCGAAGGCGTCGTCGTCGAGGTCGTCGAGCAGGACGCTGGGCGACTTGCCGCCCAGCTCGAGCGCGACCCGCTTCACCGTCGCCGCGGCCGTGGCGGCGATGGTGCGGCCGACCTGGGTGGAGCCCGTGAACGAGACCAGGTCGACGTCCGGGTGCTCGACGAGCCGGGCGCCCACGACCGTGCCGCGTCCCGCCAGCACGCTGAGCCACCCGTCCGGGACGCCGGCCTCGTTGGCCGCCTCCGCCAGCAAGTACGCCGTCAGCGGCGTCGTCTCCGCGGGCTTGAGCACGACCGGGCAGCCCGCGGCCAACGCCGAGCCGACCTTCGCGAGCGCCTGGTGCAGCGGGAAGTTCCAGGGGGTGATGGCGGCGACGACGCCGACCGGCTCGGAGACGACCGTCGAGTCGCCGACCGCCTCCTCGAACCGGTGGGCGGCGGCGACCTCGATCGTGGTCCGCAGGGTGGCGACCGGCATCCCGACCTGCACCTGGCGGGCGAACGCGGGCGGCGCGCCCATCTCGGCCGAGACGGTGTCGGCGATCTGCTCGGTCCGCGCCTCGATCGCGTCGGCGAGGCGGCCGAGCGTGGCGATCCGCTCCGCGAGCGACCACGCCGGCCCGTCGAAGGCCGCCCGCGCGGCGGCGACCGCCGCGTCGGCGTCGAGGGCGTCGGCGTGCACGACCTCGGCGACGGGGTCGCCGGTGCGGGGATCGACGAGGGTCGTCCGCTCGGTGCCGTGCGGAGTGACCCAGTGCCCTCCGACGTAGACCTGCTCCCTCGACTCCATGACCCCTCGATTCGCGCCAGTGTGTTGGTTGGAAGTATTACTAATCGTTATATGCTGATCGTGCAAGCGAACGCCGACGAGGCAAAGGGGTGCGGATGGCCACGACCGACACACGGATCCCCGTGCGCGCTGCGGTGCTGTCCGCGGCCCCCGGGGAACCGGTGGTCGAGGAGATCGGGCTCGATGCCGAGCTCGAGCCCGCGGAGGTCCGCGTGCGGGTGCAGGCCTGCGGGCTGTGCCACAGCGACCTGCACATGCTCGACGGCGACCTCCCGACCGCCCTGCCCACCGTGCCGGGCCACGAGATCGCCGGCGTGGTCGAGGCCGTGGGTGCCGGTGTCGACGACCTCGTGGTGGGGGCGTCCGTCGTGGCCTGCCTCTCCATGTTCTGCGGCCGGTGCCGTGAATGCCGAGCCGGCCGGTCGTGGCTCTGCGACCGGCGCAACGACCTCGGGCGCAGGGACCGGGCGCGGCCCCGCCTGCGTCGCGCCGACGGCACCGAGGTCGGCCAGGTCGCCGGTCTCGGGGGGCTCATGGAGCAGGTCGTGCTGCACCGGAACTCGGTCGTCGAGGTCCCCGCGGACCTGCCGCCCGAGCGGGCCGCGCTGCTCGGCTGCGCGGTCGTCACGGGGGTCGGCGCGGTCCTGCACGCGGCCCGGGTGAGCGTCGGCGAGACGGTGGCCGTGATCGGTGTCGGCGGCGTCGGCCTCAACGTGGTGCAGGGCGCGCGGCTCGCCGGTGCCCGCCGGATCGTCGCGATCGACGTCGTCCCCGAGAAGCTCGAGCTCGCCCGCCGGTTCGGGGCGACCGACGTCGTCCCCGCGGGCGACGCGGCACCGGCCGTCGTGCAGGAGCTCCTCGGGGGAGTGGACCACGCCTTCGACGTCGTCGGGCGCTCGGCCACGTCGGTCCAGGCGGTCCAGATGCTGCGCGCCGGCCGCACGGCCTGGGTGCTCGGCATCCCACCACTCGGCGAGGAGCTGCGGTTGCCCGGGCTGCACATGGTCACGCAGGCCAAGGGCCTGCGCGGTGTCCTGATGGGCGCCAACCGGTTCGTCGACGACATCCCGGTGCTCGCCGACCTCTACGCCCAGGGACGCCTGGAGCTGGACGCCCTCGTCTCCGAGGTGCTGCCGCTCGAGCGGGTCGCCGAGGGCTTCGACCTGATGCGCCGGGGAGGTGCGGCCCGTGCCGTCGTCCGCTTCGACTGACCTCCGCCCGAGGGCCGGGCAGGTCCCGCTGGGCGGGATCGTCCCTGGAGTCGCCACCGCCGACCTGATCGGCTTCCGCCGGAGGGAGGGGGAGTCGTGTCTCCACGTTCGGTCCTGAAGCGTCTCGGTGAGCTCGTCATCGTCCTGCTCATCGTCAGCTTCGGCACGTTCATGCTCGTGTCACTCATGCCGGGTGACCCCGCGGTGTCGATCCTCGGTGAGGGGCGCAGTCCCGAGGAGTACGCCGCGGTGCGCGCCGACCTCGGCCTGGACGACCCCGTCCTCCAGCGCTACCTGGACTGGCTGGGCGATGCGCTGTCCGGCAACCTCGGCACGTCCATCGTGCCGCCGTTCGTCGACGTCACCGAGCGGATCATGGCCGCGCTGCCGGTCAGCGTCGAGCTCGCGGTCCTCGGCATGGCGATGGCCCTGCTGTTCTCGGTACCGCTGGCGATGATCTCCGCCTACCGCGCCGGCGGCCGCCTCGACCGCGCGATCAGCGCCGGGACCTTCGGGATCCTGTCGGTGCCGAGCTTCCTGGCCGGCCTGATCATCATCATGGTCTTCGCCAACCAGCTCGGCTGGTTCCCCCGGGCCGAGTGGTCGCGCCTGAGCGAGGGGATCGGCGAGAACCTCTACCACGCCTTCCTGCCGGCGCTGACGATCGCGCTCGCCGAGACCGCCATGTTCACCAGGATCCTGCGCAACGACCTGATCGGGACCCTCAACGAGGACTACATCCTGGCGGCGAAGGCGAAGGGGATGGGCACCATGCACATCCTGTTCAGCGACGCGCTCCGGCCGTCGTCGTTCTCCCTGGTGACCCTGATGGGCATCAGCCTCGGTCGCCTGATCGGCTCGACGATCATCGTCGAGTACCTCTTCGCGCTGCCAGGCATGGGCAGCCTCATCATCGGCGCCGCCAGCAAGGGCGACTTCGTCATGGTCCAGGGCGCCGTGCTCGTCGTCGCCGTGATCTACGTCGTCGTCAACGCACTGATCGACATCTCCTACGGCTACCTCGACCCGCGGATCCGGAGGGCCCATGTCTGAGATCGTCGAACGCCCGATCGCCTCGCCAGCCACCGCGGACGTGGAGGTGGCCGGGGTGCACCCGGACGCCGACGTCGCCCTCCGGAGGCGTACGCCGAAGGCCTGGCGCGGCGCGCTGCTCCTGGTGGCGGGCCTCGTGGTGTTCGTGGTCGCCGTCGCGGCGATGCGGGAGGCGGGCTGGCTCCAGCTGGTCGTGGTGGTGGCCGGCCTCGGGCTGGTGTACACCGGCGCCGGCGAGCTCGGCCGGGCGCGGTTCGGTGCCGGCTTCGACCTGCTCGCCTGGCTCTGTGCCACCTGGCTGGTCCTGCTCGTGCTCGCCGCGATCTTCGCGCCGCTGCTGCCCCTCGGGGAGTCCGAGGACCTGACGAAGTCGATCATGGCGCCCGCCAACGAGCGACCGGACCTGCTCGGGGAGTACCCGCTCGGCACCAACAACTTCGGTCTCGACCTGCTCGCCCGCGTCGTCTACGGCGCCCGGGCGTCCCTGGTCGTCTCCATCGGGGCGGTGCTCATCGGCATGCTCGTCGGCGGCGCGATCGGCGTGGTCGCGGGCTACTTCCGCAGGGCCATCGACGCCGTGGTCGGCGTCGGCACCAACTCGCTACTCGCCGTCCCGCCCCTGATCCTGCTGATCGCGCTCGCGACGGTCCTCGAGCCCACGCTCTACAACATCGCGTTCGCGCTGTCGCTGCTCGCGCTGCCGAGCATGATCCGGATGGCCCGGGCCAACACCCTGACCTTCACGCAGCGCGAGTTCGTGCTGGCGGCGAAGTCGATGGGCGCGTCGAGCGGGCGCGTGATGCTCCGCGAGATCGTGCCCAACGTCGTGCTGCCGCTCGCGTCGTACGCGATGGTGATGGTGTCGGTCCTGATCGTCGCCGAGGCCTCCCTGAGCTTCCTCGGACTCGGCATCCAGGCGCCCAGCCCCTCCTGGGGCAACATGATCGCCGAGGGGGAGGGCGAGGCCTTCAAGGAGCACCCGCACATCGTGCTGGTGCCGGGTGCCGTCCTGTTCCTGACCGTCTTTTCCTTCAACCTGCTCGGGGAGAAGGCGCGCAAGCGCTTCGACACCCGTGCGGCGAAGCTCTGAGGGCCGAGGAGTCACCGCGATGACCGACGCACCCACCGTCCTCGAGGACAGGCCCGAGGGCAGGGCCGAGGACCGGCCGCTGCTCGTCGTGGACGACCTCCGCACGACGATCCACACCCCGCGTGGCGACCTCCGCGCGGTCGACGGGGTGTCGCTGACCCTCGGTCGCGGCGAGATGCTCGGGGTCGTCGGCGAGTCGGGCTCCGGCAAGTCCGTGCTCGGGCGGACGATCATGGGCCTGCACACCACCGGTCCCGCGATGACGGTCCAGGGGCGGGTCGACTTCGACGGCCAGGACGTCCAGCGCCTCGGAGCCGGTCAGCTGCGCGAGCTGTGGGGCGGCCGGATCGGCATGGTCTTCCAGGACCCGATGACGGCGCTCAACCCGGTGAAGAAGATCGGCACCCATCTCACCGAGACGCTGCGCAAGCACCGGGGTCTCGGGCGGGCGGCCGCTCGGGACCGGGCGCTGGAGCTGCTGGCGCAGGTGGGCATCCCCGACCCGAAGCGGCGCATCGACCAGTTCCCGCACGAGATGTCGGGCGGCATGAGGCAGCGCGTCGTCATCGCGATGGCGCTGGCCAACGAACCCGCCCTCCTCATCGCGGACGAGCCGACCACGGCGCTCGACGTCACCGTCCAGCGCCAGATCCTCGACCTGCTCGACCGGCTCCAGGAGGAGCTCGGCATGGCGGTCATCCTGATCAGCCACAACCTCGGTGTGGTCGCGGGCCGCGCGGACCGGGTGGCGGTGATGTACGCCGGCCGCGTGGTCGAGACCGCCGACGCGGACGCGCTCTTCCGCGCGCCGCACCACCCGTACGCCGAGGCGCTGCTCGCCGCGATCCCGCGGCTGGAGCTCCCGCCACACCTGCGGCTCGACGCGATCGACGGAGCACCTCCCAACATGCTGCGGCCCCCGCCGGGCTGCCGGTTCGCGCCGCGCTGCCGCTACGCGCAGGAGGACTGCGCGACCACGATCCCGCTGCTCGAGGGGACGCCGGGAGCGCCGGGCCACCGGTTCGCCTGCCACCACCCGGTGAACATCGCCGCCGAGCCGGCGACCGACGACGCAGGAGGACGCTGATGGCCGGGACCGGGAGCCTGCACCTGCGCGAGAGCGAGCAGGTGCTGCGCGTCGACGAGCTGGTGGTCGAGTTCCCCGCCAAGGGCGGCGGGACGGTCCACGCGGTCTCGGGGATCAGCTTCGACGTCGTCGACGGCGAGACGCTCGGCATCCTCGGCGAGTCCGGGTGCGGCAAGTCCAGCGCCGGCCGGGCCCTGATGCAACTGCCGCCGCCGACGTCCGGGACGGTCCGGCTCCAGGGGGTGGAGCTCACCGGCGCGCCGCGACGGGAGCTGCGCACCCGCCGGGCCGGCATGCAGATGATCTTCCAGGACCCGGTGTCCTCGCTGAATCCTCGCCGCCGGGTCCGCGACCTGGTCGCCGAGGGGCCCCGGACCCGCGGCGAGAAGGTCGACGACGACCGCGTCCGGGAGGTGCTCACGGCGGTCGGCCTCGACCCCGAGGTCGTCTGGGACCGTCGGCCGCATGAGCTCTCCGGCGGTCAGTGCCAGCGGGTGTGCATCGCTCGGGCGCTGATGCTCGACCCGGAGCTGCTCATCTGCGACGAGCCGGTCTCCAGCCTCGACGTGTCGGTGCAGGCGCAGATCCTCAACCTGCTCGAGGAGACCAAGAAGCGCTACCGCCTCAGCATGGTGTTCATCGCCCACGACCTCGCCGTCGTGAAGAACATCAGCGACCGGATCATGGTGATGTACCTCGGCAAGGTCTGCGAGATCGTGCCGTCCGGCGACCTCGCCGGCTCGGCCAGGCATCCGTACACGCGCCTGCTGCTGGAGTCGGTGCCCGAGGCGCACCTGCCCGGGGTGAGCACCGAGGACTCGATCCGCGCGACGTCGGCCGAGCTGCCGTCGCCGCTGGACCCGCCGTCCGGATGCCGGTTCCGCACCCGCTGCCCGCTGGCGACCGAGGTGTGCGCCACCGAGGAGCCCCAGCTCCGCGCCGCCGGCGACGGACACTACGTCGCGTGCCACCACGCCGAGGTCTGAGACGGTTCCCATGGAGACCTTTGCGGAGATCGTGCGCGCCCGCGTGGGCGACGACAAGACCGGGCTGCGGTTCGAGGACTGGAGCTGGACCTGGGCCGAGGTGGTCCAGGAGAGCGCCGACCGCGCCGCCGCCCTCGAGGCGCTGGTGCCCAAGCCCGCCGACCGCCAGGTGCACGTCGGCGTGCTGCTGGACAACGTGCCCGACTTCGTCTTCTGGGTCGGCGCCGGCGCACTGGCCGGTGCCGTGGTCGTCGGCATCAACTCCAGCCGGAGCGGCGCCGAGCTGGCCGACGACATCCGGCACGCCGACATCGACCTGATCGTCACCGAGTCCCGGCTGATGCACCTCGTCGGCGGCCACGACCACGGCGTGCCGTCCGAGCGGGTGCTCGACGTCGACGACGACGCGTACGTCGAACTGCTCGCGCCGTTCCGGGCCGCGCCGCTGCCGGCCTCGACGCCGAGCCCCGGCGACATCGCCATGCTGCTGTTCAGCTCGGGCTCGACCGGTCGGCCGAAGGCCGTGATCGTCGGTCAGGGGCGGCTCGCCCGCCTGACGCCGGCGATCGTCGACCGGGTCGAGATGACCCGCGACTCCGTCACCTACCTGGCCATGCCGCTCTTCCACGGCAACTCCGTGATGATGAACCTGGCCCCGGCGTTCGCCACCGGGGCCACGGTCGGGATGGTGCGGCGCTTCTCGGTCAGCCGCTTCTCCGACGACGTCCACCGCCTCGGCGCGACGTACGTGAACTACGTCGGCCGCGCGTTGTCCTACGTGCTCAGCACGCCCGAGGACCCGCGCGATCGCGAGGGCACCCTGCGGCTGGCCTACGGCACCGAGGCGTCGGAGGCCGACATCGCGCGGTTCGGCGAGCGGTTCGGCTGCCGGGTCCAGGAGGGCTACGGGCTCAGCGAGGGCGTCTTCCGGATCAACCGGACGCCGGACACGCCGTCCGGGTCCCTGGGCAGGCCGGCGGGCGGGTTGGACGTGCGGATCCTCGACGAGAACACCGGCGAGGAGTGCCCGCGGGCACGGTTCGACGGCACCGGGCGCCTGCTCGACCCGGCCGCGGTCGGCCAGATGGTCGCGGTCGGCCTCGCGCACACCTTCGAGGGCTACTACCGCAACCCGGACGCGATGGCCGAGCGCGTGCGCGGCGACGACTTCTGGTCCGGCGACCTCGCCTACCGCGACGAGGACGGCTGGTTCTGGTTCGCCGGCCGCTCGGCGGACTGGCTGCGCGTCGACAGCGAGAACTTCGCGGCGGCCCAGGTGGAGCGGGTGATCCAGCGCTTCCCGGGCATCGAGTCCGCGCCCGTGTACGCGGTGCCGGACCCGACGACGGGCGACCGGGTGATGTGCGCGGTGGAGCTCGCTCCAGGGGCGGAGTTCGATCCGGCCGCGTTCGGGCGCTTCCTCGACGAGCAGGCCGACATGGGCGCGAAGTGGTGGCCGTCGTTCGTGCGGCTCGTCGACCGGATCCCGCTCACCGGCAGCAACAAGGTCAACAAGTCACCGCTTCGCCAGCAGGCGTGGGTCGTGGACGACCCGGTCTTCGTGCGCGTGGGCAGGACCGCCGAGTACGTGTCGCTCGACGGCGCCGCGAGGGGGGCTCTCGAGGCGGAGTTCGCCGAGCACGGCCGGTCGCACCTCGTCCCGGCCCCGGTCGTCGACGCGCCGGTCGCCTGAGCGAGCAGTCAGGCCCGGTGCTGGCGCAGGTCGGCTGAGGAGCGCCGGGCCTTGGTGGCGCGCTTGGCGACGGAGCTGCGGCGCTGCTTGGCGCGGGCCGCGTCGAGGTCGGAGAGCATCGTGTCGGCGCGGTCGCGCTCGTCGGCGTAGTAGCGCTCGGCCCAGTTGAGCACCATCTCCGGGTAGGCCCAGCCGGGCTCCTTGGAGGCCCCCTCGGCGTCGGCCGCGGCGCGGGCGCGCATCTTCTCCGACTGGTCGCGGTGCTCCTGGAGCATCGCGCGCAGCTGGTCGGGATCGCTCGCGTGGCCGAGCCACATCCGCAGCATCACGCCGTGCTTGAGGACCGGCATCTCGACCGGCGCCTCGCTCGCCCAGCGCGCGACGGCCTCCTCGCCGTCCGGGGTGATCGTGTAGAGCCGCTTGCCGCGCACGTCGTCCTTGTTGACCACGCGCGAGGTGGCGTAGCCGATCTCCTCGAGCTTGCGCAGCTCGCCGTAGATCTGGCTGTACGACGGAGCCCAGTAGAAGAACCGCAGGCTCCAGTCGGCCCACTTCTTCAGGTCGTAGCCGGAGAGCTCCTCACCGAACGAGAGCAGGCCGAGCACGGCCCAGCTCGTCGGACGCAGGCTGGGGAGGGGTTCGTCGCTGACCATGGCCGGACTCTACCTCCTGAGGAGGGTTCGGCATGTTCCGGGACGAACCATGTCGAGTCGTCAGTATCGGACGACCCCGGACCGCTGTGTCAACTCGACCTTGCTCTCCAGAAGTATTTCAGTTAGTAATACTTCTAGGAGAAAGAGAGGGGGACGCGTGAACTCCGAGGTGCACGACGCCGTCGCCGGCGAGGTCCAGCAGATGCTGGCCGTCCTCGACGGGGGATTCCCGAAGGTCCACGAGATGAGCGGCCAGGAGGCCCGGGCCCTGGTGGCGGCCCGTGCGCAGCCGGTCGACAACCTCGACGACGCGGACGCCGACGACCGCGAGATCGCCGGCCCAGGAGGGCCGCTGAGGATCCGCGTCTACCGTCCCCGCGACGCCCGGACCGCACCCCGTCCGGCGGTGGTCTTCCTCCACGGCGGCGGCTTCGTCCTGTGCAGCATCGAGAGCCACGACGGCTTCTGCCGCCGCGTCGCCCGCCACACGGGCGCCGTGGTCGTCTCCGTCGACTACCGCCTGGCGCCCGAGCACCGGGCCCCGGCGGCCGCCGAGGACGCGTACGCCGCGCTGAGCTGGGTCGCCGAGCACGCCGACGAGCTGGGCATCGACCGAGGCCGCGTCGTCACCGCGGGCGACAGCGCCGGCGGCAACCTGGCCACCGTCGTCGCCCTGATGGCGCAGCAGCGCGGCGGTCCGGCGCTCGCCGGCCAGGTGCTGATCTACCCGGTCATCGAGCCGGACTTCGACTCCAAGGGCTACCGCGACTTCGGCGAGAACCACTTCAACACCCGGGCCGCGATGGAGTGGTACTGGAGGCTCTACCTCGGCGCCGTCGACGTCCCGGCCGACGCGACGTACCCACCCGAGCACGTCGCGCCCCTCCGGGCGACCGACCTCTCCGGCCTCCCGCCCGCCGTCGTGATCACCGCGGGGCGCGACCCGCTCCACAGCGAGGGCCGCCTCTACGTGCGCGCCCTGCGCGAGGCCGGCGTACCGGTCCGCCACCGGCACTACCCCGAGCTGTTCCACGGCTTCGTGACGATCGGCCCGTTCGCACCGGCCGCCGCCGCCCGGGACCTGCTGTGGGGCGACATCGCCGCGCTCCTCGAGCGCACGACCCAGAGGAGCAGTGCATGAGCGAGCGAAGCGAACTCATCGTCCAAGACAGCGCGCGTCGTGCCTCGTGCGCGCACGGAGCGAAGCGAGTACGCGCATGAGCGACCCGTCCGTGACCGAGGTGGACGTCGTCGTCATCGGCGCCGGCTTCGCCGGGTTGTACGCCGTGCACCGCGCCGTGCAGCGGGGCCACCGGACCATCGGGATCGAGGCCGCGCCCGGCCCGGGCGGCACCTGGTACTGGAACCGCTACCCGGGTGCGCGCTGCGACGTCGAGAGCCTCGACTACAGCTACTCCTTCGACCCCGAGCTCGAGCAGGAGTGGGAGTGGTCGGAGCGCTACGCGACCCAGCCCGAGATCCTCCGCTACCTCGAGCACGTGACCGACCGCTACGACCTCCGTCGGCACTTCCGCTTCGGTGAGCGGGTGCTCGGCGCGGAGTTCGACGATGACACCGCCACCTGGACCGTCAAGACCGACGCCGGCACCCTCGTGCGCTGCCGGTGGCTCTTCTGCGCGACCGGGAGCCTCTCGGCCCCCAACCGCCCGGACATCCCCGGCCTCGACGACTTCGCCGGCGACATCGTGATGACGGCCGAGTGGCCCGAGGAGGGGTACGACGTCACCGACAAGCGGGTCGGCGTCATCGGCACCGGCTCGTCGGGCATCCAGTCGATCCCGCTCCTCGCCGAGACCGCGGCCAGCCTGACGGTCTTCCAGCGCAGCGCGAACTACTCGGTGCCGGCGTTCAACCGGCCGCTGACGGAGGAGGACCAGATCGAGGCGCGGCGGACCTACCGCGAGCGCCGCGCGAAGTCCTTCGCGGGCGGGGCGGGCTCACCCCACGAGCCCTACCACCGGTCGGTGTGGGACGTCGACGAGGACGAGCGCCGGCAGGCCTTCGAGTCGCGCTGGCGCGAGGGCGGCGTGCTGTTCTCGAAGACCTTCGTCGACCAGACGATCGACCTGCGGATCAACGACATGGCCCGCGAGTTCGTCGAGGAGAAGGTGCGCTCGATCGTCCGCGACCAGTCGGTCGCCGACGACCTGCTGCCCGACGACCACCCGATCGGCACCAAGCGGATCTGCACCGACAGCGGCTACTTCGAGACCTACAACCGCGACAACGTCGAGCTGGTCAACCTGCGCCGCGACCCGATCGACACGGTCACCGGCTGGGGCGTGAAGACCGCGCAGTCGTCGTACGAGCTCGACGTGCTCGTGCTCGCCACCGGCTTCGACGCGCTCACCGGCGCGCTGACCCGGATGGACATCCGCGGCCCGCGCGGCGGCACGATGGAGCAGGCGTGGGCGAGCGGCCCGCTGACCTTCCTCGGCGTCTCCGTCCCGGGCTTCCCCAACCTCTTCGTCGTCACCGGCCCCGGCAGTCCGTCGGTACTGGCCAACATGGTGCTCGCGGCCGAGCAGCAGGTCGACTGGCTGCTCGACCTCGTCGACCACTGCCGCGACGAGGGCCACACCACGATCGAGGCACGGGCTGACGCGGCCCGGACCTGGACCGACCACGTCGACGCCGTGGCCGGCGGGACGCTCTTCGCCCGAGCCGACTCCTGGTACCGCGGCGCCAACATCGAGGGGAAGTCGCGGGTGTTCATGCCGTACATCGGCGGCTTCCACACCTACATCGCACGGTGCGCCGAGGCCAAGAGCCTCGGGTACGCCGGGTTCGTGATGGGCTCATGAGCACCCCACTGGTCGACCTCACCGGCAAGGTCGCGGTCGTCACCGGCGCCGCCCGCGGGCAGGGCGCGGCCGAGGTCGCGCTGTTCCGGCAGCTGGGCGCTGCCGTCGTCGCGACCGACGTCCTCGAGGAGGAGGGCGTGCACCACCACGACGTGACGTCGCGAGCCGACTGGGACCGCGTGGTCGCGGCCGCCGTCGCCGAGCACGGACGGGTCGACGTCCTGGTCAACAACGCCGGCGTCTATCGCACCGGCGACATCGTCACCTGGCCGGAGGACGACCTCCGGGCGCTCCTGGAGGTCAACCTGTTCGGGCCGATCTTCGGCATGCAGGCCGTCGTGCCCGCGATGACCGAGGGCGGCTCGATCGTCAACGTCGGCTCGATCTCGGGCCTGCGCGGCCACGGCGGCGCGCTGCCCTACGCCACGTCGAAGTGGGGGCTGCGCGGGGCCACCAGGTCCGCCGCCCGGGAGCTGGCGCCGCGCGGCATCCGGGTCAACTGCGTCTGCCCCGGATCGGTCGACACCCCGATGATCGCCGACAGCACGATGGACCTCAGCCACCTGCCGCTGCCGCGGCGGGGGACGCCGGACGAGGTCGCCGGGCTGGTCGCCTATCTCGCCAGTGACGCGAGCGCCTACTGCACCGGTGCCGACTTCGTCGTCGACGGAGGCGCGACCGCCTGAGCGCCCCGACCGTGCCGCGCCGGGCGGTGCAGCTGAACGGGACCTGTGCCGACCGCCACAGGTACGGCTGCTTGAATCCGCCCATGCGACCGGGACCGGACGTCCGGACTCTGGCGGAGCTGTGCCTGGAGCGCGCCCGCACCCATGCCGCACGTCCCGCGGTCGCCGACGACCACGGGGTGCTCACCTACGCCGAGCTCGCCGAGCGGGCCCTCGACGCGGCCGCGGTCCTGGCCTCGCACGGCGTGCGGCCCGGCTCGCGGGTCGCCCTCCAGAGCCGCAACTCGGCCGACTGGGTGGTCGCCGCCTTCGGCGCGCTGCTGGCCGGCGCGGCGCTGGTCCCCGTGGGCCACGGCGCGTCGGCGGTCGAGCGGGTCCGGGTCCTCGCCGGGCTCGACCCCGTCGTCCTCGTGCACGACGAGACGCTCGCGGCCGCCGACGGCATCCGGTGCCTGACGCTGGTCGACGTGACCCGCGCGGAGCCCGGCGTCCGGCGTACGCCGCCCGCCGCGGTCGACGGCGAGGCGCCGGCGCTGGTGCTCTCGACGTCGGGCACCACGGGCGCGGTGAAGTCGGTGCCGATGACCCACGAGCAGCTGCTGCGGCTCTACACCGAGCTCGGCGAGCGGATCGGGATCCGGGAGACCGACCGGTTCCTGGTGGCCGTCCCGCTCGCGCACTCGTTCGGGTTCAACGGGCTGCTGCTCGTCGCGATGCTGGCCGGCGCGATGGTCCGGGTGCTGCCGTCCTACGACCGCCAGGTCGTCGCCGAGGTCGCGCGCTGCGACCGGCTGACGGTGCTGGCCGGCCCACCGACGATCTACCACGACCTCGAGGGCTCGGGCCCGCTGCCGTCGGCCCGGATGGCGATCGCCGGCGGCCAGGTCGTGCGGGTCGGCGAGCTGATCGGCGTCGCGGACTCGCTGGGCATCGCCGAGCTCGTCGTCGGCTACGGCATGACCGAGACCTGCGGCACCGTCGCCCTCGCCCGCGTGCCCACGGACATCGCGACGGAGACCGCGCCGATGCTGCCGCTCTCGGACATCGACGTCGTCGTGCGCGACGAGCTCGGTGCGGACCTCCTCGACCGCCCCGGTCGGGTGCTGGTCCGGGGCTACAACATCGCGCACCCGTACGGCGCCTCCGACCGGCTGCCCGACGGCTGGTTCGACACCGGCGACCTCGGCGTGGTCGACGGGGAGGGTCGGCTGCGCGTCATCGGGCGGCGCAGCGACGTGGTGATCGTGTCCGGGTTCAACGTGCACCCGGGCGAGGTCGAGACCGCGCTCGCCGCCGATCCCGACGTCGCGCAGGTCGCGGTGACGGGCGTGCCGGACCGGCGTCGCGGCCAGCAGCTCGTCGCCTTCGTGGTGCCGCGCGGCA
>JBMDXU010000150.1:0-11909 GCA_048594485.1 Pseudactinotalea sp. | reverse complement strand
GTCGGCAGCCATGATGTGGTTGAAGCCCTTCGCTACCTTCGAGGTGGGCAGGTGCTCCTGCAGCAGCCCCGAGACCGTCGCCTCGCCGCGGTCGAGCGCCGGGAACCTGCCGTCGCGCTCGTGGTAGTAGTTGTTGGTGTCGATGACGACCTTGCCGGCGAGCTCCTCCACCGGGATCTCCCGGTAGGCCTTGAGCGGCACCGACACGACGGCGACGTCGGCCGCGGCGGCCGCCTCGCGCGCCGTCGCCGCCCGCGCGCGCGGACCCAGCTCCTCGACGAGACCGGACAGCGTCTCCGGGCCCCGCGAGTTCGCGATCACCACGTCGTGGCCGAGCGCCAGCGCCGCCCGCGCGACCTGGCTGCCGATGTGTCCTGCCCCGATGATCCCGAGTGTCGTCATGACATGCCGAACGTCCGGCCGCCGTCGAGCATTCCGGACACGCCGACGGCGGCCCTCCGGTGTGGACCGCCGTCGGAGGAAGACCGGTGTGCGGGCGATCAGCCCTTGTGGCCGGCGGAGCGCAGCTGCTGCGCGGCCTCGACCACACGCTGCGCCATGCCCGCCTCGGCGAGCTTGCCCCAGGCGCGCGGGTCGTAGGCCTTCTTGTTGCCGACCTCGCCGTCGATCTTGAGGACGCCGTCGTAGTTGCTGAACATGTGGCCGACGACGGGGCGTGTGAACGCGTACTGGGTGTCGGTGTCGATGTTCATCTTGATGACGCCGTAGTCGACGGCGGCGGCGATCTCCTCGGCGGTGGAGCCCGAGCCGCCGTGGAACACGAGGTCGAACGGCTTGTCCTTGCCGAGCTTGGCGCCGACCTCGTCCTGGATCTGCTTGAGGATCTCCGGCCGGAGCTTGACGGCGCCCGGCTTGTACACGCCGTGCACGTTGCCGAAGGTCAGCGCCGTCAGGTAGCGGCCCTTCTCGCCGGAGCCGAGCGCCTCGACGGTCGCCAGACCGTCCTCGACGGTCGTGTACAGCTTCTCGTTGAGCTCGGCCTCGTGGCCGTCCTCCTCACCGCCGACGACGCCGACCTCGATCTCGAGGATCGTGCGCGCCTTCTGCGAGAGCTCGAGCAGCTCGGCGGCGATGACGAGGTTCTCCTCCAGCGGCACGTCCGAGCCGTCGTACATGTGCGACTGGAAGGTCGGCAGACCGCCGTCGGCGACCTGCTTGGCCTCGATGTCCAGCAGCGGACGCACCCACGAGTCGAGGTTGCCCTTGACGCAGTGGTCGGTGTGCAGCGCGACCGTGATCGGGTAGTTCTTGGCGACCTCGCTCGCGTAGGCCGCGAGCGCGAGGGTGCCGGCGACGCGGTCCTTGATGGTCGAGCCGGAGGCGTACTCGCCACCGCCGACGGAGACCTGCAGGATGCCGTCGCTCTCCGCCTCCGCGAAGCCCTGCAGCGCGGCGGTGATCGTCTGCGACGACGTGATGTTGATGGCGGGGTAGGCGAAGGAGCCGGCCTTCGCCCGGTCGATCATGTCGGCGTAGGACTCGGGGGTTGCGATGGGCATCGTCGAATTCTCCAGATCGGGGTCACGGGGCCGGGTCTCAGTCTGGCACCGTCGACGCCGTCCCGGTCAACCGCGCCCGCTCCACGGACGTCGGCCGCCGCGGTCAGGCGTGCTGCACGGCCCAGGCCCACATCGCGACGGCGGCCGCGGCACCGGCGTTGATCGACCGGGTGCTGCCGTACTGGGTGATGTGCAGGATGGTCTCGCACCTGGCCTGCATCGCCGGGCTCAGCCCCGGCCCCTCCTCGCCGAACACCATCGCGCACGCGGCCGGCAGCACGGCTCCTTCGAGCGGCACCGAGCCGGGCACGTTGTCGATGCCGATCACCGGCAGCCCTTCGGCCGACGCCCACGCGGCGAACGTCTCGGCGTCGTCGTGGTGCACCACCTGCAGGTAGCGGTCGGTGACCATCGCTCCGCGGCGGTTCCAGCGCCGTCGGCCGATGATGTGGACGGCGGCCACGTTGACGGCGTTGGCCGTCCGCACGACCGACCCGATGTTGAAGTCGCGGCCCCAGTTCTCGATCGCCACGTGCAAGGGGTGCCGGCGGGTGTCGAGGTCGGCGACGATCGCCTCCACCCGCCAGTACCGGTAGCGGTCGATCACGTTCCGCCGGTCCCCGTGCTCGAGGAGCTCGGGGTCGAACCTCGGGTCGTCGGGCCAGGGGTGCGCGTGGGGCCCGACACCGGGCTCGGGCTCGGCGGTTCCGAGATCACGACCGGAACGAACGACGGACTCAACGCCGCATCTCGCGCCGGAGGGCAGATCGGAGGCGGTGAGACCGTCATTCGTTCCGCGTGCGTCAGTGGTCCGCACGGCGTCGGGTCGGTCCTCGTGGGCGCCCCGATCGCTCACCACGGCACGGCGACGAGCGCGGAGCCGATCAGGGCGAGCAGCCCGATCGCGACCCCGACCACCACCCAGGTCAGGCGCGGGTACCGGTGCCAGATGCGTGTCGAGCCGGGGTGCCGCTGCTCCACCGCTGCGGGGCGCGGCAGCGCCGACCGGACCGCACCCAGGTCCTCGGCCAGGCTCTCCAGGGTGGCGACCGACCAGATCGGCGACGACAGCACCCGGCCGTAGCGACCGCCGCTGCGCCTGATGGCCAGCCGCACGATGTCGTGACCACCGGTTCCGTTCATCCGTCGCGGTTGCCGGTGCCGGTAGATCACGGGCGTGTCGAGCTCGGCCACACCCCAGGTCTGGACGCCGAGCAGCCCGTGCAGCGACAGACCCGAGCCGTCGATCCGTACGCGCGCTCGCAGCAGGTGCGCCCCGGCGATCGCCGCGGCCAGGGCGAGCGCCCCGAGCGCGATCCCGCTCACCACCTCGCCGGCGTCCTGCCAGCGGCTCTGCCACACCACGATTCCCACGGTCACGACCGCGAACGCGAGCAGCAGCCCGCCGATCACCGTGCTGGGACGGCGCTCGACGGGCGGTCCTGAGTGCCACCGACCGCCGAGCGCGGGCGGCGGCGACCCGGGTACACGGTCGCCGGTCGCACCGTAGGGCACCGGGGGGACGTCGCCGCTACCCGCGGGTCGCTGGTCCTCGGTCATGCTCGTCGCGGGCGGGTCGGCCTTGCGGCGGCGGCGACGCGGGTCGTCGGGCGGACCGCCGCACTGCTGCCCGGGCGGGACGTCGCTCGTCTGCCCGCCGTTGCTCCGCCCTCCGGCGTCGGTGGCGATCCGACACCGGGCACGGACTCCCCCGTCCGGTCGTCCGGCGCCGCGGTGCCTGTGATCACCGCAGGATGCTACCGAGCAGGAGCACCGCGACGACCACGGACAGGGCGTAGAGCGCATAGCCCCAGCCGCGGTGCCGCCTCCAGAAGGTGAGGCTCCCCGGGTAGCGCCGCACGAGCTCGGCGCGGCTCGCGATCTCCACTCGGTGGGCGCCGAGCCGGTCCGCGAGCGTGCGAACCGCGTCGTCACCCCAGAAGGGCGCGCTCAAGGTCCGCAGATGGACACCACCGGCGAGGCGCAGGTGCAGCGCCTCCCATCGGTCGACCGTCGCCAGCACCGGCGTGTCGAGGCTCGAGAGCGGATGGCTGACGGTGCGCCCGATCGTTCGCAGCCGCAGGTCGTGACCGACCACGCTCGCCCGCCATACGCTCGCCCTCGCCGCCAGCCATCCCCAGGGCAGCACGGCGAGAGCGGCGACAGCGACGGCGACCGGCGCAGGTCGGATCTCGGCCCACGCCATGACGCAGGTCCCCAGCCATCCGAGCACCGCAACAGCGACCGTCATGCCCCCGGGACGGATCTCGACGTCGCCGTCCGCCGTACCTCTCGACCGCCCCCGCGGACGCCACGGCGGGCGCCGGCCGCGCCCACGGCCCGCACCCCGACCTGTGTCACGGGCTGAGGCCGGTCCCGGAAGGGCCACGTACGGCGACGGCGCACCCGCCGGGCCGATGGGCTGGTGCGGTGCCGCGGCTCCCGGTGAGCCCACCCCGGGAGCCGGGCTCGCCGCGTACGGCTCGTCCGGGCCGGTCATCCCGCGTGGTCGCGGACCCGGGGCCGTGCGACGCGCACGTTGTAGCGGAGCCTGTCGGCGATCGAGTCCAACGCGTCCGAGCCCCAGGAGCGCGCCCACAACGACAACGGCCGCCGACCGCGTATCGGCACCACGAGCCGGTCGTTCCATCCGCCGGTGCGGACACCGAGCTCGACGTCGAGGAGCGACACCTCGTGCGTCCGGAAGCCGGTGCGCCACCGCAGCACACCGCCCGTGACCGTGACGAAGGCGCGGCTCTGGATCACGAAAGCGGCGAGGCCGACGAGCACCAGCAGCACGAGCAGCGGCCAGGTCTTCCCCGGCCCGCCGTCCATCCGGCTCAGCGCCCCGACGGACAGCCCCATCGGCGCGAGCACCGAGGCGAGCCGTGGCGTCAGCGCGGTGCCCACCCGCACGTTGCCGCCGCGGGACAGGATCGACACGGCCTCGTCGCTCACCACCGCGAGGCCCCCGTTCAGCCCTGTGGCGGGGGCGACTGCGGGTAGCCGGGCTGCCCGCCGCCGGTCTGCCCGGGCGGGAAGCCGCCCGTCTGCCCGCCGTGGCTCGGCCCACCGGCGTCGGTCACCGACGGCTGCTGGCGGGTGGGCTGGGGCGGGGTGCCGTAGACGCCGACGTTGCCCTGGGTGTCCTGGAACGAGACCTGCGGCGCAGCACGCACGACCGGGTCGTTCGTCTCGAAGTACTCGGCGCGGCTGAACGAGAACATCTTCGCGATGATGTTCGGCGGGAAGGTCTCGACCTTGGTGTTGAGGTCGCGCACGTTGGCGTTGTAGAACCGGCGGCCGGCAGCGATGCGGTCCTCGGTGTTGGTGAGCTCGTTCTGGAGCGCGACGAAGCTCTCGACGGACCGCAGCTGCGGGTAGTCCTCGGCGACGGCGAACAGGCGACCGAGCGCGCCGCTCAGCGCATCCTCCTGGCGGGCCTGCTCCGCGGGCGAGGCGCCCGGGGTGGCCGCGGCGGCGCGAGCGCGGGTGACCTCGTCGAAGACGGCGCGCTCGTGGCTCGCGAACCCCTTGACGGTCTCGATGAGGTTGGGGATCAGGTCGTACCGCCGGTGCAGCTCGACGTCGATCTGACGCCACGCCTCTTGGACGAGGTTGCGCAGTCGGACGAAGCCGTTGTACGTCGCCACACCCCAGAGCACGGGGATGAGCACGACCACCACGACGATGACGATGGGGATGATGACTCCGGCGTCCATGCGGGCCTCCTTCGGAGTCGCTGAAGGGCCGTCGGCCCTCCGGTCTCGGCACGTCGGGCAGGTCGCCCGACGCCCCGATGCTACTGGGGCGTGAGGCCCAGATCGCTGCTGGAGAGCAGCGAGACGTAGGGCAGGTCTGCCCTCGCGAACACGTCGGTGGCCTCGGTCTCGCGGTCGAGGATCGTCGCGACGCCGACCACCTCGGCCCCTACGGCGCGCGCGGCCTCGACGGCCAGCATCGGGCTGCCTCCCGTCGTCGTGGTGTCCTCGACGACGACGACACGACGGCCGGCGATCTCCGGGCCTTCGACCTGGCGCTTCATGCCGTGCCCCTTGGCCTCCTTGCGCACGAGGAAGGCGTCGAGGTCGAGGCCGCGGCTCGCGGCGGCGTGCTGGATCGCGCACACGACGGGGTCGGCACCCATCGTCGGACCGCCGACGGCGTCGATCTCGCCGACGCCCATCCCCGACTCCTCCAGCATGTCGAGCATGAGGTGCCCGATGAGGGGAGCCGCCTCGTGGTGCAGGGTGAGCCTGCGCATGTCGACGTAGTAGTCGGCCTCGCGCCCGCTGGAGAGCGTGACCTTCCCGTGCACGACGGCGAGCTCGGTGATCAGCTCGGCCAGGCGGTCCTTCGGGGTCTGCGCTGCGCTCGTCACGGCGCTCACGCTACTGCCCGCCTGCGCGGACCGGCGACGGCGGGGGCCGGTAGCGTCGCGGGGTGCGGATCGCGACATGGAACGTCAACTCGATCAGGGCGCGCGCGGAGCGGGTGAGTGCCTGGCTCCAGCGGGCCGACGTCGACGTGCTCGCGATGCAGGAGACGAAGACGAAGGACGAGGCGTTCCCGTACCTCGCCTTCGAGGCCTACGGGTACGAGGTCGCCCACGTCGGCACGAGCCAGTGGAACGGTGTCGCGATCGCGTCGCGCGTGGGGCTCGACGACGTCGCCCGCGGGTTCGACGGCCAGCCCGGGTGGGGCGAGGACGCGGCGATCGAGGCGCGAGCGCTCGGCGCGACCTGCGACGGTGTCCGGGTGTGGAGCGTGTACGTCCCCAACGGGCGCGCACGGGACGACCCGCACTACCTGTACAAGCTCCACTGGCTGCGTGCGCTGAGGGATGCGGCGGCGACGTGGCCGGCGTCGGCCACGGTCGTGCTCGGGGACTGGAACGTGGCCCCGAACGATGAGGACGTCTGGTCGACGGCGTACTACGCGGGACGCACGCACACCTCCGACGCCGAACGCGCGGCTCTCGTGGCGCTCGGCGAGGTCGGCCTGCGCGAGGTCACCTCCGACCTGACACCCGGCCGGTTCACGTACTGGGACTACCAGCAGCTCGCGTTCCCGAAGAACCGCGGGATGAGGATCGATCTCGCCTTCGCGAACGCAGCCGCCGTCGAGCGCCTGCAGGCGGTGTCCATCGACCGTGAGGAGCGCAAGGGCAAGGGCGCCTCGGACCACGTCCCCGTGGTGCTCGACCTGGCGGACTGAGCGGTGCCGGTCGGCGCGCTGATGCGCACGAATCCGGCCTCCGCGGGTGTCGGTCGCACGGTCGGGCGCCGATAGTCTTCGGCCATGGGTCAGCCGTCGGAACCGAACACGTGGCCGAGCCCTGACCAGCCGACCGGCAGCCAGGCTCCGATCCCGCCGCCGTCGGCCGCGCCGTCGCAGCCGTGGCCCGGTCAGCAGCCACCCCAGCCGCAGCAGGCCCAGCCGCAGCAGAGTCAGCCGCAGCAGTCGACCTGGCCGCAGCAGGGGCAGCCGCAGCAGAGTCAGCCGCAGCAGTCGACCTGGCCGCAGCACGGCCAGCCGCAGCACGGGCAGCCGCAGCACGCCCAGCAGGCGTGGCCTCCGCAGCCGGTCTGGAGCGACCCGTCGGGGGCCCCGCCCGCGCAGGCTCCTCCGATCGCGCCGCCGCAGCAGAGCTTCGGGCAGTCCTCCGGGCAGAGCATGTACGGCGTCCGACCGGATCTTCAGCAGCCGGCCCCACCGCAGCAGGGTGGGTACGGCCAGTTCACCTTCCCGACGCCGCCCAAGCAGAAGGTCGAGCCGCTCGCCGTGGCGGGTGTCGCGACGGCACCGCTCGGCCTGGTCGCCGTCGTGCTCGGCCTGGTCGCGCGTGCGCGGGTCAAGCGGACGCGGCGGCGCAGCATGGGGCTGGCCTGGACGGCGATCGCGCTCGGGACCGTCTTCACGATCGGCTGGGTCATGGTGGGCGCGGTGCTCGTCGGCAACGGCACCCTGGACCGCGCGTTCGAGTCCCCCCAGCCCGGCGACGTCGCCGAGGCACGGACGATCGCCTCCGCGAACCTCGCCGTCGGCAACTGCATCGCGACGCTCCCGCCGGCCTCCGAGGTGGGCGAGGTCCGGCTCGTGCCGTGCGCCGAGTCGCACATCGCGCAGGTCGTCAGCCAGCACCCGATCGACGGCGCCTACCCCGGCCCCGACCAGCTCACCGCACAGGCGACCGAGATCTGCGACGCCGAGATCGCGGCCCTCGACGCCGGTGAGGAGTCGATCGGTTCGTGGTTCCTCGTGCCTTCCCAGCAGGGATGGGCGCAGGGGAACACCCGAGTCATCTGCCTGCTGCGTGGAGCAGCCGGGCCACTGACCACCAATCTCGTCAACTGAGGGGACAGCGATGAGCAACCCGTGGGACGCATCCCAGCAGGGCGGCCAGCAGCCGTACGGGCAGCAGCCGGGCTACGGCCAGGAGCAGCCTGGCTACGGCCAGCAACCTGGCTACGGCCAGCAGCCCGGCTACGGCCAGCAACCTGGGTACGGCCAGCAACCCGGCTACGGCCAGCAGCAGCCGACCTACGACCAGCCGACCTACGACCAGCAGAGCTACAACCAGCAGCAGTACGGCCAGCAGCCGGGATACGGGCCGGGGTCGTTCGGACCGCCGCCGACGAAGAAGTCGAACGCGCTCCCGATCGTGATCGCGATCGTCGTCGGGGTGCTCGTGCTGGCCGGTGTCGGGTACGGGATCTCGCGGCTGACCAGCGGGAGCGACCCGAACAACGACGCCGAACGCACCGCCGGCGTCGAGAGCCCGACCCAGCTGTCCGACGTCGAGATCGTCCCGGGCGACTGCTTGGAGAGCCTGGAGTACGTCGAGGGGAACCGGTTGTCCGCCCTCCCGTGCGCGGACCCGCACCAGGCGGAGGTCGTCGCGGAGACGACCACCGATCGCGAGGACTACCCGGGCGAGGACGTCGTCCAGGAGGAGTCCGACGCGTTCTGCGCGGGTGCGGTCGAGCCGTTCTACGCCCAGGTCGACGCCGACTCGGTGTCGCACTACATCCTGTACCCCACCCAGGAGACGTGGGACGCGGGCGACCGCAAGTTCACCTGCCTCATGATCGCGGCGGAGGGTTTCGAGCTGACGGGCAGCTTCGTCCAGGGTGACGTGAGCAGCAGCGCCGTCTGATCGCACGCTCGCACGCGACGGCCCCCGCCCGGCTTCGGGCGGGGGCCGTCGCGTCGCTGGTCAGGCCGAGAGACGGGTTGCCGGTCGCACGACCAGCCCCGGCTCCTGCAGATCGGTGGGCCGGTCGACGACGATCGTCTCGCCGTCCTGCACGTGGCCGGCCAGCAGCAACCGGGCGAGCTTGTCGCCGATCTCGCGCTGGATCAGCCGGCGCAGCGGGCGGGCGCCGTACGCGGGGTCGTACCCCTCGAGCGCGAGCCACTCCCGAGCGGCGGGCGTGACGTCGAGCTCGAGCCGCCGGTCCTGCAGCCGGGCGGCCAGCCGCTGCACCTGCAGGTCGACGATGCCGCCGAGCTCGGAGACCGTCAGCGGGTCGAAGAGCACGATCTCGTCGAGGCGGTTGAGGAACTCCGGCTTGAAGGAGGCGCGCACGAGGTTCATCACGGCGTCGTTCTTGCCCTCGGAGCTCATCGTCGGGTCGACGAGGAACTGCGACCCCAGGTTGGACGTCAGCACGAGGATCACGTTCCGGAAGTCGACGGTGCGACCCTGGCCGTCGGTGAGCCGGCCGTCGTCGAGCACCTGCAGGAGGATGTCGAAGACCTCGGGGTGGGCCTTCTCGACCTCGTCGAGGAGCACGACGGAGTAGGGGCGACGGCGGACCGCCTCAGTCAGCTGACCACCCTCCTCGTAACCGACGTACCCCGGCGGGGCGCCGACGAGGCGGGCCACCGAGTGCTTCTCGGCGTACTCGCTCATGTCGATGCGCACCATCGCGCGCTCGTCGTCGAAGAGGAAGTCGGCGAGCGACTTGGCGAGCTCGGTCTTGCCGACGCCCGTCGGGCCGAGGAAGAGGAACGAGCCCAACGGACGGTCCGGGTCGGCGATGCCGGCGCGCGAGCGCCGCACGGCGTCCGAGACGACACGCACGGCCGCCTGCTGCCCGATCAGCCGCTCGCCGAGGACATCCTCCATGCTCAGCAGCTTCTCGGTCTCGCCCTGGAGCAGCCGCCCGGTCGGGATCCCCGTCCACGCGGCGACGACCTCCGCGACCTCCTCGGGACCGACGTACTCGGCTACCATCGGAGGCTGCGTCGACGCACTCGCCCCGTCGGCCTCCATCTCGGCCATCTCGGCCTGGGCGATCTCCCGCTCGACGGCGGGGATGTCGCCGTACAGCAGCCGGGAGGCCTTCTCGAGGTCACCCTCGCGCTGAGCCTTCTCGGCCTCGGTGCGCAGCTCGTCGAGCTTCTTACGCGCCTCGCCGATCTGGTTCAGCCCGGCACGCTCGGACTCCCACCGGGCGTTGAGGGCGGTCAGCTCCTCGGTACGGTCGGCGAGGTCGGCGCGCAGCTTGTCGAGCCGCGCCTGGCTGGCCGGGTCGTCCGTGCCGCCCTCGGACAGGTACGACTCCTCCATCTTCAGCCGGTCGACCTCGCGGCGCAGCTGGTCGATCTCGACGGGCGAGGAGTCGAGCTCCATCCGCAGCCGGGACGCCGCCTCGTCGACGAGGTCGATCGCCTTGTCGGGCAGCTGGCGGCCGGTGATGTACCGGTCGGACAGCGTCGCGGCGGCGACGAGAGCGCCGTCGGAGATGGTGACGTTGTGGTGCGCCTCGTACTTGGGGGCGATGCCGCGCAGGATCGCGACGGTGTCCTCGACGGACGGCTCGCCGACGAACACCTGCTGGAACCGGCGCTCCAGCGCCGGGTCCTTCTCGATGTACTCGCGGTACTCGTCGAGCGTGGTGGCGCCGATCATGCGGAGCTCACCGCGGGCGAGCATCGGCTTGAGCATGTTGCCGGCGTCCATCGCGCCGTCGCCGCCGGCTCCCGCGCCGACGACCGTGTGGAGCTCGTCGATGAAGGTGACGATCTCGCCGTCCGAGCTCTTGATCTCGTCGAGGACGGCCTTGAGGCGCTCCTCGAACTCGCCGCGGTACTTGGCCCCGGCGAGCATGGCGCCGAGGTCGAGCGAGATCAGCCGCTTGCCGGCGAGCGACTCGGGCACGTCACCGTCGACGACGCGCTGGGCGAGACCTTCGACGACGGCGGTCTTGCCGACGCCGGGCTCGCCGATGAGCACGGGGTTGTTCTTCGTGCGGCGGGAGAGCACCTGGACGACTCGCCGGATCTCGGAGTCGCGCCCGATGACCGGGTCGATCTTGCCCTCGCGCGCACGCGCCGTGAGGTCGGTGCCGTACTTCTCGAGGGCCTGGAACGTGCCCTCCGGGTCGGCCGAGGTGACCTTGCCGCTGCCGCGGACGGCGGTGAACTTCTCAAGCAGCCGGTCACGGTCGGCGCCGGCGGCGCGCAGGATCTCGCCGGCCGTCCCGCCGTCCTTCGCGAGGCCCAGCAGCAGGTGCTCGGTGGAGACGAACTCGTCACCCATCGAGCGCGCCTCCTGCGAGGCGGCGTTGAGCACGGTGAGCAGGCCTCGCGACGCCGCGGGCTGGCTGACGTTGCCGCCCGAGGCGGCCGGAAGGGACGCGATCGCGCCCGCGATCTGGCGTGTCAGCGACACCCTGTCGGCGCCGACGGCGTCGAGCAGCGAGGTGGCGATCCCACCCTGCTGCTCGAGCAGGGCGGCGAGCAGGTGGACCGGCTCGAGCTGCGGGTTCCCCGCGGCCGTCGCGGCCTGCAGGGCCGCCGCCATCGCCTCCTGCGACTTGGTGGTGAGCTTGGTGTCCATCGAACCTCCGGTGCGGTCTGACATGTCTACTGATGCCAACTCCGGCAAAGTTGAGTCTATTCCGCTCAAGTCTGGATCGCCGCGGCGCGTCTCGCAAGCGACCACTGTCCGCACGGCCGCGAGCGTGCGATGCGTCGACGTCGCCGGATCGTGGTGACATCGCGGTGCCCGGGTGTCAGACTGATCCGGGCCTGGACAGACCCGTCCAGACATGCAGGAGCACCAGCGAGGAGGTCGAACCCATGGGTTTCGATGCGTTCAAGGACAAGGTGACCGAGAAGGTGTCGGAGGTGCTCGGCAACGAGGAGCAGACCGACCAGGGTCTGGACCGCGCCGCGGACTTCATCAACGACAAGACCGGCGACAAGTTCGCGGACAAGGTTCAGCAGGGCCGCGACTTCATCGACGGCAAGGTCGGTGACGAGCGGGCCTGACCCCGCCCCTCGCCCCGACGGCCGGCCCCGGACGGGCCGGCCTTCGCCGTCCTTCCTGTCCTCCGCGGCAGCTGCTCCCGGCGAGCAGGTGGTTCTGCGCCGACA
>JBMDXU010000015.1:0-80661 GCA_048594485.1 Pseudactinotalea sp. | reverse complement strand
TTCGCCGCGAACGCCTTCCTCCCGCTGGTCCTGACCGACCTGCACGAGTGGCCGCTGGAGCGCGCCGGCGCGATGCTGATCGCGGGTTCGCTCGGGTGGTCGGCCGCGTCGGCGTGGCAGGGTGGGCGACCCGATCTGCCTCGGCACGTGCTGCTGCGGATCGGCGCCACCCTGGTGGCGGTGGGGATTGCCGTGCAGATCCCGATCGCGCTGACGCTCGTCAGCGGCTGGTTCGCGTTGCCGGCGCAGGCGATCGCGGGGCTGGGCATGGGGCTCGGGATGTCGTCGGTCGCGCTGCTGGTGATGGGTCACTCGGGTGAGGGCGAGGTGGGCTTCAACACCGCCGCCGCCCAGATCCTCGACGGCCTCTCCACCGCCCTGCTCATCGGGGTCGGCGGTGCGCTGACGGCGCTGCTCGCGCTGGCCGGCGGGCTCCCGTGGCTGCTCGGCGGGCTCGTGGGCGTCGTCCTGGTCGTGGTCGTCATCGCGCCGCGGACGGCGCTGCCCAGGACTCCTGTCGTCGTCGCCGTGAGCGACGCCGCCTGAGGCGTGGACCCCTCGGGGTCGGTGGGCGTTCGGAGCCGCGCGCGTCACACCTGGACGCGCACCAGCACCTTGCCGGAGGCGTCGGAGTCGGCGGCGACGGCGAACGCCGTTGCGACGTCGTCGATGCCCAGCTCGTGGGTGACGACGTTCTCGATGGACGGCGTGGCCGCGAGCATCGCGATGGCGTCGTCGATCTCGGTGTCGTAGCGGAAGCTGCCGAGGTAGGCGATCTCCTTGCTGAGGATCGGGGCGAGGTTGACCGGCCGTGCCTCGTCGGGCACGTTGCCGACCTGCACGATGGTGCCGCCGCGGCGTGTGGCGATGAGCAGGGCGTGGAGCGTCTGCGGGATGCCGGCGCACTCGAGGGTGAGGTCGAAGGACGACTCGGGCAGCGCCGTCGTCGAGACGTCGACGACGTCGTGGGCGCCGATGGCTCGGGCGCGGTCGAGCGGTCCTGTGCGGACGTCGGCGCAGGAGACGCGGGCGGCGCCCTGGGCGAGCGCGGCGGCGGCGGTGTGCAGGCCGATCGGTCCGGCGCCCGAGACCAGCACCCGCTTGCCCTGGGCGCCTCCGGCGACGGCGAGGGCGTGCAGCCCGACGGCGAGCGGCTCCACGAGCGCCGCGCGCCGGCTGGGCAGACCCTGGGGGAGCGGTCGGACCTGCTCGCGTGCGACGACGAGGAAATCGGCCAGCGCTCCGTGCGTGTGGGGCGAGGTCGAGGCGCTGCCGAGGAACGTGCCCCCGGTCCAGGTGTGGCGCGGACCGTACGCGTCCGGGCCCCACGTGGCGGGGTGGACCGTGACGGGGGTGCCCGACGCGTACGTGCCGGACGGGTCGAGGTCGACCGTCCCCGCCATCTCGTGACCCGGGATGAGCGGCTCGACGATCCGGAAGATGCCCGCCGCGCCGTCGGCGAGGTAGTGCAGGTCGGAGCCGCAGATGCCGACATACGTCGGCCGGATCCTCACCTGATGGGGACCCGGCTCGATGTCCGGGACCTCCTCGATCCGCATGTCACCCTGGCCATGGATCCTCACCGCACGCACGGAGTGAGGCTATCGCCGCGGGACCCAGCGGATCGCCTCCGGCAGGAGGGTGCCGCCGTGATTCGGATGATGGCCGCCGTCGCCGATCACGAGCCTGTGCTCGTAACCGGCCTCGTCGAGGGCGGCCGAGACCCGGAGGTTGTCGGCGTACCAGTTCTCGACCGGCTGTCCGTGCCCGAGATCGTTCCTGGCCGCCTGCTGGAAGATCCGGATCGGCTTGCGTGGTGTCGACGAGATGAGGGTGGGGAACGGGTTGCCCCCGGGGATCTGCGCGAAGCTGGACAGGTTGGCGATCACGCCTCGGAACCGGTCGGGTCGGTGCCAAGCGACGGTGAGCGCGCAGTTCCCGCCGCTGCTGCCACCGCAGATGGTCCAGCCCTCGGGATCGTCGGTGAGGCTGATGTGCTCACGGGCCAGGGGGACGACCTCCTGCAGCAGGAACGTCGCGTAACGGTCGTCGAGGGCGTCGTACTCGAGATTGCGCTGCTTGCCCGACGAGGTGGCGGTCTCGAGCCGCCGGCCGGGGTCGACGAAGATGCCGACAGTGGGAGGGATCGTCCCGTCGCTCGTCAGGTTGTCGAGGACGACGCCGCCCCGCACCTCTGCGTCCGGGTCGAGGTACCACCACCCGTCCTGGAAGATGACGACGTCGGACGGCTCATGTGCCGAGCACGCGGCCGGAATGTGCAGCTAGATCGAGCGCGTCGTGCCCGGATACATGGCACTCGGACCGAGAGTGAGCTCGATCGTCCGGCCAGGAGTGACGTCGTCGCGACGCATCGAGTCGGGGCCGTGCGGATAGATAGCGCGTCGCGCTGACGAACGCGGCGACGGTGACGTGGTCGGAGTTGGCACGTCCGCACGGTAGCGGGACCGGGACGAAGGACGGTCTCGACCGGTCGACGCATCACTGCTCGGCGCCGCGCGGGAGGTCCGGGCCCGGTCGTCGCGGACGCTTAAGGTCTTGCCATGGTGGTGACGCGTGGATGAAGGGCAACGAGTTGCTCTGACGATCCGGCCGACCGGTCGCAGGGCCGAGGTGTGGGCGATGCTGGTGATCGTCGCGATATCGCTCGGGTTCGTCGCCGCTCGGTTCTTCGCCTTCGACGGCGATGGCGTTTGGCGATGGGTCTCGTCGGTGCTCTGGCTCGTGGTCCTCATCTATCCGGTTGGTCAGATCATCGGCGCCCCTACGCGTATCGAGATCTCCGACGCGGGCATGACCTGGCATGGTGTCGGCTGGCGGCGATCGACGCCGTGGACGGCGTTCACCGAGATCGGCACCCACAGGCACGAGCTCGGCGCCGGTGGCACCTGGCTCGCGGGCCGGCTCGACGGCGGTGCCCGCCCGTCGGCGTGGCTCTACCCCCGACGGCTGGTGACGACAGCGCTGACAGGCACCGACGTCGTCTCGGGCCTGGTCCGCCTCACCCAGCGCTCTTGGTGGCCCGGGCGGCCCGGTCGGCGCAAGCCTCGGAAGACGGAGCCGGCCTGGGACGTCCCGGACGACCTGATCGTCGACGCCGTTCGCACCCGCGCTGGTGACCGCTGGGTAGGGGACATTCCTCCCGGTCCTCCCGCGCCGCGGTGACCTGCTCGCCGGCGACGGGGTTGGTCGGCTCGTGCTCGAGCTCTACGTCTGCGATGTCTGCCCGGTCGCCTCCGCCTGCTCGTTCCGCGGCTCGGGGCGCAGCGCCGCGGCGTCGTCCAGCGATGCTCCGGCCCGGTGGGCGGCCACGAAGTCCTCGACATCGAGCAGGTGGGTGGACATCCGGATCTGGGCTCGCGACGGGTCCCGCTCCACCAGCGCGGCGAGGATCGCTCGATGCTGCAGGTGCGCCGCGCGGATCGAGGCGCGGTGGGTGTGCGAGCGCCACAGGCGTGTGCGGATGGTCCGTGTGGAGAGGTTGTCGATGAGCCCGGCGAGGGTGGTGTTGCCGCTCGCCCGCGCGATCAGACGGTGGAACTCCACATCGGCCTCGATCGTGCGCTCGGCGTCGGGCTCCTCGGTACCGGCGAACATCTCGTCCACCCGCGCCAGGATCGCCTCGAGCTCGTCCAGCTCGGACTTCAGCAACCGGGTGGCGGCCAGCGCCGCGCTCTCCGCCTCGAGGACGCGACGCACGGCCAGCAGCTCCACGGCGCTGGACGGGCCGTGCAGCTCGGCATAGAAGCCGACCGGGCTGAGCAGCCTCGTGGAGTCGAGCGAGGTGACATAGGTGCCGTCGCCCTGGCGTGCCTCCAGGACACCGAGGGCGATCAGCGCGCGGATCGCCTCGCGCAGCGACCCCCGTGACACGCCGAGCTGCAGGGCGAGCTCGCGCTCGATCGGGATCCGGTCGCCCGCCCTCAGCGTCCCCTCGCGCAGCATCGACTTCACCGTCTCGATCACGACGTCGGTCTGCGAACGGCCGACGGGTGCGCCCGTGTTCACGGCCATGGCCATCTCCTCACGCCTCGTGCCGGCTCAGCGGCATGCGGATCGTACGTCGGCCGACGACGGCGACCGCGCACTCATGGATGACGTGGTGTCGCCGGAGAGCCGGGCGAGGCGCGAGGAACACCCGGGTCGCCAGCCCCGGCGGGTCCGTGAGCGCGTCGGTGTGTCTGAGACATCTGCCGGCTCGGGCAGCGTGGCCGGGTCGAGAGTCATGGCCTCTCCTCTCGTCGAGATCGGTCGGGGTGATCGGGCTGGATCAGCGCGTCGGCGTCACCGGTCGTGGCGCTGCGGCTCGCTCGATCTCGTACCGGTCGGCCGGGCCATCCCACCCGTGGCGCCGCCGCCCCGGTGCGCCCGGCGTCGACGTGATCGCGACCTCGCCGCCGCTCGAGGAGCGCACGGTTACCTCGTCCACCTCGGCCACCTCGACGACGACCGCGCCCCCCGCCGAGTCGATCACGGCTCGCTCGAGGTCGTGGTCGCGCCAGGCGAGGTCGACGCGGTGACCGCCCCGTGCGCGCAGGCCGCGGACGCGGCCCGTCGGCCACCCGGGTGGCAGCGCGGGCAGCAGTGCGATCGCCTCGTCGTGGCTCTGCACCAGCAGCTCCGCGATGCCCGCCGCTGCTCCGAAGTTGCCGTCGATCTGGAACACCGCCCCGCTGCCCATCGGGTGCAGGTCCATCAGCGTGGAGGAGCTCTGCTCCTCCAAGAGCGCCACGATGGAGGTCTCCGCCAGCGCGGGGTCGCCCAGGCGGGCCGCCAGCCCGATCGTCCAGGCACGGCTCCAGCCGGTGTGGCCGCCGCCGTTCGCCAGCCGTCGCCGCAGCGCGATGCCCGCCGCCTCCAGCTCGTGCGGGGCACGGCTCGGTGTGATCCTGGTGCCGGGGTAGACGCCGTAGAGGTGCGAGACGTGCCGATGGCCCGGCTCGCGCGGGTCGCGCTCGTCGGCCCACTCCAGCAGCGCACCGTCGGAGCCGATGGCCGGCCGGCGCACACGCGGCAGCGCCTGCCGGACCTGCTCGAGCAGGACGTCGTCACCAGCGCCCGTGCGGGCGGCCAGGTCGAGCAGCCGCGTGAACGCCTGCAGCACCAGCTCCTGGTCCATCGTCGCGCCCGCCGACACGGCGGCGAAGCCGCCGTCGTGCGCGAAGCGGTGCTCGGGGGAGGTGGACGGACTCACCACGAGCCCGCCGTCGCCGTCGGGCACGAGCATGTCGAGCGCGAACGCGCAGACGGCCTCGTGGACGGGGAGTGCCAGGTCGTGCGCCAGCTCGCCGTCCCACGCGAAGTCGAGGTGATCGCCCAGGTGCGCGGCCAGCCAGGGCAGCCCGCTGGGCCAGTTCGACCACTGCGGGTCGCCGTTGACCGCAGCGGTGAAGCGCCACAGGTCGGTGTTGTGATGCACGACGGCTCCGCGCGCGCCGTAGACGGCCCGAGCCTGCGCGCGACCGGCCTGTGCCAGCTCTCTCGTCAGCGTGAACAACGGCTCGTGCAGATCGCTCAGGGCGGTGGACTCGGCCAGCCAGTAGTTCATCTCGACGTTGATGTTCGTCGTGTAGTTGGAGCTCCACGCCGGCCGCACGTCGACGTTCCAGATCCCCTGCAAGGTCGCCGCCTGGGTTCCCCGGCGCGAGGACGCGATCAGCAGGTAGCGCCCGAGATCGAAGTAGAGCTCGGCCGTCGCCGGGTCCTGCGCGCGCGGCGCCTCGGGACGGGCCGACTCGGACAGATCCAGGTCCACGCGCTCGAACAACGCGCCATGGTCGGCGACGTGCCGCTCGAGAAGGGTCTCCTCGGCGGTGCCCAACGCACGGGCGACCCTGGCCTGCGACGTCTCCGCGAGCGCCGCGACATCGGCGGACGGGCGCTGGTCCCAGCCGCGGAAGCCGGACTCGGCCGACGCGACGAGCAGGCGTCGATCGCCGAGGTCGGCCACCGCGACGACGAGGGCGAAGCCCATCCCCGCGGTGACGAGCCCGGCGTCGTCGGGCTGGTCGTCGGCGTAGACGATGGCCGGCCGCGAGCTGCCCGCTTTCTCGTAGGAGGGCAGCACGTGCGCCGGCACCCGACCGGTCATGCGCCACCACCGGGCGCTGTCGGTGTCCCAGCGATCGACCTCGACGGCGTGCGGCGAGGTGAGCTCGAGCTCGTCGGTGCCGGGCCGGCCGGTGTCGGCGACGGCGACGAGCACCTGGTCCGGGGCGGAGACGAACGCGCGCAGCAGGCTCGTGCTCTCCGCCCCCACGACCCGGTGGGTCGCGATGCCTCGCGCCAGATCCAGCTCGCGCTCGGTCTGCCCGTCGGCGTCCGACCAGCGCCAGCTCACCCGACCCAGAGGCTGGAACGCCTGCGTCCAGCCGCTGGAGTGCAAGCCGGTCGCGGCGTCGTCGGCGGCGAGGAAGTCCCGGTCGGCGACGAGCGAGCGCACACGCTCGAGCACCTCCGGTGCGATCGTCGACGGTGGCTCGAGCGGTCCGCCCGACCACAGGGTGTCGAGGTTGAGGTCCAGGTGCGCGGCACCGGCGGTGCCGGTGAGCGCGGCTCCGAGACTGCCGTTGCCGAGCAGGAGGGAGTCGAGGAAGGACGAGCCGTGACCCTCAGGGGTCAGCAGGTGACGTGGCATGGGTGCTTTCCGGGAGTTCTGACGGGAGGTGGCCGAGGCGGGCCGGTCACGGGCCGGCCCGCCTCGATCCTCGGTGCTCAGCTGGTGCTGGTGTCGTAGGCGTTCTGCCAGATTTCGACGTACCGATCCGCGCCGATGCCGGTCAGGCCCTCGAGATAGCTCTGCCACGCGGCGTCGTCACCCGGGTCGCGGACCCCCGTGATGAACTCGGCGGTCGACGTCGCCACGTAGTTCTCGACGTTCGTCTGCAGCGTCGAGAGCTCGGGCGCGTCCGCGACGGGCACCCACGCGTTCCAGTACGGGAAGATCTCGTCGGTGTTGGCACCCTCGTAGAGCTTCGTCGCCTCGAACAGACGGCGCTCGTAGCCGGCCTGGGCGTAGATGTCGGTCGCCTGGACCTGAGCGTTCCGGAACTCGGCCGTGCTGGCGTACTGCGTCAGGGCGCCCCACGCGGCGTTCGTGTCCTCGGGGTTTCCCTCGTCGGTCGGGAGGTCCACGAAGCTCGGTTCGAGCGTCTCGTCCAGAGCGACCTCGCCGTCCTCCGCCGGGCGCCAACCGACACCCTCGATGCCGAACTGGCCCTGCACCTGACCCTCGTAGGTGTGGATGTAGTCGACGATCTCCACCAGCTTCTGCTGTGTCGCCGCGCTCGCGCTGCTCGTGATGACGAACGTCGCACCCGGGGCACTGGGGAGCTCGTAGGTGACGTTCTGGCCGCCAGGTCCGGTGAGCGGCGGCAGCGCGTTGTACTGGTTGTCGCGGTCGTCCTCGAGATCGATCGTCACGAAGATGCCGGGGTGGACGCCCGTGTAGGAGCCGAGGACGACGCCGTCGGCCGAGTTGCCCTTGGCCTGCATGGCGTCGGGGTCCTGCGAGAACGCGGACTCGTCCACGAGCCCCTCCTCCCAGAGGCGGTTCAGGAACACGAGGCCCTCACGCCACCCGTCCTGCGCTGCCTGCACCTGAACCTGGCCGTTGTTGATGCCCAGCGAGTTGGGCTGGTTCGTGCCGGAGTCGAAGGAGTTGGTGATGAAGGCATCCATGATGAAGGGCACGATCGGGTCGCGCGTGTTGCCCGTGAGGGGGATCTCGTCGGCGACGCCGTTGCCGTTGGGGTCGTCGTTCTTGAACGCCATGAGGACGTCGAAGAGCTCGTCCGGGGTGGTCGGCGCCTCGAGTCCCAGGTTGTCCAGCCACTCCGTGTTGATCCAGAACTTGCGGGGGTAGGAGCAGTGGTAGCAGTCGTTCCACTGCGGAAGACCCCAGATGTTGCCGTCCGGCGCGGTCGCGAGGGTCTCGTAGCCCGGCGCCTCGTCGAACGTCTGCTGGATCGTCGGGCCGTAGGAGTCGATGAGGTCGTTGAGTGGAACGATGATGCCCTGGCCGCCCAGCCGGAGCAGATCGGACTGGCTGAACTGATCGACCCACGGGATGAGCATGTAGGCGTCGGGGAAGTCGCCGCTGGCCAGCGAGATCTGCCGGGCCTCGGCCGCGGCCGCGGCGTCGTAGGTCGTCGTCTGGAACTGCAGGTCGACGTCGAACATCTCCTCGAGGTGCAGGGTGTAGGCGTTCTCCTCCAGATTCATGTCGGAGGCCTGCGGCGCGAAGATCGTGATGACGCCGTCGTCGCCGCCTCCGCCCTCGTTGTCATCGTTGCTCCCCGAGCAGGCGCCGACGGCGCCGATGCCGAGAGCGACCACCGCGAGGATCGCCGCGCGTCGTGGTTGTCGTGCCATGGGTGACCTCCTGGTCTCGAACGGTCCGCCGGGCGGCGGAGCCGGGAACTGCGGGATCGGTGTCTCAGCCCTTGACGGCACCGATCATCACGCCCTTGGTGAAGTACCGGGCGACGAAGGGGTAGATCAGCATCACGGGCACCGTGGCCACGACGATGAGGGAGTACTTGAGCAGGTCGGCGAGCTCCTGACGGCGCAGCATCTCGGTCGCGTCCATGCCGGTCACGCTCTGGTTGAGGATGAGGATGTTGCGCAGCACGAGCTGCAGCGGGTACAGGTCGGGGTCGCGGATGTAGAGCAGGGCGTCGAAGTAGCTGTTCCACTGGCCGATCGCGTACATCAGTGCGATGACGGCCAGCAGCGGCTTCGACAGCGGCAGCACCACCGACCACAGGAACCGCAGGTCGCTCGAGCCGTCGAGCTGAGCCGCCTCGTACAGCTCATCGGGGATGGAGACCCGGAAGAAGGACATCGCGATGATGACCTGCCAGACGCCGATCGCCTGGGGCAGAATCAGCGCCCATCGGGTGTTGAGCAGCCCCAGCTCCTGGACCACCAGGTAGGTGGGGATCAGCCCGCCGGCGAACAGCATCGTGAAGACGATGCCCATCGCCAGCACGCTGCGCCCCCAGAAGTCCTTCCGCGAGAGCGGGTAGGCGATCGCCACCGTCAGGCACAGGCTGATGAAGGTGCCGACCACGGTGTAGAAGAGCGAGTTGGTGAACCCGGTGAGGACCTGCGGGTCGCCCAGCACGGCCTGGTAGCCCTCGAGCGTGAAGCCGACCGGCCACAGCGTGACCCGCCCGGCGGAGACGGCCCGCGGGTCGCTGAAGGAGCTGGCGACGATGTACACCAGCGGCAGCAGCACCACCAGCATGAAGGTGCTCAGCAGGAGGTAGACGGCCACCATGAAGAGGCGGTCGACGCCGCGCTCCTTGACCCGGACCGGCTTGGGTGGGCGCTGGCGGCGCTGCTGCAGCATGCCTCGGACGCCGCTGGGCTGGAAGGTCGCGCGGTCGCGCGTCTCGGTGGTCACCACAGTCCCCGTCCGGTCGCGCGCTTGGCGATCAGGTGGACGCCGATGAGCAGGACCAGGTTGATCGCCGAGTTGAACAGGCCGATCGCGGCGGCCTGGCTGAAGTCCGCGTTGAGCAGCCCGATCCGGTAGGTGTAGGTCGGGATGATCTCCGACTGCGACAGGTTGAGGGTGTTCTGCAGCAGGAACGCCTTCTCGAAGCCGATCGCCATCACGTTCCCGACGCCGAGGATCAGGACGACCGTCGCCGTCGGCAGGATGCCGGGGATGTCGATGTGCCGGATCTTCTGGAGCCGGTTGGCGCCGTCGACCCTGGCAGCCTCGTAGAGGGTGGGATCGATGCCCGAGAGCGCCGCCATGTAGATGACGGCGGCGTAGCCGGCCGTCTGCCAGACGTCGCTCCACACGTAGATGTGACGGAAGAAGTCGGGCTGGCTGAGGAAGTCGATCGAGTCGATGCCGAAGATCGCGAGGGCGTCGTTCGCGAGCCCGAGCCGGGGCGAGAGG
This sequence comes from Pseudactinotalea sp., assembly GCA_048594485.1. Classification (GTDB taxonomy): domain Bacteria; phylum Actinomycetota; class Actinomycetes; order Actinomycetales; family Beutenbergiaceae; genus Pseudactinotalea. The sequence goes on along the minus strand of JBMDXU010000015.1, from coordinate 70,727 downwards.
AACAGGATCGTCATCGAGACGACCACCACGGTCGAGATGAAGTACGGCGCGTAGGTGACCATCTGCACCGTGCGCTTGAAGAGGCGCAGCCGCACCTCGTTGAGCGCGAGAGCGAGGATGATCGGGATCGGGAAGCCCGCCAGCAGCACGTAGACCGACAGCACGAAGGTGTTCCGGAGCAGGTTGTAGAACACCGGGTTGTCGAAGAAGCGCTGGAAGTACTTCCACCCCGCCCAGTCGCTGCCCCACACACCGTCGACGACGTTGTAGTCCTTGAACGCGATGACCGCGTTGGTCATCGGCCAGTACTTGAAGATCACGAAGTAGGCGATCGGGGCGAGGATCAGCAGGTAGAGCTGCCAGTGCATCCGCCAGCTCCGGCGTGCGGCTCGCATCCCGCGGTTGGTGCTTCTCGACGTGAGGCCGGCGGGCGCCGCCGTGGGTGGCGCTACCACTGCGGCGACGCGAGGGGCAGCAGGGGAGCTGCCGTCCCGTGGTCGTGATGTGGGGTCCTGAAGCGGGACACCGACGTCTCCTCCGCACTCGACTCTGTGTGCCGCGTCACACCATAATCATCGGACCAATCTCGGGTCAAGGTGTCCGTGACGGCGTGCCGACGGCCGACCGTTCGTCGGCGCAGGTGACCACGGGGCGCTACCGTCCTCCCATGCGCGCCGCCCGGATCCATGGTCAGGCCGACCTGCGGATCGACGATGTCCCACCGCCCCGAGCTGGTGCCGGACAGGTCCTGATCAGTCCGGCTTACGTCGGCATCTGCGGCTCTGACCTGCATTATCTTGCCGATGGCGCCGCAGGAGTGTTCCGGATCGCCGAGCCGCTGATCCCGGGCCACGAGACTGCCGGGACTGTCCTGGACGACCCCAGCGGGACCTACCCGATCGGCACGCGGGTCGCGATCCACCCCGCGACCTGGGCGTCGGTGGGCGATGGCAGCCCCCCGGAGAATCGTCATACCTGGCCCGGATCGACTCATCTCGGCAGCGCCTCGACCAGCCCGCACACGCAGGGCGCGATGGCGCAGCAGCTGGTGGTCGAGATCGGGCAGGTGCGCGCGCTGCCGGAGGACCTGCCGCTGCGTCGGGCCGCACTGGCCGAGCCGCTCGCCGTCGGTCTTCATGCGCTGGTCGTGGCCGGCGGGGTGATCGGCAAGCGGGTGCTGGTCTCCGGCGTCGGGCCGATCGGGTTGCTGGCGGCGAAGGCGGCCCTCGTGCAGGGAGCCGCTCAGGTGTGGTGCGCCGATGTCGACGAGGCACCGCTGGCGCGGGCCAGCGCGCTGGGCTGCCACGGCGTCGTCGACGTCTCCTCGCAGCAGCTGCCCGACTCGGCCTTCGACGTCACGCTGGAGTGCGCGGGCGTTCCCGAGTCGCTGCACGGACTGCTGCTCGCGACACGTCGCGGTGGAGTCGTGGTCCAGGTCGGGAACGTGCCCGACCAAGCACGCGCGGTCAACCTCGCCCCGATCGTGAGCAAGGAGATCCAGCTGCGCGGCACCTTCCGGTTCCTGGACGAGATCGACGACGCCGTCGCGATCCTTGCCGCGACCCCGGAGATGGATGCTGTCATCACCCACGCGTTCGCGCTCGAGGACGTCGCGACCGCCTTCGCCGTCGCAGGCGACTCCCGTGCATCGGCGAAGGTCGTGGTCGAGATCGCTTGATGCTGCCAGGTCATCGGCGTGCGTGGCGAGAGGAGAGGATCCGCTGCCGCGTCGATGAGAGCACGAAGCGGTATGTCGTCACGCGCGGTGGAGCACCTTCACCTGCCAGAGGCGATTCCTGGGCGGGATCGGCTGCGCCCGTGTCTCGACGTCGAGCGTGACCTCACGGCTCAGCGCGACCGGCTGCTCGCCGCGGTCGCGAGTCCGAGTCCCGCCGCGTCGATGGCCTCCGACCTGGCACCAGCCGCGTCCACCCGGGCCGCGGGCGGGCTCGGCAGAGCCGTTGTCGGTGGTCGGTGAGAGTGTTCTCGTATGGACGTTCGATCGACTCGCGGGCCGGGGCTCCGCCTCGGGCTGACCGGCGATGGGGCGTTGCGCGCGGCGATCGCGGCGGATCGTGAGGTGGCGCGGATGGAGTCGGTCCGGATGGATCATCTGGCCGAGTACCTCGCCGACTGCGCCGCCGCCTGGGAACCGCCGCTGGTGAGTGTGCCGGGGGTGGAGGAGCTCGTCCGGCTCGGCGGTCCGGGCTCGCCGATGGTGCCGGAGTTCGCGGTGTGCGAGGTGGCGGCGGGGTTGGCGATCTCGCAGGCCGCGGCGTCGTCGTTGTGCGCCGATGTGCTGGACCTGGTGTTCCGGCTCCGGCGGGTGGCGCAGGGAGTGCGGGCGGGGGAGGTGTCGTTCACCAAGGCGCGGATGGTGGCGCGGCGCACGCGCGATCTGGCGATGGAGCAGCTCGAGGCCGTGAAGGCACGAGTGATGACGACGCGAGCCACGGCACGGGGAGCGCTGCCGGTGGCGGCGTTGGTGCCGATGGGTCGTCTCCAGACGATGGTGGATCAGGCGGTCCTCTCAGCCCGTGCTGACGAGGATGCGGCATCCGAGCAGGCGCGCGTCGCAGAGTCGCTGTTCGTGAGCCTGGTCCGGACCGAGCAGGGCGCCACGGACATGGCGGCGCGGTTGGCCAGCGGTGATGCGGTGCGTCTGGATCGGCGGCTGGATCAGCTCGCGGCCCGGTTGGCACGGGCCGGTGATGATCGGTCGGTGCAGGTGCGTCGGGCGGTGGCGTTGGCGCTGCTCGCCGACCCGGCGATGGTGCGGGCGTTGGACAAGGCGCCCGTGGTCGCCGACGACGTCCCGGTTCCCGCGGTGCCGGATGCGTGCGTCCCGTTGGACTTCGATGACCTCCCCGATGGGAGCCCGCCGCTGGACGTGGACGATCTGCCCGATGGGAGCCCGCCGCTGGACCTGGACGACCTGCCCGTGGAGAGCCCGCCGCTGGCCGTGGACGATCTGCCCGATGGGAGCCCGTCGCTGGACCTGGACGACCTGCCCGTGGGGAGCCCGTCGCTCGACCTTGACGATGCGCCTGGCGCGCACCCGCCGACGGATGGCGACGACGCCTCCCAGGCGTGTGGTGCGCTAGCCGAGGATGTCGCCGGTCTCCTCGACGACCCTCCGGACGACGTCCCCGACGATGTGACAGCCCCAGGCGGGTCTGCACCGGCGACGGGCGTCGACCGCAGCCGCCTGTCGGGCTGGGGACCGGACTCGCTGGATCAGCCGACGGGACAGGTGCTGCCAGGCCGGGAGCCGGCTACGTGGGATCATCCATCGGGCCAGGCGCTGCCGGTGCGCGATGGCCCCGAGGAGCATGAGCTCGACGGGGGAGACCGGCCGCCGGGGCTGGGTGTGGCGGGTCTGCCGCCGCAGGTGCTGGAGGAGTTGGCGGGGCTGACATCGACGGTGCTGTACGTGCACCTGGACGCGGCGACGAGCACGTGGTGCGAGGAGCGTGCCGGAGCACTGACACCCGAGCAGGCGCGCACCCTGGTGGGGCACAGCAACGTCTCCGTGCGACCGGTGCTCGACCTGGCGCAGAACCTCACCTTCACCGGGCACGTCGCGCCGCCACGGCTGCGCGAGCAGCTCGCCCTCCTGAACGGCGGCTCCTGCACCTTCCCCTCGTGCGCCCGGAGAGCCCGCGTCGGCGACGTCGATCACGAGCAGCCCTACCCACGCGGATTCGTCGACCCCGTCGAGCAGGCATCGGCCGGCAAGACGTCGACCGGGAAGGCATCGAGCGGTGGCACGGAGACGGCGAACACGCACCTGCTGTGCCGCAAGCACCACCGGGCCAAGACGCACGGCGGTTGGCGGGTCCACTCACCGACGATCGGGACCTGGGTCTGGACCTCGCCCGCCGGAGGGCGCTGGCTCGTCACCAACGGCACCACCACCAGCCTCGACCCCGACCCCGCCGATCACTGCTGCGGCGCCACCATCGACGACGTCACCCACGACTTCCTCGACGTCGGTTGACCGCTGACCCCTGACCGCTGACCAGCCCGGTCCTTGCGATCGTCCGCGTCGGCAGGGTCATGCCGTTCCAGCGTGACGACGGAGGCGAACGGCTCTGGGCGTCTCCGAGATCACAACATCAGCGACCCGTGGACGACCCGTCGACGCACGCAGCAACTGCGAACGCGAAGCGGTCGTCCGGCGACCACACGTGGTCGTCGTCGCACCGATAGCCGCGCAACCACGGCACGCCGTCGACGACGCGGAGGTAGAGACCCTTCGGGAAGTCGCTGTCGTCCTCGAGCGGCCAGGACGCGACCGTGATCGATCCGTCCGGTGCGCGGCCGTTCGACATCACGGAGTCGGCAGACGCCACCTGGTCCAGCATCGCGAGACGCAGATACACACCGGTCACGGGCGCGCACGCGTCCAGCCCGCCCTGACGCGCTCTCTCGAGGATCTCCACGAGCGTCGCTCCGTCGGCCATGCCCAGCTCGGCGACGGAGCGGACGACGATGCCGACGGCGCGCGCAGGGGCGGCGTCGAACCGGGGATGGTCGAACAGCCGCTCCGCGCTCGCGTTGACGCGAACACCGGCACGGTCCAGCGCCGGCTCCCACTCCGCTCGGGAGCTGCCTCCCACCGACAGCGTGAGGACGTCATCGACCCCTGGAGTCTGCGTGTCGCCCGCCATCGACTCAGCCCAGCTGGACGGGCAGGAGCCCGGGGCGGGTGCGTGAGGAGATCTGGGCGAGCGCGGCTGGCAGGTCGGGGAACCGGAACTCGAACCCCGAGTCCAGCAGGACTCGCGGCCACACCCACCGGCTCTTGAGCACCAGCTCCGCCTCGGTCCCGATGATCCTGCTGCCGATCTCCAGCAGCCAGGCCGGCTCGGGCAGCCCGAACGGCGCACCGAACGCCTTGCGCATCGCCGCCATCATCTGCGCGTTGGTCACGGGGTTCGGTGTCGCGATGTTCACCGGTCCACGGATCTCGGCGTGGTCGACGAGATGATCGATCGCCCGCGCGACGTCCTCGACGTGCACCCAGCTGAACATCTGGCCGCCATCACCCATCGCGCCGCCGAACCCCATCCTCGTGAGGTTGATCAGCGGGTTGATCGCGCCGCCACCGGCGCCCAGCACGATCGACATCCGCAGCGCGACCGTCCGGACCGACGACGGAGCGGCCTCCAGCTCCCGTTCCCACGCCCGCGCGACCTCGACCGAGAAGCCGCTGCCGAGCTCACCGGTGCCCTCGTCCTGCGGACGATCCCGGGCGTCGCGGTAGATCGTCCCCGTGCTCGCGTTCAGCCACACCGCGGGTGGATCACCGGCGGTCGCCAACGCCTGCGCCAACGCCGCCGTCGTCTCCACCCGCGAGCGGAAGATCAGGTCGGCGTTGCGCTTGTTGTAGCGGCAGCTGACCGAACGCCCCGCGAGGTTGACGAGCACATCAGCGCCGTCGAGGGTGCGCGCGAGCGCATCGGCGCTCGACCATGTCGCGTCGTTCTCCGACCCGCGTCCGATCGTGCGCACGACGGCCCCGCGGTGACGCAGCCGAGCCGTTAGGTACCGCCCGATGTACCCCGACGCGCCGGCGACGAAGACCGTCCGACCGGCATCCGGCCCGCTCATGCCGGCTCGAACCCGAGCACCGAGCCGTAGAAGGCCAGCTCGGTCTCGAGCGAGGCCTGGATCGCATCCGCACCCCGGAACCCGTGGCCCTCGCCGTCGAACTCGACGTACTCGACACGCACGCCGCGCTCTCGCAGCGCCTGCGCCATCCCGCGCGACTGCTCCGGCGGCACCACCCGATCCTCCGACCCCTGCAGCAGCAGCACGGGCACGTCGATGCCGTCGACGTGCCACTGCGGCGATCGCTCGGCGTACACCGCCTCCGGGTACGGCCCCACCAGCCGGTCCAGGTACCGCGCCTCGAACTTGTGCGTCTCCGCGGCCATCGCGGCGAGGTCGCCGATCCCGTACAGCGAGGTGCCGGTCGCGAACGCGTCGGTGAACGCCAGGGCCGCCAACGTCGTGAAACCTCCGGCCGAGCCACCGCGGATCGCGAGCCGGTCGCCGTCGACGCGTCCCTGCGCCGCCATGGCGGCCGCACCCGTGGCGCAGTCACCGACGTCGACCACGCCCCACGCGCCGTCGAGCCGCTCGCGATACGCCCGGCCGTACCCCGTCGAGCCGCCGTAGTTGACGTCGAGCACCGCGAACCCGCGGGTCGTCCAGAACTGCACCGCGGGGGAGAAGCCCGGGTTCGTCGCCGACGTGGGGCCGCCGTGGATCATCACCAGCAGCGGCGGCAGCTCACCCTCCGGTCCCACGGTCCCCGCCAGCGCCGGCGCGTAGAAGAACCCGTGCGCCTGCACACCGTCCCCGGCGTCCCACGACACCGCCTCGGCCTCGCTGATGCTCTCGGCGTCCAGCTCGAGCGTGGTCGACCTGGCCAGCACCGTCGTCGTCCCCTCCGCCAGCTCCAGCTCGACCACGGCCGAGGGGAAGCGGGCGTGCGTGCCCAGGAACACGACCCGATCGGCCGCCGCCGCGATCGACGACGCCGGCTCCCAGTCCCCGACCCACGCCTCCAGCTCGCCGTTGGCGAGCCGCATCGTCCCGAGTCGACGACGGCCCTCCTCGACCCACGACAGCACCAGGTGATCGGAGTCCAGCACCGCGATCGTGCGCGGCCCGAACACCCACTGCGGCCCGGAGAACTCGACCTCCGCCGGGTGCAGGTGCCGCGTCCGCAGCTCGAGCCAGCCCTCGGGAGCGCTGATCTCGGTGCGATAGACGTTCCACCACCCGGTGCGGTCGTCGACGTGGACGAGATCACCGGCAGGCGTCCACACCGGCTCCTGCGCCGACACCTCCGGCCCGCCGGCGACCACCACCGACGGCTCGCGCAACCCGCCGTCGTCGGCCAGCCGCGCGACCCGGACCTCCGACCCGTCCCACGGCATGTTCGGGTGGTCCCACGTCACGAAAGCCAGGTACCGGCCGTCGGGGGACAGCCGCGGCGCGTTCACGAAGTCGGTGCCGCCGAACACCGCGACGATCCCGGTGCCGTCCTCGGCGGCCGAGCCGTCGAGCGGCACGGCCACGATCGTCGTGACCGGGTCGGTCCGGAAGCCGCCCGCCTCGCCGTGGTCCTCGGCGACCACGTAGACCAGGCCGCGGACGACGTCGATCGCCGGGTCCGCGTACCGGCGCCCGTCGGCCGGGGTGAGCGGCCGGGCGTCGGAGCCGTCGACGGCGAACCGGTACAGCCGGTCGTCCTCCTTGCGTGAGGCGACGACGACCGTGGCCTCGCCGTCGTCGGCCACCACGAAGGTGCCGCCGCCGTACTCCTGCGCGCGGGTGCGGACGTCGAACGTGCCACCGTCGGGAGCCCGGGCGGGGGAGGCCGTGCTCACCTCACCGGCGCCATCGCGCCGCACCAGCACCGTGCGGCCCTGCTCCGACGCGCGGCCCTCGGTCCAGTACGTGTCGGAGCCGTGCGCGGCGACCTCGCCGAGCCGCACCGTCGCTCCCGCCAGGTCGCTCGCGGCCAGCGGCGACGGCCACGAGCCGTAGGGGCGCGTCGTGCTCATGACCATCCTCCCGGCAGCGGCCGACCCTCGTCGTAACCCGCGGCGGACTGCAGCCCCACCACGGCCTTCTCGGCGAACTCGGCCAGATCGCGTGCGCCCGCGTACGTGCACGCCGAGCGCAGCCCGGACGTGATGTGGTCCAGCAGGTCCTCGACGCCCGGCCGATCCGGGTCGATGTACATCCGCGAGTGCGAGATGCCCTCCTCGTACAGCGCCTTGCGCGAGCGGTCGAACGCCTCGGGCTCGCTGGAGGACCGCGCGGCGACGGCGCGCGCCGAGGCCATCCCGAAGCTCTCCTTGTACTCGCGCCCGTTCGCGTCGACGTGCAGGTCGCCCGGCGACTCGTACGTGCCCGCGAACCACGACCCGATCATCACCTCGCTCGCGCCGGCGGCGAGCGCCAGGGCGACGTCGCGCGGGTAGCGCACGCCGCCGTCGGCCCAGACGTGCGCCCCGATCTCGCGGGCCCGGGCCGAGCACTCGAGCACGGCCGAGAACTGCGGTCGTCCGACGGCGGTCATCATCCGGGTGGTGCACATGGCTCCCGGGCCCACGCCGACCTTGACGATGTCCGCGCCCGCCTCGACGAGGTCGCTCACACCCTCGGCCGTCACGACGTTCCCGGCGACGACCGTGACGTCGCTGTCGACCGAACGCACGATCTGCAGCGCCTGGCGCATCTTGGCCTGGTGGCCGTGCGCCGTGTCGACGACCAGCACGTCGGCGCCCGCGTCGAGCAACGCCTCGGTGCGTCCGGCGACATCCCCGTTGACACCGATCGCGGCGCCGACCCGCAGCCGACCGCCGTCGTCGAGGGCCGGGGCGTATATCGACGAGCGCAGCGCGCCGAGGCGTGTGAGCACCCCGAGGTAACGTCCGTCGCCGTCCACCACGGGCGTGAAGCGCCGTCGGTTCGCGTGCAGCTGGTTGAACGCCGCTCGCATCGCGCTCTCGGCGTCGCCGTGCCCCTCGAGCACGTCCGACCCGATGACCGTGACCTCCCGGGACATCAGCGTCTCGACCTGCGCGAACTGGTCGGCGCCCTCGCAGTCGGCGCGCGAGATCACCCCGACGGGCCGATCGCCGTCGAGGACGACCGCCGCGGCGTGCGCACGCTTGTGGAGCAGCGACAGCACGGTGTGGACGGTGTCGCGCGCCGTCACCGTGACCGCCGTCTCCAGCACGGTGTGCCGGGCCTTGACACCGGCGATCGTCCGGCTCACCTCGGCGAGCGGCACGTCCTGGGGCAGGATCGCGACCGCCCCCCGGCGGGCGACCGTCTCCGCCATCCGAGCCCCGCTGACCGCGGTCATGTTGGCGACGACGACCGGGATGGTCCCACCGACGTCGGCGGCGTCGATCGGTGTGAGATCGACGTCGAACCTCGACGCCACGTCCGAGGAGGACGGAACGAGGAAGACGTCCCCGTAGGTGAGGTCGTGCGCGAGCTCGTGTCCAGCCAGGAACCGCATGCGGCCAGCCTATGTCCCGCGGGCCGGGCTCGCGTCAGCCCTTGACCGCACCGTCCGCCGTCCCCATGATCCGCTTCTGGAACACGAAGAACAGGATCGCGACGGGGATCGTCATCAACGCGGCGGCACCCATCTTGAGCGGGTAGTCGGCGGCCGACCCCAGCGCCCCCGACGTGAGCGAGGCGACGCCGCGGGTGAGCGGGAACAGCCCGCGGTCGCTGACCGAGACGATGAAGTGCGACAACTCGGTCCACGACCCCTGGACGGACAGGATGGTGATGGTGATGAGCGCCGGGCGCGCCATCGGCAGCACGACCGACCAGAACACACGGAACGTGCCGGCGCCGTCGATCCGGGCCGCCTCCTCGACGCTGGCGGGGATGGACTCGAAGTAGTTCTTCATGATGAAGACGCCGGCGGCGTCCACCAGCAGCGGGAGGATCATCGCGGCATAGGTGTTGTAGATGCCGAGGCTGTTGATCACGAGGAACTTGGGGATCAGCAGCACGACGCCGGGGACCGCCATCACGGCGATGAGGAAGCTGAACACGAGTCCGCGGCCCCGGAACCGCAGCCGCGCGAGCGCGTAGCCGGCGAGCGAGTTGAAGAACACGCGCCCCGCCGTCACGAACACCGTGACCACGACGGAGTTCTGGAACCACCGCGGGTAGTCCGACGCGGTGAACAGCCGCTGGTACGCCTCCAGGGTCCACGTCTGCGGAAGTCCCAGCGGGTTGGCGACGGCATCCGCGTTCGTCTTGAACGACGTCAGCACCTGGACGACGAAGGGGTAGATGTAGATCAGCGCCAGCACCACCAGCACCGTCAGCGTGCTCGCCGTGACGACGCGCGAGTCGCGGCGCGACCCGCGGCCCTGACGGGTGGTCACCGCCGTCGTCGCAGCCACGGCGTTCGCCGTGGTCGTGATCTGGGCGTCGGTCACGTCAGTGCCCTCCCTTCGCGTCGGCGGCGAGGGTGCCGTCGGCGAGCACGAAGCGCTTGCGTCGCGGGATGGTGTCGCGCTCGCGCAGCACCAGCCGCTGGATGGCCGTCATCGCGACGATGATCGCGAAGAGCACGAACGCGATCGCGGCGCCCTGACCCCAGCGCTGGCCGGTGAACGACGTCTGGTAGGACAGGAACGCGGGCGTCAGCGTGGTCTTGCTCGGGCCACCGGCCTCACCCGCCGTGTAGATCTGGTCGAAGACCTGCCAGGTGCCGATCAGCCCCAGCGTGATGACCGTGAAGAGCGTTGGTCGCAGCATCGGCACCGTGATGAGCCGGAACCGCTGCCACCCGTTCGCGCCGTCCATGAGGCCGGCCTCCTCGACCTCGCCGCCGATGTTCTGCAGCGCCGCGATGAACAGCAGCATGAAGGTCCCCGACGTCGTGAAGATCGCCATGATGATGAAGACGCTCATCGCCACGCTCGGCCCGGCCAGCCAGTTCCACCACGACACCCCCAGCAGCGGGCTCGCCTGCAGTCCGGCGGGTGCGCTGTCGACGCCGAGCGCGCCCAGCAGCAGGTGCAGCACCCCGCGCGGGTCGTTGACCCAGTTGGGCCCGTCCACCGAGACCGCCGCCAGCACGGCGTTGACCGCCCCGCTCGCGGTGAACAGGAACAGGAACAGCGACGTGATCGCGACCGTGCTGGTCACCGACGGGAAGTAGAACGCGGTGCGGAAGAAGCCGCGCGCGGCCAGCATCCGCCGGTTGACGAGCACCGCCAGCCCCAACGACACGATGGTCTGCAGCGGCACGACGAGCAGGACGTAGTAGAAGTTGTTGCGGAGCGCGGTGCCGAAGTCCTGCCGGGGCAGCCCGCTGTCGAGGAGGATCGCGCGGTAGTTCTCCAGTCCGACGAAGCTCGCGGACCCGCCGAACGGGTTGCCCCGACCTGCCCAGTCGGACAGGCTCACCCAGACCGCCATGACGATCGGGATCACCAGGAACACCCCGAGGATGACGATCACCGGGGTGATGAACAGCCAGCCGGAGAGCGCCTGACCGGAACCTCGCGGGCCGCGCGACCGGCGCGGGCGTCGGGACGCCCGGCCGGTCGCATCGGCAGTGGTGGTCGTCGTCATCAGCCTGCGAGGACGGCCTCGAGGTTGCTCTGCACCGAGTCGAGGATCGTCTGCGGGTCGCCGTCCTTCAGCCCCTGCAGCTGGGAGTTGAGGTCGGAGATGACGTCGGTGGCTCCGGGCGCCGTCGGCGCACCCTGCGCGTAGTCGGCCCCCGCGAGGAACGCCGCCTGCTCGGGGAAGGTGTCCGACCACTCGGCGGAGACCGACTGCACCGAGGGCATCACACCGAACGCGTTGGCGAACGTCATCTGCTGCTCGCCCGAGGTGAGGTACTGCACGAGCTCGACCGCCCCGCCCGTGTTCGCACCGTCGGCGGCGACACCCCAGCAGTTGGTGAACTGCAGCGTGCCCTGCCCACCCGGCCCCGAGGGCAGCTCGGCCACCTGGTACGCGATGTCGGGGTAGTTGTTGGTCATCGCGCCGACGATCCAGTTGCCCTCGATCACCATGGCCGCCGCGCCGAGCCCGAGCGCCTCACCGCCCCATCCGGCGTCGACGTCGCCGGGGTAGGCGGCCGTGCCGTCGGTCAGCATCTGCTTGACGAACGTCAGCGCCTCGACGTTCTCGGCGCTGTTCGCCGTGGCCTCGGTGCCCTCGGTGTTGGTGAGGCCGCCGCCGGCCTGCGCCATGAAGGTGCCGATGCGCTGCCACTCGGCGCCGAACGCCAGACCCACCTGGTCGTCGGTGGTCAGGGTCGCCGCCACGTCGGCGAGCTCCTCCCAGGTCGTCGGCAGGTCGTCGTCGGTCAGCCCGGCCGCGGCCCAGGCGTCGGTGTTGATGACGAGCGCCAGCGTGGAGAAGTCCTTGGGTGCGCAGTACGCCGTGCCGTCGTAGGTGAACGACTGCAGCAGCGTGGGGTAGAAGTCGTCGGCGTTCTCGAGCTGGTCCACGTAGGGGAGCAGCGATCCGTTCGAGGCGTAGGACGCGAAGTTCTCCGATCCCAGGTAGAACACGTCGGGCGGGTCGCCCGCCGAGAAGCCCTGGCTGAGCTCCTGCGGGAGATCGGTGGCGGCGACGACCTCGACGTCGGTGCCCGACTCCGCCGACCACGCCGCCGCCGCCTCCGTGACAGCAGCGGTCTCGGCGTCGCCCGAGGACCCGATGAGGACGGTGAGCGCCTCGCCGTTGTCCGCGTTCGCGCCGTCGGTGTCACCGCCCGCGGTGGTCTCGCCGTCGAAGCCGCCGCCGCCACCGCAGGCGGCGAGGGTGAGGGCTCCGGCGGCGGCGAGTGCGAGCACCGCAGCACCGCGGCGTCCTGGTCGGGTGGGGCTCATGAGCTACTCCTCGGGTGTCGGAGCGCCGCCGGGGTGGCGGTGCTGGAGGGGCGAACGATCAGGTCGGGGGCGAGCAGCACCTCGTGGGGCTCGTCGCGCTCGGGTCGCAGGACGAGGTCGAGGCACCGTGTCGCGGCCTCCGCGAGCGGCTGTCGCAGGGAGGTCAGCCCGAGCGGTTCGGCGACCGGGGCGTCGTCGAAGCCGACGACGGCGACCGGCAGGTCGAGCTCGCGGCGTGCCATCAGGGCGGCCACCGCGACGGTGTCGGACACGCAGACGAGCGCCGTCGGCGTCTCGGTGAGCAGAAGCTCGGTGACCGGCGCCATGGCGTCCTCGACGGACTCGCGTGCGACGGTCTGCCAGTGGTTCAGATCCTCTGCTCGCGCGCCGAGGGCGGTCATGGCCTCGGCCCAGCCGGCACGTCGGTCGTCGCCGACCCCGGAGCCCGCGGGCCACCCGACGAAGCCGATGCGCCGGTGTCCCGCCGCCGCGAGGTGCGCGACCGCGGCTCGGGTGCCCGCCGCGCCGTCGACGTCGACCCAGTGATGCGGCGCGTCCGGATCGCCCCACGGCCGTCCGAACGTCACGAACGGCACACCGCGCTCGGTGAGCCACGCCGTCCGCGGGTCGCCGTGGTGGGTGTTGGCGAGCACGAAGCCGTCGAGGTCGGCACCGTCGAGGAGGTCGGTGTACTGGGCGATCTCGTCGGCGTCGGTGCCGGCGCTGAACAGCATGATGCGGTAGCCCTCGTCCTGGGCGGCCTCGGTGAGCGCGTGCAGGAAGGCGGAGCCGACGGCGTACCGGGTGCCGCGTGTCGACGGCGGCACCGCGAACCCCAGCACGCGCGAGCGCCTGGTGACGAGAGAGCGGGCGGCGACGTTGGGCCGGTAGTCGAGCGCGGCGATCGCGGCGAGCACGCGGTCACGGGTGGCCGGGCGGACGATGCCGGGGGAGTTGATGACGTTCGAGACCGTCTGCCGCGACACCTCGGCGCGCGCGGCGACGTCCTCGAGCGTGGCCCGTCGCGTCATCTCCGCCTCCTCGCGGTGCCTGTCCTGCTGGGGTGGCGCTCGCCCTTTGAGCGCTCCAAACCTGGCGTTACAGTGGCCCGCGAAGACACCGTTGTCAACCCCCGAACCGGAGGCCGCCCCCGTGGCACGACAGCCGATGCTGCACGACCGACTCGTCGTCGTGGCCGCTCCCACCCAGGCATGGTCCGGTCCGGACGGCCAGATCCGGCGTGATGCCGGGATCGACGGCGTCTTCCACGCCGATGTCCGTGTCCTCGCCCAGGCGGTGGTCACCGTTGCGGGATCGGAGCCCGAGGTGATCGCGTCCGGCGCGTCGGGACCCGGAGGCGTGCGCGTCAGCGCGCTGGTGCCGGGACGCGGCGACGACGGGGCGGACCCGACCGTGCGCATCGACCGGTCCCGAGCCCTTGCCCCGGGCACCGTGGAGGAGACGTTCACCCTCACCTCCGGCTCGTCGCACGAGGTGAGCACGACCGTCGAGCTCCGGGTGGCGGGTGACCTCGCGCTCATGGACGACGCGCGCGCGGGGCGCACCGGGCTCCCACTGCTGGCCCCGAGCCTCGAGGGTGGTGTCCTCCACTGGCGCGGCGACGACGTGACCGCCGAGCTGAGCGCACCGGGGGCGGACGTCGCGCTGGACGACGAGGGCGCCGTGCTGACGTGGCGGGTGACGGCCGGCGCCGACCGACCCGCCGTCGTCGGTTACCGCCTGGTCGCCCGCGACAGCGCGGGTGCGGTCGTCGCCGCACCCGGATCGGTCTGGACGGACCCGGTCGTCACCGGCGGTGACGACCGGCTCCGTGCGCTGCTGACGCAGAGCCTGCAGGATCTCGCCGGCCTCACGATGGCGGCCGTGGACACCCCCGAGGAGCCCTTCCTCGCCGCGGGCTCGCCCTGGTTCTTCACGCTGTTCGGCCGCGACTCCATCTGGGCCGCTCGGATGATGCTGCCGCTCGGCACCGACCTCGCCCGCGGGACGCTGCGCACGCTGGCGGCGCGACAGGGCGTCCGCGACGACGTCGACACGGCCGAGCAGCCCGGCAAGATCCTGCACGAGGTGCGTCGCGGGACCCTGGCGCTCGGTGACGGCACCCAGCTGCCGCCCGTCTACTACGGCACGATCGACGCGACCCCGCTGTGGGTCTGCCTCCTGCACGACGCGTGGCGGTGGGGGATGCCTGCGGCGGACGTCGAGGCGCTGCTGCCGCACCTGGAGCGCGCGCTGGCGTGGATGGGGTCGTCGGGTGACGCCGACGGCGACGGCTTCCTCGAGTACATCGACGCCAGCGGTCGCGGCCTGGCCAACCAGGGCTGGAAGGACTCGGGCGACTCGATCCGGTGGCGCGACGGCTCGCTCGCCGAGGGCACGATCGCGCTCTGCGAGGTGCAGGGGTACGCGCACGAGGCGGCGGTGTCCGGCGCCGCGCTGCTGGAGGCGTTCGGGAGGCCCGGGGCGTCCCACTGGCGCGACTGGGCGTCGGCCATGCGGGAGCGGTTCCGCGCCGCCTTCTGGGTGGCCGACGACGACGGCCGCTACCCGGCCATCGCTCTCGACGGCGAGAAGCGACCCGTCGACTCGCTCACCTCCAACATCGGTCACCTGCTCGGGACCGGGCTGCTCGACGCCGACGAGGAGCGTGTCGTCGCCGACCGACTGCTGTCGCCGCGGCTGTCGTCCGGGTTCGGCCTCCACACGCTGGCTCACGGCTCGGCAGGCTTCTGGCCCCTGCGCTACCACGGTGGTGCGGTCTGGCCCCACGACACCGCGATCGCCGTCACCGGGCTCGTCCGCGCCGGCCTCACCGAGCACGCCCGCGCGCTCGCCGAGCAGCTGCTGGTCGCCGCGCCGGGGTTCGGTTACCGCCTGCCGGAGCTGTTCGCGGGCGACCGGCGCGACGAGGCCGCGGTGCCGGCGCCGTACCCGGCGGCGTGCCGACCGCAGGCGTGGACGGCGACCTCCGCCGTCGCGCTGCTCGCCGCCGCCCTCGGGATCGTGCCCGACGTCCCCGGCGGGTCGGTGCGGCTCCGTCCCTGGGGTGCCGTCGATCTCCGCGTCGACGGCCTGCGCCTCGGGGCCGACGAGCTCACGGTCGCCGTGACCGACGGCGTGGCGAGCATCACGACCGACGCACCGGTCGCCGTCGAGAGCTGATCCTGCGCCCCACGGGCACAGATCCCGCGCCGGCGCTGCACGGGCGATCCACGACGCGGCCGTACCATGGCAGGACACGCCCGGCGAGGGGGTGACGTCTCGCCGAGGAGGTACGAGGGCATGGGCGAGCTCGACAAGTTGACCTCGATCGAGGAGCTGCGGCGCTTCGGTCCCGCACGGCTGGAACGACTGGCGGCGGAGATCCGCGAGTTCCTGGTCAGCTCCGTCTCTCAGACCGGCGGGCACCTCGGTCCGAACCTCGGCGTGGTCGAGCTGTCCATCGCCCTGCACCGCGTCTTCAGCTCGCCGCAGGACTCGATCGTGTTCGACACCGGGCACCAGTCCTACGTGCACAAGATCCTCACCGGGCGCACCGACTTCGCGCGGTTGCGGCGCCGTGGCGGTGTCTCCGGCTACCCGAGCCGCGCCGAGTCCGACCACGACATCGTCGAGAACTCGCACGCGTCGACCGCGATCTCGTGGGCCGACGGCATCGCCCGGGCCAACCACCTCACTGGCCGCGCCGATCGGACCGCAGTCGCGGTGATCGGTGACGGCGCGCTCACCGGCGGCATGGCCTGGGAGGCGCTCAACAACGTCGCCGACGCGCCGGACCGACGGCTCGTCGTCGTCGTCAACGACAACGGCCGCTCCTACGCCCCGACCATCGGCGGCCTCGCCCGCCAGCTCGACGTGCTGAGGACCTCGCGGCCGTACGAGAAGGTGCTCGGCTGGGGCAAGCGCACGCTCAAGGGGGCCGGCGCTCCGGGCAACCTCACCTACGAGGCTCTCCACGGGGTCAAGGCCGGCCTGCGCGACATGCTGCGTCCGCAGGGGATGTTCGAGGGCCTCGGCATCAAGTACGTGGGTCCGGTGGACGGGCACGACGTGCTCGCCGTCGAGTCGGCGCTGCGCAGCGCCCGTGCGTTCGGCGGCCCGGTGATCGTCCACGTCATCACCGAGAAGGGCCGCGGCTACGTGCCCGCCGAGACCGACGTGGCCGACCGGTTCCACGCCGTCGGCGTGATCCACCCCGAGACCGGCCTCCCGGTCGTGCCCTCCCGCTTCGGTTGGACCGCGGTGTTCGCCGAGGAGATCCGCGACATCGCGCGATCCCGGTCCGACGTCGTCGGGGTGACGGCCGCGATGCTCGCGCCGGTCGGCCTCGCGCCCATGGCCGAGGAGATGCCCGACCGGGTGTTCGACGTCGGCATCGCCGAGCAGCACGCGCTGACGGCGTCCGCCGGGATGGCGTTCGCGGGGCTGCACCCGGTCATCGCCCTCTACGCGACGTTTCTCAACCGGGCGTTCGACCAGCTCCTCATGGACGTGGCTCTGCACAAGGCGGGTGTCACGATCGTGCTCGATCGTGCCGGCATCACCGGCGACGACGGCGCCTCGCACAACGGCATGTGGGACATGGCGCTGCTGCGTCTCGTGCCCGGTCTGCGGCTCGCGACACCGCGCGACGAGCCGACGCTGCGGCAGGCGCTGCGGGAGGCCGTCGCCGTGAGCGACGCGCCCACCGTGATCCGCTACCCGAAGTCGGCGCTGCCCGACCCGATGCCGGCGATCGCCCGGTCCGGGGTCGTCGACGTCCTCGCCCGCACGGCCGGCGACGGCGATGCGCGCGTCCTCGTGGTCGGGGTCGGCGCGTTCGTGCCGACGGCGCTCGAGGTCGGTCAACGGCTGGCGGACCAGGGTGTCGGGAGCGTCGTGGTCGACCCGCGGTGGGTGCTGCCCGTGCCCACCGAGCTCGTGGAGATGGCTCGCGGGTTCGACCTCGTCGTGACGATCGAGGACGGCCTCGTCGAGAACGGGATCGGTGACGCCCTGCGCGGCGCGCTCGTCGACGCCGCCATCGACGTGCAGGTCCGCAGTCACGGGATCCCGACCCGCTTCCTCGAGCACTCCTCGCGGAACGAGATCGTCGAGGACCTCGGCCTCCGCGCCGCCGACGTCGCCCGCGACGCAGCCGCAACGATCGCCGCGAAGGTCGACTCCGCGCCCTGACCGTCGTCGTCACCCGCGCCACTAGATTCTCGTCATGGCACTGACGGCGGCGGCGGAGATCACCGCGGGAGTCGAGCACACGCCCCAGGTCGATCCGTCGCGCTCGTGGGTCGCGCGGCTGACGTTGTCGAACCTCGCCGTCTACTGCGGGTTCTACGGCCCGCTGCAGGTGCTGATCGCGCTGCAGGCGCAGGCGCTCGCCCCGGACGCGAAGGAGTACGTCGTGGGGCTGGTGACCGCCGCCGGAGCCCTGGCCTCGACCATCGGCAACCCGCTCGCGGGCGCGCTCTCGGATCGCACCCGGAGCCGGTACGGGCGCCGCTGGCCGTGGGTGCTCGGCGGTGCGCTGCTCGGGGCGGGCGGGCTCGCGGGCATGGCGTTCGCCGGCTCGGTGGCCACGATGGCGGTGTTCTGGGTGCTGACCCAGCTGGGGCTGAACGCGCTCTACGCAGCGGTGACCGCCGCCGTCCCCGATCAGGTCCCCATCGGCCGGCGTGGCGTCGTCGGCGGGATGCTCGGGATGGCCCAGACGCTCGGTCTCGTGCTCGGCACCGCCGTCGCGGTCATCGCCGGTGGCATCACCGCCGGCTACCTCGCGTGCGCGGGGCTGGCGCTCGCGCTGGTGATCCCGTACCTGCTGCGCTCGCGCGACCTGCGGCTCGTCGGCGACGTCGCGCCGTTCCGGCTCGGCGCCTTCGTGCGCCGGTTCTGGGTGTCGCCGCGCCGCTACCCGGACTTCGGCTGGGCGTGGCTGACGCGCTGGCTGGTCAACCTGGGCAACGCGCTCGGGACGCTGCTGCTGCTCTACTACCTGCAGGACGCGGTGGGGATGCCCGATCCCGAGACCGGCGTGCTCGTGCTCGTCGCCGTGTACGCGGTCTGCGTGCTCGCGACCGCGGTGGTCTCGGGCCACTGGTCGGACCGGGTCGGTCGGCGCAAGCCGTTCGTCGCGCTCTCGGCCGTGCTGTCCGGGGTCGGTGCGGGGATCCTCGCCGTCTCGCAGACCTGGCCGGGCGCGATCGTCGGGGCCGCCGTGTTCGGCATCGCCTACGGCGTGTTCCTCTCGGTCGACTTCGCGCTCGTCACCCAGGTGCTGCCGTCCTCCGGCGACGCCGCCCGCGACCTCGGCGTCATCAACATCGCCGCCGCGCTCCCGCAGGTCGTGGCGCCGTTCCTCGCCGCCCCGCTGATCGCGGGGTTCGCGACGGCGCAGGGCGGCTACGCCGCCCTCTACGCCCTGTCCGCCGCGGTCAGCGTGCTCGGAGGCGTGCTGGTCTCCCGCATCCGAGCCGTCCCCTGAGATCTCGTTGACGAATCGGCGCTCAGGTCAGGGCGCCCGTCCGCTGCAGGTACGGCGTGATGCCACCGAGGTGGAACGGCCAGCCCGCGCCGAGGATCATGCCGAGGTCGATGTCGGCGGTGTCCGAGACGACACCGTCCTCCATCATCAGCGTGACCTCCTGCGCGAGCGCGTCGCGCACGCGGGCGAGCAGCTCGTCCGCGCTCTGGCCGTTGCCGCCGCGCGACCCGAAGTAGGCGCCGATCGCCGGATCGACCGGCGAGGCCGCCGTCGGACGACCTTCGAAGGTCACGAACGGCACGTTCTCCTCGACCATCCGGCGCAGCCCGGGCGAGGTCGGGTAGCGGTCGCCGAGGTTCTCGCGCAGGGTGTCGAGCACGTGCTCGGCGTGGGCGGGGCCGACCAGCTGCAGCAGCTGGAACGGTCCCATCGGCAGTCCGAGCGGGCGCAGCGCGACGTCGGCGGTCGCCACGTCGGTGCCGTCCTCCAGCGAGCCGAGCACCTCCCCGAGGAGGCGCACCAACAGCCGGTTGACGACGAACCCCGGCCGGTCGGCGACGGCGATCGCGGACTTGCCGCAGGCCTTGGCGACGGCGAACGCGGTCGCGTAGGCGGCGTCGTCGGTCCGCTCGGCGCGCACCACCTCGACCAGCGGCATCTGCGCGACCGGGTTGAAGAAGTGCAGCCCGACCACACGCTCCGGATGCTGCAGGTCGGCCGCCATCGCGGTCACCGACAGCGCGGAGGTGTTCGTGGCCAGGATCGTCTCGGGCGAGATGACCTTCTCGAGCTCGGCGAACACCGCCTTCTTGACGTCGAGCTCCTCGAAGACGGCCTCGACGACGAGGTCGCGGTCCGCAAGATCGGCGAGGTCGGTCGTCGCGCCGACGAGCCCGATGATGCGGTTCGCCTCGTCGTCGCCGATCCGGCCCTGGCCGCGCAGCTTGTCGACCTCCGCCGCGACGAAGCCGAGCCCGCGCTGCGCGCGCTCGTCGTCCAGGTCGCGCATGACGACCGGCACCTTCATGCGGCGGGCGAACAGCAGCGCCAGCTGGCTCGCCATCAGCCCGGCCCCCGCGATCCCGACCGAGCGGACCGGGCGAGCCTGGTCCGCCGGGGGAGCGCCGACGGGCCGCTTGGCGCGCCGCGTCGTGAGGTCGAACGCGTGCATGCTGGCCTTGAACTCGGGCGAGACCAGCAACCGGGCCAGCGCCTCGTCCTCGGCGGCGAACGACGCCTCGCGGTCCCGCTGCGCCGAGAGCGCGAGCAGGTCGAGCGCCTCGTAGGCGGCAGGCGCGGCGCCGTGGAGACGCGCGTCGACCTGACCGCGAGCGGCGTCGACCGTGGCCGCCCACTGCGCGGCGGGCACCGGGTCGGGGCGCTCGAGCGTGGTCTCGCCGGTGAGCACCGACGTCGCCCACCGCAGCGACTCGGCGAGGAAGTCCGCCGGCTCGAGCACGACGTCCATGATCCCGAGGTCGGCGGCCTGCGGACCGGTGAGCTGCTTGTTGTTGCGCAGCGGGTTCGCGACGATCACCTCGAGCGCCTTCTCGATGCCGATGACGCCGGGGAGCAGGAAGGTGCCGCCCCACCCGGGGATCAGGCCGAGCGCGACCTCGGGCAGCCCGAGGTTGCGGACCGAGCCGATCACGGTCCGGTAGTCGCACGACAGCGCGAGCTCCATGCCGCCACCGAGCGCGACGCCGCTGACGAACGCGAAGGTGGGCACGTCGGCGTCGAGGAGCCGCCGGTAGGTGTCGTGCCCCTGGCGGGCGATCCGGAGCGCGTCGTCGGTGGTCCTGATCGCGGCCGCGCCGTGCAGATCGGCGCCCGCGGCGAAGTGGTAGGGCTTGCCGGTGACGCCGATCGCGTGGATCTGCCCGGCGCCGGCGCGCGCGAGCAGACCCTCGATGGCGGCGGCCAGCTCGGCCATCCCCTCCGGGCCGAGCGTGTTGGGCTTGCTGAAGTCCTCGCCGTTGTCGAGCGTGATCAGCCCGAGCGTCAGCGGCCGGTCGCCGCCGCTGAACGGCGTCAGGTCGACGTCGCGGACCAGGGCGTGGGTGACGCGCTCGCTCACTGCTGTGCTCCGTTCGAGTAGTGCGGGTTCTCCCAGACGACGGCGCCACCCTGGCCGAGGCCGACGCACATCGCGGTGAGGCCGTAGCGGACCTCCGGCTGCTGCTCGAACTGCCGGGCCAGCTGCAGCATGAGGCGGACGCCCGACGCCGCCAGCGGGTGACCGAGGGCGATCGCGCCGCCGTACGGGTTGACCCGAGGATCGTCGTCGGCGATGTCGAACGCGTCCAGGAAGGACAGCACCTGGACGGCGAACGCCTCGTTGAGCTCGAACAGGCCGATGTCGTCGATGCTCAGCCCCGCGATCTGCAGAGCGCGCTCGGTCGCCGGGACCGGTCCGATCCCCATGACCTCCGGCTCGACACCGGCGTACGCGTACGACACGAGCCGGAGCTTCGGTGCGACGCCCAGCTCGGCGGCGAGGTCGGCGCTGGTGAGCAGCGCCGCCGTCGCGCCGTCGGTCAGGGGCGACGAGGTCGCCGCGGTCACGCGGCCCCCCGCGCGGAACGGCGTCGGCAACCCGGCCATGCCCTCGACGGTCGTGCCCGGGCGGGGCGGCTCGTCCGCCGTCGCCAGCCCCCAGCCTCGTTCGGGGTCGTTGACGGCGATCGGGACCAGGTCCGGCGTGATGTGACCCGCGGCGAGCGCCGCGGTGTACTTCGCCTGGGACGCCGCGCCGAAGGCGTCGGCGCGCTCCTTCGTCAGCGCCGGGAAGCGGTCGTGGAGGTTCTCGGCGGTCGCGCCCATGACGAGGGCGTCCGAGGACACCAGCCGCTCGGAGATGAACCGCGGGTTGGGCTCCATGCCCTTGCCGAGAGGGTGGGCGCCCATGTGCTCGACGCCGCCGCTGATCACGGCGTCGACGGCGCCGACGGCGATCTGGCCCGCGAGCAGCGTCGTCGCCGTCATCGCCCCCGCGCACATGCGGTCGATGGCAAACCCGGGCACCTGGCGGGGTAGCCCGGCAAGCATCCCCACCGTGCGGCCGAGCGTCAGCCCCTGGTCGCCCACCTGCGACGTCGCCGCGATCCCGACGTCGCCGATCCTCTCGGGCGGGACGTCGGGGTTGCGGCGGAGCAGGTCGCGCACCACGGCGACGGCGATGTCGTCGGCCCGGGTGTGGGCGTACAGGCCGTCGGGACGGGCGCGGCCGAAAGGTGACCGGACCGCGTCGACCAGGACTACGTCACGACCGAGCATGGGCATCGCCGCCTCCAGGTTCCCCGCGGCGACCTCGACCCGTTGATCGTGGTACCGGCGGTACTAGGTATCTGAGTCGGAGCCTACCGTGTCCGGCTGCGGGACGGAGGACGGGTCGGCGAAGCCGGCGGCGATCCTGCCCGCGACCTGCTCCACCTGCCACGGGCGCGCACCCAGCTCGAGCAGCAGGTCGCCGATGCCGTGCTCGTCGGCGGGCGACGGCGGCGACCAGGCGAGTCGGCGCTGGAACTCCGGGGTCAGCAGGTTCTCCTGGGGGAGCGAGACCTCGTCCGCACGGGCGCGCACCACGGCCTTGACGATCTCCAGGCGGGCGGCCGCCTCCGGGTCGCGCTCGCGCCACGAGCGCGGCGCGGGGATGGTGCCGGGCGGCGTGGGCGGTCGCCGCGGCGGCAGTGCGCTCTCCGGCAGGGCGAGCGCCCGGCTGATGGTCTCCGACCAGGTGCGCAGCCGGCGAGCGGCGCCACGGTTCTTGAACTCGCGCATCCCGGCGAGCTGCTCCATCGTGCGTGGCTTGACGCGGCCTGCGGCGACCATGGCGTCGACCGACAGGATCCGACCCGGTGCGATGTCGGCCTTGCGCGCCACCTCCTCGCGGACCTTCCAGAGCTCGTGCACGACGGCGAGACCGCGCTGGTCGCGGATCACGTGCGCGCCCCGACGCCACGCCTCGGGCTTGGGGGCCGGTGGCGGCGCGAGGCGCACGGCCTCGAACTCCTGCCGTGCCCACTCGAGCTTGCCCGCGGCGTCGAGCTTGGCCTCGAGCACGTCGCGCAGCTCCACGAGGACCTCGACGTCGAGGGCGGCGTACCGCAGCCACGCCTCGGGAAGCGGGCGGGTGGACCAGTCGGCGGCCGAGTGCTCCTTCGCCAGGCTCAGCCCGAGCTCCGCCTCGACGATGGGGCCGAGCCCCACCCGCTCCAGACCCAGCAGACGACCGGCGAGCTCGGTGTCGAAGAGCGAGCTCGGAGCCATGTCGATCTCGGCCAGGCACGGCAGGTCCTGGTTCGCGGCGTGCAGGACCCACTCGACGCCGTCGAGCGCCGAGGACAGCGCGCCGAGGCTGCCCAGCGGGATCGGGTCGATGAGAGCGGTGCCGGCCCCCTCACGTCGGAGCTGCACGAGGTAGGCGCGCTGGCCGTAGCGGAAGCCGGAGGCGCGCTCGGCGTCGACGGCGACCGGCCCGGTCCCGGACGACATGGCCCGCACCACCTCGGCGAGCGCCTCGGGCGTGCCGACGACGTCGGGGACGCCGTCGGCAGGCGCGAGCAGCGGTTGCAGCGGGTGTTCCTCCGCTGCGGCCTCGACATCGGTCATCGGCGGCGGCTCAGCATGCTCACGTTGTCGGGCATCGGGGGCAGCCCGCTCACCTGCGACAGCAGCAGGGCCCAGGCACGCAGGTGAGGTGCCAGATCGGTGGTGCCGGGGGACCACGAGGCACGGATCTCGATCTCGACCTCGCCGCCCCGCAGCTCCAGACCGCCGAAGGTCTCCGAGAGCACGCGGGTGACCGTGCCCGAGAGCGAGTGGTGATCCGCGTCGGTCTCGGCCAGCGCGTCGGTGAGCCACGCCCACCCGACCTCGCCCAGCATCGGATCCTGACCGACCTCCGGCTCCATCCGGGCTCGTGCCATGACGATCACGCGGAACTCCCCGTTCCACGCCTCCTGACCCTCCGGGTCGTGGAGCACGACGAACCGGCCCGAGCCCATGAGGTCGTCGGGATCCCGGGTCCGGTTGACCTCGCCGGTCAGCGCGAGCGCGTACGGCGCGATCCGCGTCGGGGCCGGCACCTCCTCCAGGTGCAGCTCCGGGCGCATCCGGTGGCCGCGCAGGCTCAGCAGCGCTGCCTCGAAGTCGGGCGGCGCGACGGCATCGCGCCCCTGCTCTGGGGTCCGCGGCGGCTGCTGCGCAGAGTCCACCCGCACAGGCTAGGCGGTGACACCCCCAGGCGCACCGAAGCCACGCCGCGTGGAGGTCGCCGCGATGAACGGTGGAGCTCGACCTCGCCCGGTGCCTCACTAGGCTCGCTGTCCATGTCGACCGACCCCTCGCCGCCCGCGCTCCGCCCCGTCGTCGTGGGTGGCGACATCGGCGCCTACGGCTCGGCGCGGGCGTTCCACGAGGCCTACGGGGTGCGCACGGTGGTGCTGGCCGGTGTCGCGACGGGCCCGGTGGCGCACAGCGTCGCCGTCGATCTGCGTGTCGTGCCCGGGCTCGACGACGACGCCACGCTCGCCCGGGCGGTCGCCGCCGTCGCGTCGGAGCAGCCGGGCGTCCCGCACCTGGTGCTCGGCAGCGCTGACCACGCCGTGCACGCCCTGGTCCGTGTGCGCGACCGGCTCGGGCCCGACGTGATCGTGCCCTACGCCGATGCCACGACGATGGAGCAGGTCACGACCAAGGCCGGCTTCAGCCGACTGTGCGCCGAGCTCGACCTGGCGCACCCGCGCACCCGCGTCATCCGTGTCGGGCACGACTCCCACGAGGCCGCCGCGGAGGACCTGACCTTCCCCGCCGTCGTCAAGGCGTCGTCGTCGGCGCAGTTCCACGAGGTCTCGTTCGAGGGGAAGCGCAAGGTGGCCTACGTCGCCGACGTCGGCGAGCTCACGGGTCTGCTCGACACGATGGCCACGGCCGGCTTCGGCGGCGAGGTCGTCGTGCAGGAGCGCATCCCGGGGGCCGACGAGGACATGGCCGCCGTCAACGCCTTCTGCGGACCCGACGGCGTGGTGAGGTTCCTGCTGTTCGGCCAGGTGCTGCTGGAGGAGGCGACGCCGAACGGGCTGGGCAACTCCGTCGCGCAGATCACCGGGCCCGCCCCCGACGCAGCCGTGTCCACGGAGGCGGTCGAGGGCGCCCGCCGCCTCCTGGAGCACGTCGGGTGGACCGGATTCGCGAACCTGGACCTCAAGCGCGACCCCCG
The DNA here is from genome assembly GCA_048594485.1 of Pseudactinotalea sp. Taxonomy (GTDB): domain Bacteria; phylum Actinomycetota; class Actinomycetes; order Actinomycetales; family Beutenbergiaceae; genus Pseudactinotalea. The sequence goes on along the minus strand of JBMDXU010000015.1, from coordinate 45,595 downwards.
CGACGGCCGGTACCGGTTCCTCGAGCTCAACCCCCGCGTCGGCCGCAGCGGCTACGCCGTCACCGCCGCCGGTCACAACGTCGCCCGCATGTACGGCGACGCGTACGTGGCCGGCGAGCCGCCGTCGGGCGCGCCCGTGGTGGGTACTCGGGAGCACCTGTTCACGGTGGTGCCGCTCGCGCTGCTGCGGCGGTACGTCTCCGCGCCGACCTGGGCGCGCGTGCGCGAGCTGTGGCGCCGTGGCGAGGTCACGAACGCCTACTACTACCGCGCGGAACGCAGCCCGCGCCGGTGGATGTACATCGTCACCGCGATGGTCAACCAGGTGCGCAAGTTCCGGCAGTGGCACGCCTGAGGCCCTTCTAGATTGAGCGCGTGAGCTCACTGAACCGATCCGTCCTGCTCGACGCCGACCGGATCCGCGCGATGGTGCCGGCGCCCGACGAGACGTTCGCGACGCGGTTCGCCGAGCACTTCCCGACCCTGCACCGCCTCTTCGGCGAGGTCTACGGCGACCGGGAGGATGCGTTCGAGTCGCTCGCCTCGGTCGTCGCACTGGCGGCACGAGCGTGGTTGGAGCGACCGTCGGACCTCCGGGCGCTCGACACCACACGCGAGGCCGACCCGGCATGGTTCCTCGACCACCGGATGCTGGGCGGGGTCTGCTACGTCGACCGCTACGCGGGCACGCTGGCGGGGGTGCGGGACCAGATCGGCTACTTCCGCGAGCTCGGGCTGACCTACCTGCATCTCATGCCGCTGTTCGCCTCGCCCGAGGGCAACAACGACGGCGGTTACGCCGTGTCGTCCTACCGGGACGTGGACCCGGCGCTCGGCTCGATGACGGACCTGCGCGAGCTCGCCGGCGAGCTTCGTGCCGCAGGGATCTCCCTGGTCGTCGACTTCATCTTCAACCACACCAGCGACGAGCACGTGTGGGCGCGGCGGGCGGTCGCGGGCGAGGTGGTCGACGGCGTCGACTACTCCGACTTCTACCTGATCTTCCCGGACCGGACGATGCCGGACGCCTACGAGCGGACGACACGCGAGATCTTCCCCGACGACCACGCCGGGTCGTTCGTGCAGCTGCCGGACGGGCGCTGGATCTGGTCGACCTTCTATCACTTCCAGTGGGACCTCAACTACGCCAACCCGGCGGTGTTCCGGGCGATGGCGGGGGAGATGCTGTTCCTCGCGAACCAGGGTGTGGAGCTGCTGCGGATGGACGCGGTGGCGTTCATCTGGAAGCGGCTCGGCACTGCGTGCGAGTCGTTGCCGGAGGCCCACCTGCTGCTGCAGGCGTTCAACGCCGTGCTGCGGATGGCGGCGCCGGGCGTGCTCTTCAAGTCCGAGGCGATCGTGCACCCCGACGAGGTCGTCGCCTACGTGTCGCCGGGGGAGTGCCAGCTCTCGTACAACCCCCTGCAGATGGCGCTGACGTGGGAGGCGCTGGCCACCCGGGACGCATCGATGCTGAACCTCGCGCTCGAGCAGCGCCACGCGCTTCCGGAGGGCACGGCGTGGGTGAACTACGTGCGCAGTCACGACGACATCGGTTGGACCTTCGACGACGGCGACGCCGCCTCCCTGGGCATCGACGGCTATACGCACCGCCGATTCCTCAACGACTTCTACGTGGGCCGGTTCCCGGGATCGTTCTCCAGCGGTCTGCCTTTCCAGGAGAACCCGCGGACGGGCGATGCCCGGATCGCCGGGACGACGGCGTCGCTCGCCGGTGTGGAGCAGCACGCGACGTCGGGGATCGATCGGGTGGTCCTCGCCTACGGGCTGGCGTTCTCGACCGGCGGAGTCCCGTTGATCTACCTCGGCGACGAGGTGGGCCAGCTCAACGACCACTCCTACCTCGAGCGGCCCGACGAGGCCGGCGACTCCCGCTGGGTCCACCGGCCGTTCCGGCCCGCCCAGGCCTACGCCGACCGGGACGACCCGCGAACGGTCGCCGGGCGTGTCTACACCCGGCTGCGCCGGCTCGTCGAGGTCCGGCGCTCGACACCGGAACTGGCGGGCGGCCGGCTGATCCCGTTCTGGACCCCGCACCGCTCGGTCGTCGCGTTCCAGCGCCCGGGCACGAGCGAGCAGGAGCCGCGTGTGCTCGTGCTGGCCAACGTCGCCGACGAGCCGGTCATCCTCGCGCCCGAACGGTTCAGCGGGTTCGAGGCACGAGCGCACGATCTCGTCGACGACCGCACCGTCGATCTGACCGCGTCGCTCCCGCTCCCACCGCACGGACTCCGCTGGCTGCGCGTCACCCCGCGCTGACGTTCGTGTGCGCTCCTGGTCCACCCCACGGACCACGAGCGCACACGAGGGTGTTGTCCACAGGTTCGCGCCGATGCACTCCTGTCCACAGCAGCGGCTGCGCTGCCCGTCGGGTGCCGGGCTGTGCGGCGCATCCTGTCCACGTGGAGGACCAACGCCGCGAGCTGACGCTGATGCTGGCACGCCAGGACGGCGTGATCACTCGGCGCCAGCTGATGGATCTGGGCTGGCATCCGCACGATCTCAAGCGGATGCTGCGACGGCGTGACCTCACCCGCGTGCACCCAGGGATCTTCGTCCACCACAACGGACCCCTGACACGGCGGCAACGGGAATGGACCGCTGTCCTGGCGGCCTGGCCGGCGGCCCTCTCCGACGAGTCGGTGCTGCCGGGCGACCCGCCGGCGATGGTGCACGTCGCCGTCGCACACGGGCGCGCTGTGCAGCTGCCATCGGGAACCGCCGTCCGCAGGATCGCAGGATCGTCGACATCGATGGCCGCGTGCTCTGGCAACGCTCACCACCGCGGGTGCGGGTAGAGCACGCGCTCATCGACGTCATGTCGGCTCGTGTCGCGGGCGATGACGTGGCTGGTGCGTTCGCCGTGCTGTCTCGAACGTTGGCATCACGCTCGACCACGGAACTCAGAGTGCTCGATGCGTTGAGTTCACGTCAGCGAGTGCAGGGCCGGCGGGTCATCCACGACATGGTCACCGATGCCCGCGACGGGGTCTGTTCCGTTCTCGAGCGCGGATACCGCCAGCGTGTCGAGGTTCCGCACGGACTTCCGCGCGGGCGCCGACAGCACCGCAGTGTCAGTACCGGTCGCGTGACCCTGCAGGACGTGCGTCACCTGAAGTACGCGCTCGCGATCGAGCTGGACGGACTCGCCTTTCACGGCAGCGCCGCCGCTCGCCATGCCGACGCTCTGCGCGACCTCGCGGAGCTGGCGGCGGCGGATGTCCGGACGGCGCGCCTGACGTACGGCCTGGTCTTCACCCACGGGTGCCGGACCGCCTCGCTGCTCGCGACCCTCTTGCGCGAGCGGGGCTGGCCGGGTGCGACCGTGCCGTGTCCTCGATGCGCGTGAGCGCTTCGTGTGCGTTCGTGATCCCTCTGGTGGATCAGCAGCGCACAGCACGCTGGTCGCGCTAACCGAGCAGGTTGGTGCCCGTGTAGAAGTGGAGCACGGGGACACCGAGACTCTCGCGGGCGCGGGAGGCCCAGTCCTGGTGGAAGGTGTCCTCGACGGCGTGGGGGCGGGTCACGACGATGACCTCGTCGACCTCCGCGTTCGCGACCGCCTGGGTGAGCGCCGGCAGGGGGTCGTCGGCGACGACGGTGCCCGACGCTGTCGCGCCCGCTGCGGTGAGCGCCGCGATCGTCTGCTCCAGGGCGGCGCTCGCCTCCTGGCGAGCCTCGGCGTCGTCCTCCTTCTCGGTGACGGCGTCCCAGGCGGCGCGGAGCTCGAACAGGCTGAGGCGGTCGATGAAGTCGGCAACGACGTTGCGCTCGGTGTCGGCAGGCACGAGCACCGTGATCGTCAGCGGTTCCTCGCCGTGCAGCGTCCGGATGTTCTCGACATCGGACGGACGCAGCGCCTCCTCGGTCAGCAGGATGATCGTCGGCATGCGAGGAGCCTATGCGGTCCCGCTGCTCGCGTTCGTCGCACCGGCCGGCTCCGTCGGCCGCGGCAGCACGAGCACGAGCGCCATGGCGACGATCACGCCGATCACCGGAGGGATCCCGATCTCGAGCACGGAGGACGCGTAGGCGGCGGCACCCGCCACCGCGTAGGCGACCAGGTTGCGGACGTCGAACCGGGGCAGGCTCGTCAGCGGCGGGAGGCCGTGCCGACGGCGTCGGAGGTAGTCGGCGATGATCACCCCGCCGACCGGCGGGATGAAGGTGCCGAGCAGGCCCAGGTAGTCGATGAGATGGTTCTGGATCCCGAACAGCGCCAGCAGGGTGGCGATGATCGTGCCGCCGATGATGAACGGCGTCTTGGTGGGCCGGTCGAACATCTCGGCCCCGGCAACGCCGAACGCGTACGCGGTGTCGGTGTTCGTGGTCCACAGGTTGCCGAACAGCAGCACCACGCCCGCGACGACGAGCCCCAGCGCGTAGAGGATCTCCACGTAGTCGCCGATCCCGAACGCCACCGCGCCGATGGCACCGAACACGATCATCAGGCCGTTGCCGATGAAGAACGCCGCGACGCACGCGACGACGGCGTCCCTGCCCGTCTTCGCGAACCGCGTCCAGTTCGGCACCTGGGTGCCGGCCGAGACGAACGTGCCGACGACCGTGGTGATCGCGACCGCGATGCTGATCTGCGCCGTCGGCTCCTGGGCGAACAGGGCGGACAGCCCGCCCACCTCGGACACCGAGCGCGCCGCCACCCAGAACGCGAGCACCAGGGCGAGCGGGGTCGCGATCGCCGAGGCGAGGTACATCCCCTTGTAGCCGCGCAGCGCTGTCGCGCACATGAGGGCGCTCGGCACGACGATCAGCAGCCCGCGCGCGACCGGCTGGTCCTGCCACCCGAGCGCCTGCGCGGTGAGGTCGCCGATCGTCCCGACGACGACGCCGTACCAGCCCACCTGGGTGCCGCCCAGCAGGAACGACGCCAGCTTGGAGCCGCGGCTACCGAACGCGTAGCGCGCCATCATCACCGTGGTGAGCCGGGTCCTCGAGCCGACGTACCCCATGACGGCCACGTAGACACCGAGCATCGCCGATCCGGCGACGATGACCCCGAGCAGCGGGCCGAACGCGAAGGCCGGCCCGAGCGAGGCGCCCGCGAGCATCGTCGGGGTGAACACCGTGAACCCCAGCAGCACGACGAGCAGCGACCACAGCGACTTGTGGGAGCGGGCCGGCACCGGCGTCATCGGGTAGTCGGGATCGACGTCCGCGGTGGTCGTCGCCGACCGGTCGGTCGTGGTCATGAGGGTTCCTCTCCGATGTCCTCGGCCCACAGCTCGGGTCGCTCGGCGATCATGCGCTCCATGAGCCCGAGGCAGTCGGGGTCGTCGAGCACGGTCAGCTCGACGCCGTGGCTGCGGAGCCAGTCCTCCGACGTCGAGAAGGTGCGGTTCTCGCCGATGACGATGCGGGGGATGTCGTACAGGAGCGCGGTGCCGGCGCACATGTAGCAGGGCGACAGCGTCGTGTAGAGCACGCTGCCGCGGTAGACCGACGCGGTCAGCCGGCCGGCGTTCTCGAGACAGTCCGTCTCGCCGTGCCTGATGGCGCTGCCCATCTGGACCCGGCGGTTCCGCCCGACGGCGAGCACCTCGCCGTCGCGGACCAGGGCCGCACCGATCGGGATGCCGCCCTCCTCCCACCCGATGCGTGCCTGCTCCACGGCCAGCGCCATGAAGCGCTGGTCGTCCGTCTGCGTGCCGCTGCTCACGTGACCTCCGTCGTCGATGGGCATCGACGTTAGTCGCGCGGTATGTCGCGCTGGTAACGCGTGATCGTGCGGACGGCCACGAAGCCGACGGATGCGTAGAGCCGATCCGCCCTCGTCGGGCTGGTCGAGTCGACCTCGAGCTCGGCGACGTCGAGGCCCGCGTCGCGTGCGGCACGGACCGCGCCGACGAGCACGGCACGGCCGAGGCCGCGCCCGCGGGCCTCGCGCCGGGTGCCGACGAGCTCGATGTGCGCGACCCCGGACTGATGCTCGCTCACCAGCGCGTAGGCGAGCACGCGGTCGTCGTCGTCGAGCACGACTCGGCCCAGGTCCTGGCGGTTCGTCGACCCCGACACCCAGTGCTCCCACACGTCCTCGGGGACGTCGCTGGCGTTCCGATGGTCACGGAACGCGTCGTTGTGGGCATCGCGTGCGGCGCGCTGCCGAGCGTCGTCGAGCGGCAGGACGTCGGTCATGGTGCCAGGGTCGCGCCAGGCCGACAGCGAGATCTCCATGGTGACGAAGGAGTTGTCCCGCACGTACCCGGCGGCCTCGAGCAGACGCTGCGTGCTCGACCCGGGGACGCCGCCCGAGCCGCGCAAGCGCACCGGGAGCCCGGGGAGTCGCTCCTGCGCGAGCTCGACGGCGCGCGTCTCCAGACGGGTGAGCAGCGCACGGCCGATGCCGCGACGCCGGTGCTCGGGGTGCACGTGCCCGACCACCCGGATCATTGCGCGGCCGTCGACCGGTTCGGAGATCGCCGAGACCGAGCCTGCTGCGACGAGTCGGTCGCCGTCCCACACCGCGACGGTGTCCGTCGTCGGGTCGAACCGCGGGGCACTCAGATCCTCGGCGAACGCGGACTCCGGGATCGGCCGACCCGCCTCGTCGGCCTCCGTCGCCGCGTTGACGAGCGCGGCGAGCGCGGGGACGTCGATCGGTCGAAGCGGGCTCCACTGCAGGGTCACCGAGGCAGTCTCCCAGGGCGGCACAATCGGGACATGAGCCACACCGTCACCATCGTCGAGGACGCGGGTTCGTTCTTGGAGACGGCCCACGAGTTCCTGAGCGCCGATCCCGTGGTCGCCTCCGTCGTCACGACGGCCGCGACCAGGGTTCGGGACGGTCTCAGCCCGGCTACGGGCCCGTATCGATGGTTCTCCACCGTGAACGACGGCGATCGCGTGATCGGTGTGGCGATGCGGACGGCCACCTTCGAGCCGTACCCCGTCTACGTGCTGCCCATGCGCGATGACGCCGCCGATGCACTCGCTCGAGCCGTCATCGACCGTGGCGAGCCGGTGACGGCCGTCTACGGCAGCTCGCCCACCGCCGAGCGGTTGTTCGCTCAGATCACCGGTGTCTCGTCGGACGACACGAGGCTGGACGGTCGGCTGCGGCTGCGCCTGCACGTCCTGGCCTCGCTGGTCACCCCCGAGACGCCGGGTGGCGGGCTCCGAGCGCCCGATGAGGACGAGGCCGGGCTGCTGGTCGAGTGGCTGTCGGCGTTCATGAGGGAGGCGGACGAGCAGGCAGGCCGGGCACCTGGCACCAGCCCTCAAGCGAGCCCCGACCGTGCGGAGGTGCTGGCGCGGATCGAGCGCGGCGGTCTGTGGGTCTGGGAGGACGGCGAGGGCGCGCCTGTTCACGTGCTCGGGACGAGCGGCCCGCACCTGGGGGTGGCGAGAGTGGGTCCGGTGTACACACCTCCTGACCGACGCGGGTGCGGATACGCGGCTGCGGCCGTCGCGGCGATCTCGGCCCGCCTCACCGCGGAAGGCGCGCGAGTGTGCCTCTACACCGATCTCGACAACCCGACGTCGAACGCGCTGTACGCGCGGCTCGGGTACGTCGCGGTGGGGGAGTCGACCGAGCTGCGGCTGCCGACGTGAGTCAGCCGAGCTTGGAGAAGTCGATCGAGCGACGGGTCGTGACGGTCAGCCTGATCAGGGTGTCGTCCTGCTGCCCGGGTCCGGACGCGTAGGCCCGGCCCTCGTCATCACCGAGGTAGCGGGAGGCGATCGTCTCGACGAGACCGTCCGGCGTCGCCGTGACCTCGACCGGACCCTCGACGGTCACGTAGCGGTACGGGGGCTGCTCCTGCTGGACGCACAGCGAGGCCGAGCCCGCTTCGCGCAGCAGGGCGAGCTTCGCCGTCGATCCGGCCGTGACGATCTCGACGACGCCATCGGTGTAGCGGTACCAGACGGGGGTCAACGACGGCGGAGCATCGGGTCGGGCGACTCCGAGCACTCCGACCCGCACCTCGGTCAGGAATGCGTCCTGCTCGGCGTGCGACATCGCGAGATCACTCATGACACTCCTTCTGACGGACGGGCGGCGGACGCGCTCGCCTGGGCGTGCCCGTGCGCCGCCAGCCTGGTGCGCAGCCGCGCGGCGGCCTCGTCCATGGCGGCGTCGGAGACGTCGGTCAGCACGTTGTGGGGGTCGAAGTCGGCCCAGCAGCGGCTCGGCCAGACGTGGATGTGCGCGTGGGGGATCTCGTACCCCTCGATCAGCAGACCGATCCGAGCGGCGCCGAACTCCTCGCGCTGGGCGAGGCCGATCAGCCGGGCGACGTCGAGCACGTGCGCCGCCGTCGTCGGGTCGAGGTCGACCCACTGGTCCACCTCGCGACGAGGCACGACCATCGTGTGCCCGAGCTGCAGCGGTCCGATCGTGAGGAACGCGACGCAGACGTCGTCGGACCACACGAACCGGCCGGGGATCTCGCCGTCGATGATGCGGGTGAACAGCGTGGGCATGGCACCAACCTATGGCGGGGCACCGACGCCGGGTCCAGGATGGCTGCCATGACACGTCAGGTCGCACTGCTGCGCGGGGTCAACGTGGGTGGTGTGCGGATCTCGATGGCCGACCTGCGTGCCGCCGTCGAGGACCTGGGGCACGACGACGTGGCCACGTACGTGCAGTCCGGGAACGTCGTCTTCACCGCGGCAGGGCGACCCTCGGCAGCGACGCTCGCCACCGACCTGCGCGCGTCGATCAGCGCGCGCGCCGGGATCGAGCCGGTGGTCGTCGTGCTGTCGGCGGCGCAGTGGGACGACGTCGTCGACGGCAACCCGTACCCGGACCAGACCGACGGCACCAAGCTCCATGCCGTGATCGCGCAGGAGCCGTACTCGGCGGCGCAACGGTCCGCGGCCGAGAGGCTTCGCGACGAGATGCGCGAGGCCGGCTCCGACGACGACCTCACCGTGGTCGGGAGGGTCCTCTACCTGCACCTGCCGAACGGGATGGGACGCAGCACGCTGGCCACCAAGCTCGGACGGAGCAAGGCCGCGGGCCAGCACCTCGCCACGGCACGCAACTGGCGCACCGTGCTCGCCCTGCGGGAGAAGCTGACGTCACCAGCCACCTGATCGGCCGGCGAGCCCGGCAGCCGGGCCGACGACACGGCGTTGTCGCAGGTCAGCGAGATTTCTGCGTGGATGTCGTGACTTACTGATCCGGTTTAGTCCATGATGGTCGAGCCCGGGATCCAGGTGCGGCACAGTGGCCGCCGAGTCGCAAGGGACACCATGACCGGTACAACGACCGTCGACGAACGCACAAGCGCAGGTTCTGGCCCACCTGATCGCCCTCAGCGCGCCGCCGAGCGAGGCAAGCGCGGGTTCACCGTCACGCAGAAGCGGAACCTGCGGCTGGGGCTGATGTTCATCTCGCCCTGGATCATCGGGCTGCTGGTGTTCGTGGTCTACCCGGTGACGTACTCGTTCATCCTCAGCTTCACGCGGTACTCCGGTCTGCTCTCTCCCACGTGGGTCGGCTGGCAGAACTACGCCTCGGCGATCGCCGACCCGCTGGTCAGCAAGGCCGTGGGCAACACGGCCTTCTACGCCGTGCTCGCCGTCCCGATCGGCCTCGTCGTCGCTCTCGTGCTCGCACTGGCGATGAACCGCAACGTGCGGGAGGTCGCGCTGTTCCGGACGATCTTCTACATGCCGTCGCTGATCCCGGCGTTCGCGATGTCGTTCATCTTCATCGTCTTCCTCAACCCCCAGTTCGGCTTCTTCAACCAGCTGATCCGGCCGTTCGGCGGTGCCGACGTCAACCTGCTCGGCGATCCCACGGGGATCAAGATCGCGATCGTGCTGATGGCCCAGCTGGGCGCCGGCAACGCCGCACTGATCTTCCTCGCCGGGCTGCGGAACGTCCCGCGCACCCTCTACGAAGCGGCGCGCGTGGACGGTGCGAGCCGCGGTCGGCAGTTCCTGTCGATCACGCTGCCGCTGCTGAGCCCGGTGATCCTGTTCAACCTCATCACCGGCGTCTCGGGTGCCCTGCAGGTCTTCACCGAGGCCTTCATCGTGACCAACGGCACCGGTGGTCCCGACTCCGGGGCGCTCTTCTACATGATGTACCTCTACCGCAACGCCTTCGGCTTCGCCGAGCTGGGGTACGCCTCTGCGCTCGCGGTGATGCTGTTCCTGGTCGGCATGGGGCTGGCGCTCCTGATCTTCTTCCTCTCGCGCCGCTTCGTGAACTACGACGTCAACGCCGCATGAGCACGCGCCCGACCGGAAGGAGCCTGACGTGGCACTGAGCACCAACGCACCCAGCTACCAGGTGGACGAGAAGGCCGCCGACCGCGCCGACTACGGTCGCCATCAGGACGGCTCGAAGGCGAGCTGGCAGTCCGCCCTGATCTCGCGCATCGTCATGATCGTCATGAGCCTGCTGTTCCTGCTGCCGCTCTACTGGATGATCCTGTCGTCGCTCAAGTCCGACGAGGAGCTCGCGCTCTTCCCGCCGACGTTCTGGCCGCAGAGCTGGGACTTCGGCAACTACGTCGAAGCCGTGACGGCGATGCCGTTCCTGCAGTTCTTCGCGAACTCGGCCATCATCACGGTCAGTGTCGTGCTGCTCGCCGTGGTGTCGAACTTCATCGTGGCGTACGGCTTCGCCTGCATCGACTGGCCGGGTCGGAACAAGGTGTTCTACGTCGTCATCGCGACGCTGTTCCTGCCGTTCCCGGTGACGCTGATCCCGATGTTCGACATGTGGGCGCGCCTCGGCCTGGTGAACACGCTGTTCCCGCTGATCCTGCCCGCGATGTTCGCTTCCGCGTTCTTCACGTTCCTGCTGCGGCAGTTCCTGCTGCAGATCCCCGTGGACATGCTCAACGCGGCCCGCGTCGATGGCGCCTCGGAGTGGCGCATCCTCTGGAAGCTCGTGTTCCCGACGGCGCGGCCGGCGCTCACCGCAGTGGCGATCTTCTCCGCCGTCGGCGCCTGGAACGACTTCATGGGGCCGCTGATCTACCTGCAGGACCAGCGCGTGCAGACGCTGTCGATCGGTCTGCAGACCTTCCGCAGCGTCAACGCGCAGGACGTGTCCTTCAACCAGCTGATGGCGGCGTCGGTGCTCGTGATCCTGCCGCTGATCATCCTGTTCTTCGTGTTCCAGCGCTACTTCATCCGCGGCATCACCCTGGGAGGCTTCAAGTGACCGATTCCATGAAGCGTCGGACGTTCCTGCAGCTCGCGGGGGCGGGAACGGTCGCGATCGCTCTCCCGTCGTGCGCCAACCAGGTCTCGAACGACCCGGACGTCATCCGGTACTGGGGTCTGGGCGCCGCCGACGCCGACAAGGACCAGGCCGTCGTCGACGCCTTCACGCAGACGCCGGAGGGCGAGGGGACGCGCGTCGCGATCTCGCAGGTGCCCTCCAGCGGCGCCGGGGACATGAGCCAGATCATCACGGCCGTGCGCGGCGGCACCGCTCCGGACGTGTGGTGGATCGACCGCTTCAACACCGTGCAGAGCGCCTCGATCGGGTTGCTGGAGCCGTTGGACCCCTACATCGAGGAGTTCGAGGGCGTCAGTGTCGAGGAGTTCCGCAAGCAGTGGATCAGCTTCGCCGTCGACGAGGTGACCTACGACGGCAAGCTCTACGGCCTGCCGACCTCGACGGACGCACGCGGCATCCTCTACAACGCCGAGCTCGTGCAGGAGATCGGTCTCGACCTCGACATGTTCGACCCTGAGCAGCACGTGCTGACCTGGGACGAGATGGCGGAGATCGCCGAGGCCTGCGTCGAGACCGACGGGAACGGCAACTACACACGTTTCGGGTTCGCTCCCTGGCTCGACCAGGGCGGCTCGCCGTACACCTACGCGTTCGGCGTGGGGGCGCAGGTCTACGACAACGCCACTACGTCGACCACGCTCGACAGCCCCGAGTGGCTGACGGTCTACGAGCTCTACGCCGAGTGGGTCGAGCGTTTCCCGTACGCACGGGTCGACGCGTTCTTCGCCACCTACCAGCCACCGAACGCACCCCCGGCGCAGACGGCGCTGTTCGGGCAGCAGCTCGTGATGACGCCCACCGGTCCGTGGCAGATCCAGGGCAACGAGAAGTACGCCCCCGATCTCGACCTGCGGTGGACATGGCTGCCCGTCTGGAACGAAGGCGACCCCACCTACACGTGGTCCGGCGGGTTCGGTCTCGTGTTCCCCAAGGGCACCGAGGTGACGCGCAAGAAGTGGGAGTTCCTCAAGTTCTACGCCTCCAACCCGGGGCAGAGCATCGTCGTGCCCCAGCTCGGCAGCCTGCCGACGTACCTGCAGACGCTCGCGGACGGCACCTACAACCCGAAGGCCCAGTTCTTCGCGGACATGATGGGATCGTCGACGTCGCGGCCGCCCCTCCCGGTCGGCACCGCGGCGTGGGACGCGCTCGACCGGTCGCGTCAGTCGGTCACGCTGGGATCGGCGAACGCCCAGGAGGCCGCCGCCACGGCGCAGGCGTTCGTGTCGCCCAAGATGGACCTGTTCCCGGGGTTCAAGATGCCGGACACCTACGGACAGCCGATCGACCTGACTCCGCCCGCGTCGTCGAGCTGAGGAGCGTCAGCGGCGAGGTTCGTCGTCGCGGGCACGATCGAGGATGAGCACGTCGTGCGGAGCCATCCGGATCGTCGTGCCCGCGACCGGCGCTGAGCGCGGCTCCCAGGAGGCGAGCACCACACGCCGGCCCTCCGAGACCGCAGAGCCGTCCGTGAGAGGGATCGCGATCTCGCGGTCGGCGGTGTTGACCAGCACGTCCACGGCACCACGGTGCAGGACGAGCCACCCCTCGGCCGGGTCGGAGGAGATCGACATCGACCCGGTGTCGCCGTTGCGCAGATCGGGGTGGAGCCGGCGCAGCGCGATCAGCGCTCGCACCCACGCGAGGTGGCGCGCCTGGCCGGGCAGGTCCTGCTCGGACCAGTCCAACCGACTGCTCGTGAACGTGTCCTCGGACTGCGGGTCGGGCGACTCGGCGTCGGGGCCGTAGATCGCCTCCCACCCGTGCTCTCCGAACTCCCTTGCTCGGCCCTCGCGGACCGCCTGCGCGAGATCGGCGTCCTCGAAGTCGGTGAAGAACCGGAACGGCGTGCGCGCCGCCCACTCCTCGCCCATGAACAGCATCGGGGTGACCGGCGTGGTGAGCAGCAGCGCCGCGCCGATCGCAGTCTGACCCGCGGACAGGCCCTCGGTCGGGCGGTCGCCGAGGCCGCGGTTGCCGACCTGGTCGTGGGTGGAGGTCGAGACGACGAACCGATGGCGCGAGACGTCGTCGGGCACCGGGGCGCCCCACACCTGGCCGCGGAAGCTCGAGAACGTGCCGTTGTGGACGAAGACCTGCTGGAGCGCCTCGACAAGGGTGTCCATGCTGCCGAAGTCGGCGTAGTAGCCGTGCCGCTCGCCGCTGAGGAACGCGTGGATGGCGTGGTGGATGTCGTCGTCCCACTGCGCCGTCATGCCGAGCCCGTCGTCCGCCACCGGGGTGACCATGACGATGTCGTTGAGGTCGGACTCGGCGATGAGACCGAGCGGACGGCCGAGATCGGTCGCGAGGTCCGCCACCGACGTCGAGAGCTCGGCGAGGAGGTGGGTGGGGGAGTCGTCGCGGAGCTCGTGGACGGCGTCCAGACGCAGCGCGTCGACGTGGAAGTCGCGGAACCAGCGCCGCGCGTTCTCGATGACGAAGGCGCGCACGTGCGCGGAACCGTCGTGGTCGAGGTTGACGGCGGCGCCCCACGGCGTGTGGTGCGCCTCGGTGAAGTAGGGCCCGAAGAGGCCCAGGTAGTTACCGTCGGGTCCGAGGTGGTTGTAGACGACGTCCAGGGCGACACCCAGCCCGCGGGAGTGCGCGGCGTCGACGAACCGTTGCAAGGCGGCCGGTCCGCCGTACGCGTCGTGGACGGCGTAGAGCGCGACGCCGTCGTAGCCCCACCCGCGCTGGCCGGGGAAGGCCGCGACGGGCATCAGCTGGACGATGTCGACGCCGAGATCGGCGAGATGGTCGAGCCGCTCGACGGCGGCGTCGAGCGTGCCGGCGTCGGTGAACGTGCCGACGTGGAGCTCGTAGATCACGGCGCCGCGGACGTCGACGCCCTGCCAGTCGTCATCCCGCCAGGCGTGGGCCGTCGCGTCGAACGCCCGCGACGGGCCGTGCACGCCGGCGGGCTGGTGCGCGCTGCGTGGGTCGGGGTACGGGCCCTCGCCGTCGAGCCGAAAGGCGTAGTCGGTCCCGTGCGGCAGGCCGGCGGCGTGCTCCCACCACCCGTCGGCGGTGGGGGTGAGCGGGGTCTGGTCGCCCTCGGCGACGAGGTCGACGCTCGTCGCGTGCGGGGCCCAGACCGCGATCGGCACGGTGGTGGGCGGTGCGGAAGTCATCACCGACGACGGTAGGGCATACGACCGCCGTCGGCCGACGGCGTCCTCAGGCCAGGCTGAGAACCGCCACGGGGGAGGCGCTGAGGAGGTCGGCGAGCGGGACGGGCCCGCCGTCGTGCTCGGCGCCGTCGACGACGTCCCGCCAGCGCCGCCCGTCGGGCGGCTCGGGCAGCACCACCGTGTGGGACGCCCAGCCGCCGGTCGATGCGAGCGCGACCGGCAGTCGGGTGACGACGGTGCACACGCAGGGGTCGCCGTCGAGCGTGCGCATGAACGCGAAGGCGTGACCTGTCGTCGTGGGAAGAGCGGCGTAGCCGGCGCGCGTGCCGACGAAGGCGTCCGGCTCGGACCTGCGCAGACGCAGCAGCGTCGAGGTCAGCCGCAGCTTCTCGTCACCGAGATCGGTGGGACGCTGGCCCTCGTCCAGCCGCGCGAGCGCAGCCGCGAGGGGCGCGACGTCGACCGGCCTGCGGTTGTCCGGGTCGACCAGCCCGATCGTCGCCGTCTCGGTGCCCTGGTAGACGTCCGCGACACCCGGCAGCGTCAGCTGCAGCGCCTTGGTGACGAGGGTCGCCGCGCGGACGGGCTCCGTCGTCCGGCGCACCCAGCCCGCCATCAGGTCGCCCACCTGCGGGTCCGCGAGCACCGACTCCGCGAACCACACCAGCTCGGACTCGGCCTGGGTGTCGACGGAGGTCCAGGTCGTCCAGTCCTTCGCCTCACGCGCCGCCTTGATCAGGTACGCGCTCAGCCGTTCGGCGTCGATCGGCCCGTCCGCGGTCCACGTGCCCGCCAGGGTCTGCCAGAGCAGGTTCTCGCTGCGCCCGTCCAGGCCGGGGGAGCGGTAGGCGTCGGTCGCGGAGCGCAGCGCGTGGACCAGCTCTCGCCACGGTCCGGCGAGCTGGGAGAGCACGCCGATGCGGGCGCGCACGTCCTCGCCGCGCTTGCTGTCGTGGGTCGAACCGTTGGTCATGGTGGCGGGCGACGCGAGCTGCAGCGTGTGGGCGAACCCGTGCAGCTCGTCGGGTGCGATGGCGAACTTCTGCGGCGCACCGCCGACCTCGCAGAGGCTGGTCAGCTGCGTCCAGCGGTAGAAGGCGGTGTCCTCGACACCCTTGGCCATCACGGCCCCGCAGACCTGCTGGAACCGCACGACGATCTCGTCGCGCCGGGCGCTCCGACGGCGTCCCGCGCTCCCGACCTCGCGGCCGAGCACGAGCGCGACCAGCAGGTCCAGCGTCTCCGCCCGGTCGGGGTCGAGGTGGGCGCGGGCGTGCTCGGCCATCTCCGTCACGAGGGCAACGCTGAGCGGCGGTGCCGTCTCGCCCGGCACCACGTAGGCGCGGTAGCGGTCGCACGCGACGACGAGCTCGCGCAGGCCGTCCCGGATGGCGGCGAGCGTGTGGTCGCGCAGCCGCACGTCCTCGCGGCACTCCTCGGCCACCACATGGCTGAGCCGCTCGACCTCGGCAGCGAGCGAGCCGGTGGCGATCTCGCGCTTGGACGACTCGATCAACGCCGGCAGCCCACCCAGCGTGTCGGGCGTGAGCTCGGTCATCACGCCGGCGAGGTCGGCGGCGCCGGCCGGGTCGATCTGCACCTGTCCGATGCGCCACGCCGTGTCGTAGCCGGTGGTGCCGGCGACCGGCCAGTCGCTCGGGAGGACCTCGTCCGGCTCCAGAATCTTCTCGGCGACCGTCCAGGAGCCGTCGGTCGCCTCATCCAGCCAGCGGAAGTAGCCACGCGGGTCGGCGAGCCCGTCGGGGTGGTCGACCCGCAGACCGTCGACGAGTCCTTCCCGCACCAGCTCGAGCACGAGCGCGTGCGTGGCGTCGAACACCTCCCGGCGCTCGACACGGATTGCGACGAGCGTCCCGACGTCGAAGAACCGCCGGTAGTTGAGCTCCTCGTCCGCGACCTTCCAGTACGCGAGCCGGTAGTGCTGCCGGTCGACCAGCTCCGCCATCGGCAGGTGCTCGGTCCCCGCGCGCACGGGCAGCACGTGGTCGAAGTACCGCAGCACCATGCCGTCGCCGCCGGCCTCCTCCGGTGCCGGCTCGAGCGCCAGCTCCCCGTCGGCCAGCACCGCGCCGATCCGCCGTCCGAGCACCGGCATCAGGACGGGCCCGGCAGCCAGGTCGATGTCGAACCAGCTCGCGTACGGCGACTCCGGCCCGTCGGCCAGCACGGACCACAGCGCCCGGTTGAGATAGGCAGGGGTCGGCGCCGCCATGTGGTTGGGCACGATGTCGAGGACGACCCCCATCCCGCGAGCGCGCGCCCCGGCGACTAGTCGCTCGAGGCCCTCGCGCCCGCCCATGACGTCGCTGACGCGGGTGTGGTCGACGACGTCGTACCCGTGCGTCGACCCGGGGGCCGCCTGCAGGATCGGAGAGAGATAGAGATCGGTGACGCCGAGGTCGTCGAGGTAGTCGAGCCGCGCCAGCGCGTCGTCGAAGCTCAGGTCGGGGCCCAGCTGCAGCCGGTAGGTGGAGACCGGGACGCGCCGCGCCACCTCAGCCGCCCTGCTTGGTGGGTGCCGGTTCCGTGTGGCCGATCGCCGCCTTGGTGTGCGATGAGCCGGTCTTGGACGCCGGAGCGGCGACCGCTCGCTCGGGTGTGGCCGAGGCGTCCTGCGGCTCACGGCAGAGCACCACGATCGACCGCGAGGTCACCGGCACCGCACCCTCGGCGGCGTACTCCTCGTCGAGCTCGGCGTCGTCGTCGGTCGTCAGCACCACACGCCACCGGGCGCCGTAGCGGGCCTCCGGGAGCGCGAACGTCAGGTCAGACCCGTCGGCGTTGATGAGCAGCAGGAACGAGTCGTCGACCACCCGACGACCGCGGTCGTCGGGCTCCTCGATCGCCTCGCCGTTGATGAACACGGCTACCGACTTCGCGTACCAGGTGTTCCAGGCCTCCGCGTCCATCTGCTCACCGGTGAGGTCCAGCCACGCGATGTCGGGCAGATCGGGCTGGCCCTCGGTGTGTGAGACCGACCCGTTGAAGAAGCGTCGACGTCGGAGCACGGGGTGCCGACGGCGCAGGTCGATCAGCGAACCGGTGAACTCGAGCAGGTCGCGCTGGGCCTCGTCGAGGTCCCAGCTCATCCACGCGATCTCGTTGTCCTGCGCGTAGGTGTTGTTGTTGCCACCCTGGGTGCGGCCCAGCTCGTCGCCGTGCAGGATCATCGGGACGCCCTGCGACAGCAGCAGCGTGGTGAGGAAGTTGCGCTGCTGGCGCGCTCGCAGCGCGTTGATCTCCGGGTCGTCGGTCGGGCCCTCGACGCCGCAGTTCCAGGACCGGTTGTGGCTCTCGCCGTCCTTGCCGCCCTCGCCGTTGGCGTCGTTGTGCTTGTCGTTGTAGGAGACGAGGTCGGCGAGCGTGAAGCCGTCGTGCGCCGTCACGAAGTTGATCGAGGCGATCGGGGTACGGCCGGTGTGCTCGTACACGTCCGACGAACCGGTGATCCGGCTCGCGAACTCGCCCAGCGTCGACGGCTCGCCGCGCCAGAAGTCGCGCACGGTGTCGCGGTACTGGCCGTTCCACTCCGTCCACAACGGCGGGAAGCCGCCCACCTGGTACCCACCCGGACCGAGGTCCCAGGGCTCGGCGATCAGCTTGACCTGCGAGACCACCGGGTCCTGGTGCACGAGGTCGAAGAACGCCGACAGCCGGTCGACCTCGTGGAACTGGCGTGCCAGCGTCGCAGCCAGGTCGAACCGGAAGCCGTCGACGTGCATCTCGGTCACCCAGTACCGCAGCGAGTCCATGATGAGCTGCAGCACGTGAGGGGACCGCATCAGGAGCGAGTTGCCGGTGCCGGTCGTGTCGAAGTAGTGCGTCGGGTCGCTGTCGACGAGCCGGTAGTAGGCGGCGTTGTCGATGCCGCGGAACGACAGCGTCGGGCCGAGGTGGTTGCCCTCGGCGGTGTGGTTGTAGACGACGTCGAGGATGACCTCGATGTCCGCCTCGTGCAGGGCCTTGACCATGGCCTTGAACTCCTGCACCTGCTCGCCGCGTGTGCCGAAGGCGGCGTAGGCGTTGTGCGGCGCGAAGAAGCCGATGGTGTTGTAACCCCAGTAGTTGCGCTGCCCGCGCTCGATCAGGTGGGGGTCCTGCACGAACTGGTGCACCGGCATCAGCTCGATCGCGGTGATGCCCAGCCCCGTGAGGTGCTCGATCATCGCCGGGTGGCCGAGTGCGGCGTAGGTGCCGCGGATGTCCTCGGGGATGCCGGGGTGGAGCTTGCTCATGCCGCGCACATGGGCCTCGTAGATGACGGTGTTCGCGTAGTCGTGCGCGGGCGGCCGGTCCCGGCCCCAGTCGAAGTACGGCGTCGTCACCACCGACGTCATCGTGTGAGCGAGGGAGTCGTCGGTGTTGACCGCGCTCGCCGTCGCCGTCGCCTCGGGGTCGGCGAAGCGATAGGAGAACAGCGACTCGTCACCGTCGATCTGCCCGTCGATCGCCCGGGCGTAGGGGTCGAGGAGGAGCTTGGCGGGGTTGCACCGGTGTCCCTGGGCGGGGTCGTACGGACCGTGGACGCGGAACCCGTAGCGCTGCCCGGGTCCGACGCCGGGCAGGTACGCGTGGAAGACGTGAGCGTCGACCTCGGTGAGCTCGATGCGCTGCTCGACCGGAGCGCCGTCCTCGCCGTCGTCGATCAGGCACAGCTCGACGGCGGTGGCCACGGACGAGAACAGCGCGAAGTTCGTTCCGCTGCCGTCGTACGTGGCACCGAGGGGATAGGGGTGACCCGGCCAGACCTGCATGGGCCAAGGGTGCCAGCCGTAACGCCCTGGGACGAATCGGGCTCGGGTGATACGCGCCACCGCGAGCTCTCAGGCCAGGATCCGGTCCGCTCGGGTGTAGACCGACGCGGACGTCCCGCGAGAGAACCCGACGAGCGTGAGCCCGAGCTCGTCGGCGAGATCGACCGCCGCCGCGCTCGGCGCGCTGACGGCGGCGAGCACCGGGACGCCCGCCATCCCGGCCTTCTGCACGAGCTCGTACGACAGCCGGCCCGACACCTGGAGCACGCTGTCGTGCGCCGGCACGCGACCCTCGCGCAGCGCCCATCCGAGCACCTTGTCGACGGCGTTGTGGCGCCCGACGTCCTCGCGCACGCATACCGGCTCACCGTCGACGAAGAGCCCAGCGGCGTGGACCCCGCCGGTGCGGTCGAACAGCGCCTGCTGCTCGCGCAGTCGGTCGGGCATCGCGAGCAGGGTGGCCAGCGGCACACGCCGACCGACGTCCGCGACCGGGTAGCTGGTGGCACGCGCGAGCGCGTCCAGTGAGGACGTGCCGCAGATGCCGCACGACGCCGACACGTAGACGGCCCTGCGCCGGTCGGCCGACGGCGGCACGGCGCCCGCCTCCCGGTCGAGCGCCACGTCGACGACGTTGTAGGACAGCAGACCGTCCGAGCGCACCCCGTTCCCGTACGAGACCCGGCGGAGCTGATCGGCGCTGCTGACGACGCCCTCGGCGAGCAGCAGCCCGTGCACGAGATCGACGTCGTGCCCGGGGGTGCGCATCGTGACGAGCCACTGCTCGCCGTCGAGACGGATCTCCAGCGGCTCCTCACCGGCGACGGTGTCGATCCGGTCCAGGCTCGACCCGTCAGCGCTCAACCGCACCGCGCGGGTCCGCTGCGTCGTCCGGCTCACCCGCTCTGTCTAGCACGGCGCACGCGGGCCTCACCCGACCGCCGTGGCCTCCAGCTCGACGACCTGACCGGGAATCGCCAGCCGAGCCACCTGCAGCATCGTCGTCGTGGGGGCGACGCGGGCGGCGGCCAGTCGTCCGGCGAGCACTCCGTAGTGGGGCATGAGGGCGTCGATGTCGGTCGTGTACACGTTGAGTCGGACCAGATCCGAGATTCCCATCCCCGCGGCCACGAGCACGGCCTCGAGGTTCTCGACAGCGAGATCGAGCTGCGCGGGGACGTCGCCCTCGTGCATCGGAGCGCCTTGGGCGTTCGTCGCCGTCTGCCCGGAGACGTACAGCGTGCGCTGGGCCCCGGAGACGAGCTCGCCCTGGTTGAAGCCGTAGGCGAGCGACCAGCTCACAGGGTTGACGGCGGTGCGGCTGGGTGTCGTTGTCATGCGAATCCAATCGGAGTCGAGGCTGCGCCGGTCGCAGCGCCTTATCACCACTGTCGGACCGATACACGTCATCTCCTGTCATGTTTCCTGGGACGATCGGGTGTGCGCGCCGATCGGCTGGTCTCCCTCGTCCTGCTGCTGCGTCAGCGAGGGAGGATGAGCGCGCCCGCGATCGCAGCCGAGCTGGAGGTGTCCACCCGGACCGTGCTCCGCGACATCGAGGCGCTCTCGACGGCCGGTGTCCCGGTCTACGCCGAGCGGGGTCGGCACGGTGGCTTCGCGCTGCTCCCGGGCTTCCGCGCCGAGCTGAGCGGCCTCAATCACGAGGAGGCGCTGGCGCTGCTCACCGCCGGATCGGGGCGCGGTGACGGCCCGTTCGGGCTCGGATCGGCGCTGTCCGCCGCGCTCCGCAAGGTGGTCGATGCGCTTCCCGTGAACCATCGCGACGTAGCCATGGGTGCCGCGAGTCGGCTCCTCGTCGAGCCCGACGCCGACCTGCTCGGCCGCCCTCGGCTGCGCGACGACGTCGACGCGGGGGTGCACACCCAGGTACGCCGCGCCGTGCTCGCGGGCTTACGGCTCCGGATCGAGTACGCCACCCCGGGGCGCGAGATGCGTACCCGGACGGTCGACCCGGTCGGCCTCGTCATCGCCCGCGGCGCGGGATACCTGCTCGCGACCGAGTCGGGCCGTGACCGGACCTATCGGCTCTCGCGGATCCGTTCGGCGCGGAGCATGACGGAGCCGGCGGTGCGCGACCCCGAGGTCGACCTCGCGGCGCTCTGGCGCGAGCGTGCGGCGCGATTCCTCGCCGATGGGCACCTCGTCAGCGTCGTCCGCGTCCGCGCCGCCAGGCGCGACGACCTGGCCGAGATGGTCGTCGGAGTGCTGTCCGAGGAGCCCGACGGCGAAGGGTGGTGCCGGTCGGAGGTGGCCTTTCAGGATGCCTGGCACGCCGAGTGGGCGCTCTGGCAGCTCGGCCCCGACGCCGAGGCGCTGACACCCGAGAAGGTTCGCATCGCGGTCCGCGAGCGCGCGGTCTTGATGGCTAGCCGATACTCACCGTGACGAGTTCCTGGGTGCACCGGGTCAGGGCCACGTACAGGGCGTTGTGGCCGCGCGGGCCGGCGGCGATGGCCGCGGCGTCGACGACGACGACGGCGTCCCACTCCAGTCCCTTCGCCTCCTGGGCGAGCAGCACGGGGAGGCCGGGCAGCGCCGCGACCAACGCGGACCGGTGCGCCGGCGCGGTCACGACCCCGACCGTGCCGCCCGGATAGCGCTCCGACAGCTCCGCCGTCGAGCGCCTCACGGTCTCGACGACCGCGTCCGATGCTGCGCCGACCTCGACCGGATCGCGGCCCGTGCTGCGGATCGCCCGTGGCGGCACCTGACGGCTGCGCGCGGCCGCGAGCACCGGCCCCACCACGGCCATCACCTCACGCGGCGTCCGGTAGCAGATGGTGAGGTCGGCGCGCCGCCACCGGTCGCCCAGCACGTCTCCCAGGGCGCCGTCCCAGTCGAGGTGAGGGTGGGCGGCCTCCGTCTGGTCGATGTCCCCGACGGCGGTGATGGAACCGGTGGGGCACCGTCGACGCACCATGTGCCACTGCATGGGCGAGAGCTCCTGCGCCTCGTCGACCGCCACGTGGCCGTAGGTCCAGCCCGGGTCGGCGAGAGCCCGATCAGCGAGGAACTCGGCCGGCTCGACGTCCGGGTCCGAGCCACGCACCGGTCCGAGCAACCCGACGAGGGCGTCGAGAAGGGCCACGTCTGCGGCGCTGAGCCCGGCCGGTTCGCCCGTCACCGCGTCGACCTCGGCGGACGTGAGCCAGCCGGCGTGCTCGGCGAGCAGCACGGGGTCGTGCAGCAGCCGGTCGAGCGCGGAGTGCGCGTCGACCGTCGGCCACCACGCGTCGAGAGCGGTGTTCACAGCGTCGTCGGCCGCGATCCGCTCACGCAGCCTGTCGACGTCGTCCTCCGAGAGCTCGCCGTCGACGTCGGACGCCGAACCGCGTGTGCGGGCGCCCCGGTCGTCGGAGCGGGCGAGCGCCCGGTCCACGGTGCCGAGCACGTCCTCCAGCCCCTCCTCGACACCCGCCAGCAGCTCGCCGACCTTCTCGACGGCCGCGTCGAGCAGGGCGTCGCGCAGGGAGTCGTGGGCGAGGCGGGGTGCGTCGTGCCACGGGCGGCTGGCACCTCGGCCGGCCTGGATCGCCGCGGCCACGCGGCGATCCGGCAGCACGTAGGTCTCGCCGTCGAGCGCCAGCGTGAGGGGCCTCGGTGCCGGTGTCAGCGCGGCCACGTAGGACTGCAGCGTCGGCCACCAGGAGGAGCGCCCCTTGACCTCGGCCAGCTCGCGCGACTCCTCGCGTGCGACGGCATGACCGGTGAGCAGGGTGTCGCACGTCGCCGCGACGACGGCGGTCTCGCCGAGGGCGGGCAGCACCTGCCGGACGTAGGCGAGGAACCGCGGGTTCGGTCCCACGAGGAGCACACCACGACGGGCGATCTCCGGCGAGGTGAACAGCAGGTAGGCGATCCGGTGGAGCGCGACGACGGTCTTGCCGGTGCCCGGGCCGCCCTGGACCACGAGTGCGGGTGTCGCGGGTGAGCGGACGATCGCGTCCTGCTCGCGCTGCAAGGTCGACACCGCGGTGCCCATCGTGCCGGTGCGACGTTCGTCCAGCGCGGCGAGCAGCGCGGCCTCGCCGACGAGATCGAGGTCCCGGCCCCCGACGGCCGTCCTGGCGAGATCCTCGTCGTCGATGTCCACGACACGGGTGCCCTCGGTGCGGATGTGCCGACGTCGTCGCAGTCCCTGCGGCGCCAGCGGCGTCGCCGTGTAGAACGCACGGGCGGCCTCGGCGCGCCAGTCGAGCACGAGCGGTGGGCCGTCGTCCTCCGCGGGCACACCGACGCGACCGATCCGGTGCGTGGTGCCGTCCGCCGTGTCGATCCGACCGAGGACGAGTCCCGTGCTCGCCTCCTCGAGCCGGCGGACCCGCGCCCTCAGCAACGCGTGCCGCTCGGCGTCGGTCGCGTCGGTCACGTCGCGCCGGAGCTGGCTCCTCGCGTGCGCGATCAGGTCGGTGCGGCGGCTCTCGGCCAGGTCGAGGTGGTCTTGCTCAGCGGCGATCGCCTGGAGCGACTGTGTGTCGGCGGCCACGTTGTCCCTTCGTCTCGTACAGTGTACGGAAGCGATCAACGTCCCTGCCCCCGGAGGTGTTCCCGATGACGACGCACTCCTCGGACCCGCTCGCACTGGTGGATCTGCTGTGGTCGCCGTCGACTCGCATCGGGCGGTCCGGGGCGACGATCGAGAGCATCGTCAGGGCGGCGACGGCGCTCGCCGACGACGGCGGCCTCGGCGCGGTCTCCATGCGACAGGTCGCCCGTCGCGTGGGGGTGGCCCCGATGACCCTCTACGGCTACGTCCCCGGGCGGGACGAGCTGCTCGAGCTGATGCTCGACCAGGTCGTGGGCGCGACCCATCCAGAGCCGCCGGCGGTGCCGGGCGACTGGCGCACGGGTGCTCAGCGACTGGCCCGCGGGGTCTTCGAGACGGGGCTGCGGCACCGGTGGATCGGTGACATCACCCCCGCCAGGCCGGTGCTGGGGCCTGGGGTCTGCCGCTGCTACGAGTCCGAGCTGGAGGTGTTCGAGGGCATCGGGCTGAGCGATCTGGAGATGGATCGGGCGGTCACCGTGGTGCGCGGCATGGCCGAGCATGCCGCGCGTTGGCAGGTGGGTCTCGACGACGTCCGCGCGCGATCGGGCCAGACCGACGAGCAGTGGTGGGAGCGTGTCGGTCCCCGCCTCGCCGCGGCGATGGCCGGCGAGTCTCTGCCGCTCTCGACACGCGTCGGCGCCTCGGTGAGCTCAGCGGGGGAGCCGTGGGCCGCCGTCGAGCAGGGCGTGACGATGTTCCTCGACGGCATGTCGGCTCGGCTGGATAGCCTCGGGTGATGAGCGGCGCTCCGAAGCACGGGATCGACGAGTCCGAGCTGCGGGTCCGCGACCCGGAGGTGACGAGTGTCGGCCTTCCGGCCGTCACGCACGCGATGCAGGTCGCCCTGGAGCAGATGGGCCCGGTGCGGACTGCGCGCACCCTCGCCCGGGTCAACCAGACCCACGGGTTCGACTGCCCGGGGTGCGCGTGGCCGGACCCCGACCATCGCAGCCCGGCCGAGTTCTGCGAGAACGGTGCGAAGGCGGTCGCGGAGGAGGCGACCGCCAGGGTCGTGACGCCGCAGTTCTTCGCCGAGCACTCGATCGCCGACCTCTCCGGGCGCGACGACTACTGGCTCGGGCAGCAGGGGCGGCTCACCCACCCGATGGTGCTCGACGCCGGTGCCACCCACTACCGGCCGATCTCGTGGCGCGACGCGTTTCGGCTGATCGCCGACGAGCTCGAGGCACTGGCGTCCCCCGACGAGGCGGTCTTCTACACCTCCGGTCGCACCTCGAACGAGGCGGCGTTCTGCTACCAGCTGCTCGTCCGGGGGCTCGGCACCAACAACCTGCCCGACTGCTCGAACATGTGCCACGAGTCCTCCGGATCCGCGCTCATGCGCACGATCGGGATCGGCAAGGGCTCGGTCTCGCTTCAGGACATCTACGAGGCCAAGCTCATCGTCGTCGCCGGGCAGAACCCGGGCACGAACCACCCGCGGATGCTCTCCGCGCTCGGCAAGGCCAAGCGCAACGGCGCGCGCATCGTGTCGGTCAACCCGCTCCCGGAGGCGGGGCTGATCGAGTTCCGCGACCCGCAGACGCCGGCAGGGCTCGCCGGCGTGGGCGAGAAGCTCTCCGACCTGCACCTGCCGATCAGGCTCGGCGGCGACCTCGGACTGTTCCTCGGGGTCGGCAAGCACCTGCTCGAGGTGGAGGGGGAGCGAGGCGGCGTCCTCGACCACGACTTCCTCGCCGGCTCGTGCCACGGCGTCGAGGCGTATCGCGAGCATCTGCGCACGGTGCCGTGGACGGAGATCGAGACGGCGACCGGGCTGACGCAGGCGCAGGTCCGCGAGCTCGGCGAGATGTTCGCCGCCTCGCCGCGCTCGATCGTGTGCTGGGCGATGGGGCTGACGCAGCACAAGCACGCCGTGCCGACGATCACCGAGATCGTCAACGTGCTGCTGCTGCAGGGCAACATCGGACGCCCGGGTGCGGGTGTGTGCCCGGTGCGCGGGCACTCCAACGTGCAGGGCGACCGCACGATGGGCATCTTCGAGCAGATGCCCGAGGTGTTCCACGACCGGCTCGACGCCGAGTTCGGGTTCGCCTCCCCTCGCCACCACGGCCACGACACGGTCGCCGCCATCCGCGCGATGCGCGACGGCGCCGTCGGCGTGTTCATGGCGATGGGTGGCAACTTCCTCCGGGCGACCCCCGACACCGAGGTCACCGAGGCCGCGATGCGGCGGTGCCGGCTGACCGTCCAGGTCTCGACGAAGCTCAACCGGTCGCACGTGGTCACCGGCGAGCGTGCGCTGATCCTGCCCGCGCTCGGCCGGACCGACTCCGACGTCCAGAGCACCGGGCCGCAACGGGTGAGCGTCGAGGACTCCATGTCCGCGGTGCACGCGTCGACCGGACGGCTGCGCCCGCCGTCGCCGATGGTCCGCAGCGAGGTCGCGATCGTGGCCGGGCTGGCGCAGGAGGTGCTCGGGCGGGAGCGCTTCGCGGCGGGCGCTCCCGTCGTCGACTGGGCGGCCCTGCAGGGCGACTACCGACTCATCCGCGGTCACATCGAGCGGGTGATCAGCGGGTTCGACGACTACGAGGCACGACTGGACCACCCCGGCGGGTTCGTGCTCCCGCACCCGCCGCGCGACCGGCGCGAGTTCCGGACCGAGAGCGGCCGGGCCGAGCTCTCGGTGAACCCGCTCACCTACCCCGAGCTGCCCGAAGGACGGCTGCTGCTGCAGACGCTGCGCAGCCACGACCAGTACAACACCACGATCTACGGCGACTCCGACCGCTACCGCGGCATCCACCACGGCCGTCGTGTCGTTCTCGTCAACCCGGCGGACATCGAGCGGCTCGGCGTGAGCGACGGGCAGATGGTCGACCTCGTGAGCGAGTGGCGCGACGGCGTCGACCGCCGTGCTCCGGCGTTCCGTGTCGTCTCCTACCCGACGGCGGTCGGCTGCGCCGCCGCGTACTACCCCGAGACCAACGTGCTCGTCCCGCTCGACTCCGTCGCCGACGTCAGCAACACGCCGACGAGCAAGTCGGTCGTCGTGCGGCTGGAGCCCAGCTGAGCCTCAGCTCGTCAGCGCCTCGCGGATGAGGTGGACGAGGGCGTCGAGCTGGACCGATGTGGTCGAGACGACCTCGGTGTCCGCGCCGTCGAGGGCGCGTGCGGCGAGGCCCTGCTTGGCGTCGATGAGCTCGGCGATCTTGGTGTCGATCGTGTGCGCGGCGAGGATGCGCCACGCCGTGACCGGCTGCTCCTGGCCGATGCGGTGCACACGGTCGATCGCCTGGGCCTGCTCGGCGGCCGTCCAGGACAGCTCGGCGAGCACGACGTTCGACGCCGCGTGCAGGTTGAGCCCGACACCGGCGGCGGTCAGCGAGCACACCGCGACGCTGACGTCGGGTTCGCTCGTGAACGCGTCGATGGCCCGCTGGCGGGCGGTCGAGGTCTGCTCGCCGCGGATCGACACGGTGCGCAGGCCTGCCTCGGCGAGGTTGCGCTCGGCGGTGTCCATGACGTCGATGTGCTTGGCGAAGAACACCACCTTGCCGACCGAGCGCGCCAGCTGCGCGGTGTAGTCGGTGGCGAGCGTCGCCTTGGCCTGGCCGATGCGCCGCACCATCGTGAAGACGTTCTCGTTGCCGCTCCCGGCGTTGCGGGACGACTCCAGCTCCGCCGCCGCGACCGAGCGCATGACGTCGAGATCGGGCTCGAACGGCTCGTTCTCGCCCGGGTGGCGGCTCTCCCAGAGCCGGTGGTACCGCTGCGCCAGGCGGGCACCGAGCTCGCGCTCGGCCTGACGGATGGAGCGTCCGAGGTCGTCGTCGAGCTCGACCGGGAGGTCGGCGATCCGGCGGGCGGGCAGGTCCTGCGCCACCTCGGTCTTCTGGCGGCGCACGATGCCCATGTCGATGACGGCGGCACGCGCCTCGGGGTAGAAGCCGCGGTCGGCGGGGGTCAGCCCGATCGACTCCAGCCTGCGCATCAGATCGGGCGCCGGCTGGTTCTCCTCGACCCACCCGAGGAACCGCCAGATCGCGTGGAAGTCCTCGACGTCGTTGATGAGCGGGGTGCCGGTGAGGGCCATCAGCAGCGGGTTGCCGCCGGGCGCCGTCGACCGGATCTGCTCCGCGAGGGCGAGCACGTTCTGCGAGCGCTGCGAGCTCAGGTTCTTGATGAAGTGCGCCTCGTCCACGACCATCGACCGGAACCCGAACCGCATCAGCCAGGACAGGTGGCGGTCGAGGATCTCGTAGTTGACGACGAACACGTCGGCGAACGCGTCCATCTCGGCGCCGTCGCCGTGGATCACGGCCACCTTGCGAGCCGGTGTCCAGGACTCGACCTCGCGGGCCCAGTTGATCTTGACGACGTTCGGCACCACCGCGAGCAGCGGGAACGCGCCGGCGACGGAGGCGGCGAGGACGGACTGCGCGGTCTTGCCCAGACCCGGCTCGTCGGCCAGCAGGAACGTCCGGTGGCCCTTGCGCACGCTCTCGAGCAGCTCGATCTGGTGCGGCATCAGCTCACGCCCGGGCGGCGAGAAGTGGTCGTAGCGGGGGAGCGGGGGCAGCGCCATCGAGGCGGCTCCGCCGCCGGCGCCCTGCTCGAAGCTGCGGTACAGCGGCTCCATCAGGTCCCAGCCCGACAGCCGGCCCGAGAGCTGGTGCGTGCGTGTGTCGAGCACGGGCGCGAGGAACGGGCTCGCCTTGAGCCGACGCTTCACCGACGGCGGCACGACCTGCCGTTCGGCGAGCGCCGCGGGGACCACCGCGGTCTGGCGCGCCGGCTCGGGCGCCTTGATCTCCATCTCCTCGGGCGACAGCTGGGCGCCGGAGTCGAGGAGCCAGTCCAGCCGCATCCGTTGGGCGGCCGGGCCGGGCGTGGTGGCTGGATCGAGCAGGGTGAGCAGCGAGGTGTCGCGCGCGGCGGTGCGAGCCAGGATCGTCGCGACGCCGTCGAGCCGCTTGAGCAGCTCGGTGCGGGCGGCCGTCGACAGGGTGGTGTCGGCCTTGACGCGAGCGCGCTCCTCACGGACGAGGAGCGCGATCACCTGGAACCGGGTGCGGTTGGTCGGGCCGACCTTGCCGCGGGCAGCCTTCGCCTCGACCTCGCGCACCTTGCGAGCGAGGATCGGGATGATGGGCGCGGCCTCGTCGCCGCGCGCAGCGCGGCGGTCGAGCAGACGAGCCTGAGATGAGCCGTTGGGCACTGGGTCTCCAACTACGCCGGGCAACTCAGCCCGACGAGGGTGAGGCGCGAGCACGTGAGATCACGCGTCGGGTCCTGCTGCCTGGTGAGCTACCCCCAGGCTGACCGGCCGGACCGGCCAGTCGTTCTGCAGTGTGGGCGATACTGGGATCGAACCAGTGACCTCTTCCGTGTCAGGGAAGCGCGCTACCGCTGCGCCAATCGCCCGTGCGAGGTGGGTACGGGATTCGAACCCGTGTATACGGCTTTGCAGGCCGCTGCCTCGCCTCTCGGCCAACCCACCAGGTGTGCCCCATCAGGAGTTATCTGCTGGGCCGCCGATCTCGAGCGGATGACGGGACTCGAACCCGCGACCCTCACCTTGGCAAGGTGATGCTCTACCAACTGAGCCACATCCGCATGCGACACCGACTGTCGAGGAGCCTTCCCCCGGCGCGGTGGCGCGGCGTCGACTCTAGCCGAGCGTCGGGCTGACGTCCAACCGGGAACCTCAGGCGTGTCGTTCCGTGGACGACGGCGCCCCGCACCATCGCCATCCGCCGCCCGGATAGCGTGGGGTGGTGTCCATCTCGACGACCCCGGGAACGGCGTGGTTCCGCGGGATCCGCGCGTACGACGTCGTCGAGGAGGTCGATCTGCGCGTCGACCCGGACGCGCTCTCGCGAGGTGGCTGGTGGGTTCTCGTGGCCGAGTTCGACGGGCCGTGGCGCGCGTGGCGGTTCGGAGACGTCCGTCACACCGACGAGGTCGTGCGGACCGGGCCGCAGTGGCGCGGGCCGTCGTCATCGGGGTGGACGAGCTCGATGTCGCGGGCCGAGTACGTCGACGCGGTCGCGCAGGTGCGGGCGCGGATCGCCGAGGGCGAGGTGTACCAGGCCAACGTGTGCCGGGTGCTGTCGGCGCCGCTCGCGGGGCGGCCCGACCCGGCGGGGCTCGCCGTCCGGCTGGCCACCGGGAACCCGGCTCCGTACGCGGCGCTCATCGACGTGCCCGGGCGCTGCTGGGTGGTGAGCGCGTCGCCCGAGCTGTCGGTCGAGGTCGCCGATGGCTGGGTGAGCAGCGGGCCGATCAAGGGGACCGCGGCGACGCCGTCGGGCCTGCGTGACAAGGATCGTGCGGAGAATGTCATGATCACCGATCTGGTGCGCAACGACCTGCAGCGGGTCTGCGCGCCCGGGTCGGTCGAGGTCACCGAGCTGTTGGCCGTCGAGCAGCACCCGGGTCTCGTCCACCTGGTCTCCCGCGGGCGCGGGCGGCTGCTCGACGGCGGGCGCTCGGGCTGGCCGGCGTTGCTCGCGGCCGGGCACCCCCCGGGGTCGGTGTCGGGAGCGCCGAAGTCGTCGGCCCTGCGGGTGATCGCCGAGCTGGAGCGGGCGCCGCGCGGGCCCTACTGCGGTCAGATCGGGTGGATCGACGCCGACCGCGGCCGAGCGCGGCTGGCGGTCGGGATCCGGACGTTCTGGTGGGCCGACGGCGTGCTGCGGTTCGGCACCGGCGCCGGGATCACGTGGGGGAGCGACCCGGAGGCCGAGTGGGCCGAGACCGAGCTCAAGGCGGCGCGCCTGGTGTCGCTGGCGTCCGAGGGTGGCAGCGGCGGGCGATGATGGGGGCATGAGCGAGCCGCTGCTGTACGTCGACGGTGCCTTCCACGACCCGCGCACCCCGCTGGTGTCAGCGCTCGACCACGGCATGACCGTCGGCGACGGCGTCTTCGAGACCTGCGAGCTGCTCGAGGGCAGGACCTTCGCCCTGACGCGCCACGTGCGGCGGCTGGAGCGCTCGGCCGCGGGCCTCGGGCTCGACGCACCCGACGAGGACCGAGTGCGGGAGGCGGTCGCCGCCGTCGAGCAGCGCTGGCGTGCCAGCGGTGGCGGGCTGGGTCGGTTGCGGATCACCTGGACCGCCGGGTACGGGCCGTTGGGCTCGGACCGCTCCGGGGGCGAGGGCACGCTGATCGTCGCGGCCGGTCCGGCGAGGGAACCGCAGCCGGCACGGGTCGCCGTCGCCCCGTGGGTGCGCAACGAGCGGTCCTCGATCGCGGGTCTGAAGACGACGTCGTACGCCGAGAACGTCGTCGCGCTCGCCTATGCCACCGAGCGCGGCGCGAGCGAGGCGATCCTCGCGAACACGCGCGACGAGCTGTGCGAGGGCACCGGCACGAACGTGTTCGTCGAGCGCGACGGCGAGATCCTCACGCCGCCGCTGTCGTCCGGGTGCCTTGCCGGGGTGACCCGCGCGCTGGTGCTCGAGTGGGCCGCCGACGCCGGGATCGAGGTGCGCGAGGAGACGCTGCCGCTCTCCGTCATCCACGAGACCCCGCACGCTGCGCTCACGTCGAGCACACGCGGGATGGTGCCGATCATCGCCGTCGACGACCGCGAGATCGCCCCCGGGCCGCTCACCCTCGCGATGGGCGAAGAGTTCGACCGACGCAGCCGGGAGCAGGCCGATCCCTGAGAGGCATCCCCGATCTGCCACCGTCGGCTGCCGTCGTCAGGGGGTTGACGGCGGAAGGTGCCCGCTCAGGTCCTCCCACAGGGTCTCCAGGCGGTCGTACCAGGGTGGCGCCACGGCGCCTCGGTCGCGCAGATCCGTGAACCGCTGAGGGCTGACCCACTCGGCGGCAGCGACCTCGGCTCGATCCAGGGTCAGCCTGGGCTCGTTCGCCAGGACGGCGACGTACAGGTCCATGAGCGCCGTCGTCTCCATGTGACGCCCCACGATCCGCAGATCGGTCGCCGTCAGCGAGACGCCGGTCTCCTCGCGCAGCTCCCTGAGGGCGGCGTCCCTGCTGCTCTCGCCGGCCAGGGCGCTCCCGCCCGGGAGCTCCCACGTCAGAGGGAAGTCCTTCCGTGCCGCCCGCTGGGTCGTGAGCAGCCGGCCGTCGGCGAGGGCGACGCACGTCGCGACCACGAGATGGAAGCGCCCCTGCGGCCAGTCGGCTGCGCCGCGCCGGTAGGTGCGACCGGTCGGGCGGCCTTGCGCGTCGAGGACGTCCCACCACTCGTGCGCACCCACCATCCCAGTCTCCCAGCGGCCGATGTCCTGCGGGGAGGCCGATGTCAGACCTCGGTCGTACGGTTGTTCCATGACGACGACGGCGCCCCGATCGCCTCTGGCGGGCGGGACGGAGGAGCGCAGCGATGCTGCGTTGCTCGACGCCGCGCGCCGGTCGCAGGAGGTCGCAAGGTCCGGCGAGGTGGGTGTCCTCATCGGGGCGGTGGAATGGGCGGTCGCGCACCCGCCTCGCGACGCCGCCGATCGGTGCTGGGTCCCGGTGCCGCGACCGGGCTACCGCGACAACATCGCTCCGCTCAACGGTGAGGGTGTTCCGGAGGCGTCGGCGGTCGCGGTCGCCGAGCTCGCCCTGGTGCTCGGGCTGACCACGGAGAGCGGTCGACTGCTCGTCGCCGACGCGCTCGAGCTCGCCTACCGTCTCCCGACCATCTGGGAGCGGGTCAGGCCGGAGATCTGCTGGCGTGGCAGGCCCGCAAGGTCGCTTCACTGACCCACGCGCTGGGTCTGCGAGCCGCGCGCTTCGTCGACCGCCAGCTCGGTGCGGTGGCGGGATGGGTCGGGCAGGCGCAGGTCGAGCGGCTCGTCGACGAGGCGGTGAAGCGCCACGATCTCGCGCTCACGCTCGAGCGGATCCGCACCACCGGCGAGCGCCGCCGCTTCGATGTCGATCTCGACCAGACCGGGCTCGATGGGCTCGTCCCGATCAGCGGACGTGTCGAGCTGCCCGACGCGCTGGTGCTCGACGCGGCCGTGGCGCACGCCGCGCAGGAGCTCGCCGAGCTGGGGTCCACCGACCCCCTTTCGGCGCGACGCGCGCGCGGGCTGGGCGATCTCGCCCGCGAGCACCTGGAGCTGTGGGAGCAGCTGGAGCCGTCCGGTCGTCTCGTCGTCGACACCGACGCCGACACCCTGACTCCGGTGGTCGACGAGCAGCCCGACCCGGTACGGGCAGCTCCGCACGGCCGACCCGTGGGAGCGGGTCCGCGAGCTCGCGCGTCGAAGCGCCAGGTCGTTCTCCACGTCCATCTCACCGACGCGACGATCATCGGCACCTCGCGACGCGGCGCGCTCGGTCGCGTCGACAACACCAACGTCCCCATCGACGCGGCCACGATCCGGGACTGGTGCGGTCAGCCGCACACCCGAGTCACGGTGATGCCCGTGCTCGACCTGGCCGAGCAGATCCACACCGAGCGCTACGAGATCCCGGATCGGCTGCGGGAGCAGGTCATCGCACGCGACACCACGTGCGTGTACCCCGGCTGCCGGGCACCGGACAGGCGGTGCGACCTCGACCACATCGACCCGTTCGACCGCCTGCCCCGAACGAGGCGGACGCACCGAGACTCAGAACCTGGCACCGCTGTGCCGCCGACACCACAATCTCAAGACGTCGGGCCAGGTGTCCTACCGGATGACCGCCGCGGGCGCGTTCGAGTGGCGCTTCCCCGCGGGCAGCCTCGCCGGTCGCGCACGATCCGGCGCCACGACGGTGACCCCGTCCGACCTCTGCGCTGCGACCGCCGTCTCGTCGGCCTCCGGATGCTCTGACGAGCCACCCGAACCCTGACTGTGCAGCCCCGGAGCCCGTCACGCACCACCGTGACGGGCACTGCGGGTTGTCACGGTGGGATCGGATCGGCCTACCGGCGAGCGAACTCGAGCCCGGCGGTGATCAGACGCCTGAGCCAGGCGCTGCTCGCGGTCCTCGCGGCCTTCACCTCGACGTGATGGTTCCAGCGGTTCGTGCTGACCTGGGTGACCCGGTGGATACGGTCATCGCCCACCACGTGGTCGAGAGTCACGTTGAGGTACAGCGTCCCGTCGGCCGTCTTCTCGTAGGCCCACAGCCAGAGGAACGTCCGGTTCACGGCGTAGCTGACCTGGGCCTTGAAGCTCCGTTGGACACCCTCGTGCTCCATCACGAACGCATCGATGGCCTCGTAGTAGCCGAGGGTGCGTGGCTTTCGGCTGAAGTCGCTGATCATGCGGTTGCTGCTGCGGTCGGTCATGACGCGTTCCTCCGATGCGATCGCTCTCGGGCTCAGTCGTCGAGTGGGGTGAGGACGGCGATCCGCCACACCCCGTCGCGACGAGTCAGCTGGTACATGTTGCGCTCATCGGGAGCGGCGCCGCCGTGGTCCCACGCCACGTCGGCCCAGATGCTGTGGGGACCGGTCGCCGCGATGGTGATGCTCGCCTCGGCCGAGGTCACGTCGGCGTACTGGCCGAAGGCTTGCGCGAAGAACGCCGCTGTCTGCTCGTGGCTCGTGACGGGGATCGACGCCTCCGGGAACTCGATCAGAGCGGGCACCGCGTAGTGGTCGGCGATGGCGTCCGCGTCCCGGTCGAGCAGCGCAGCGGCGTAGGTGTCGAAGAACGTCTGCGCGATCGTGTGCGGGTCGATGTCCTCAGTCATGCCGTCGACGTTAGACATCAAGGTGGACACGCCGGTGTCGTGGTTAGCATCGACGTCGTGCACGGTCCCCCCATACAGGTGTCCACCGCATCGCGGGACTCGCTGCTCACGCTCCGCCGCGTCGAGCGGCAGCAGCACCTGGTGGCGATGCTCGTCCGCAGCAGGTCACGCAGGACGTTGCAGGAGCTGGCCGACCGCACGGGCGTGACCACGCGCACCATCGCGCGCGACCTCGAGCGGCTGCGACACTCCGGCATCCCGATCGACGTCGTCCCGGGGCGCGGCGGCGGCGTCGAGCTCGCCGCGACGACCGAACCCGCACCCGTCACCCTGGACGTGGCCGAGATCGCGGCTCTCATCGCCAGCCTGGCGGCCGTCGGGCCCACGGTCAGCGAGTCGGCCCAGTCGGCGATGACGAAGCTCGTGACGGCGCTCGCCGACGCACGAGTCGACGCCGACTACGCCTGACCGGTCGCGAGCAGCTCGTCGAGAGACCCTCTCCACCCGGTCGGGTCGTCGCCATCGGGGACCATGCCGGTCGCCGTCGCGAGGACGACGGCGTCGAGCCAGCCGAGCTCGACGTCGCTCAGCTCGACCACCGAGCAGTAGCCGGAGATCAGCGCAGCGCGCGCATCCGCCGGCGTCGGCCCCCACTCGCGGTACAGCGTCGCCAGCAGCACGGCGGCGCGACCGAGATCGGCGACCCGCTGGTCGAGGCCGACCTCGTCGAGATCGAGCAGCGCCGTCACCTCGCCGGCGTCGACGAGCACGTTCGCCGCTCTGACGTCGCCGTGCACCAGCTGCGCAGCGGTGCCGAGATCGGGCAGCCCGTCGATCAGCGCCATGACCCTCCTCACGGCAGCGGCGGGCGCGGCCGGCCCCGCGCGCCCGGCCCAGCCGACCAACCGTGCGCGCAGATCGATCTCGGCTCCCCGCCACGGCACGGCCAGCGGCGCGAGGGCGACGTCGGCGGACACGCCGGCCAGCACCTCGTGGAACCGCGCGAGCTCGACGCCCGTCCGGCGCACCGCAGCGAGGTCGGTCACGTCCAGGTGCGCCCCCGCCACGCACGGCAGCACGAGAACCGAGAGCGGCCGCGCACCGCCGTCGACGACGGCCCGCACCGCTCCGTCGACGGCGACGAGCGGAGCGGGTGTCCTCACCCCGGACGCCGCCGCTCGGGCCGCGAGCTCCGCGACGGCACCGAGCCGCGCGAAGCTGCCCTGCGCCGCCGCGATCTTGACCACCACCACACGCTCGTCCGCGCGCACCCAGCCGATCGCGTTGGTGTCGCTGACCACGAGACGTTCGAGGGACGCGCCGTCGATACCCCACGTCGTAAGCAGCGTCGCCGCCGACCAACGATCGACCGCGGCGATCCCGGCGAAGCCGAACCTGCGCTCCAGCGCCACCAGCGGGTCGCCGCCCTCCCACAGCATCGCGAGTCCGGACGGCAGCACGCCGAGCAGGCTATGTCGACGACCGCGGTCGGGAGCGGTGCGACCCGCTGGTAGAGTCGGTGGTCGCTGAGGGCGATTGGCTCAGTGGTAGAGCGCCTCGTTCACACCGAGGAGGTCACTGGTTCGAACCCAGTATCGCCCACCCTTCAGGCACCATCACGTCAGTCGAACGGCGGAGGACGTCCGCCGAACGGGCGATGCCGGCGCCGCTGCACCGCCCCTAGCCTGGCTCGCATGACGACCACCACGAGGACCGTTGCGCCTGACCTCGCGCGTGGCCTCATGCTGGCGCTGATCGCGGTCGCCAACATGCCCTGGTACCTCTACGGCGGCGTCGAGGGCACCGCGTTCGCGCACCATGTCGGCGCCACCGGGGGCGACGCCGTCTGGCAGGCGATCTCGATCGTCGCGATCGACGGCCGCGCCTACCCGCTGTTCGCGTTCCTGTTCGGCTACGGCATCTGGCAGCTCTACAGCAAGCAGATCGCCGCCGGCCGCGACCCTCGCGAGATCACGCGTCTGCTGCAGCGCCGTCACGCCTGGATGATCGCGTTCGGCGCGGTCCACGCGCTGCTGCTGTGGATGGGCGACATCGTCGGCGCCTACGGGCTGGTCGGTCTGCTCATCACCTGGCTGTTCCTCGATCGCCCCGACAGGACGCTGCGCATCTGGGTGATCGGGATGGCGTCCCTCCTCGTGCTCGTCGGCCTGCTCGCCGGGACCGGCGGAGTGATGCTCACGCTGTCCGGCGAGCCGATGGAGTCCTTCTCGTCGGGCTCGGCGGCGGGCATCGAGTCCTACCCCGCCTCGATGCTCGCCCGCTTCGGGATGTGGGTGGTGATCGCGCTGCTCCAAGGACTGCTGTCGATGGTCGTGCCGGCCGCGATCCTCGTCGGCATCCTCGCCGCTCGGCATCGTGTGCTCGAGGAGCCCGGCGCGCACCTGCCGCTGCTGCGCCGGGTCGCGGGCGCGGGCGTCGCGATCGGGTGGCTCGGCGGTGGGCTGAGCGCGCTGACCTGGTTCGGCATGCTGCCACTGGCACTGCCCGACTGGACCTTCGTCGGTGTCCACTTCCTCACCGGGTTCGCCGGCGGACTCGGCTACGCCGCCCTGTTCGCGCTGGTGGCCGAACGTGTCGCGCGACGCCCGCTCGGCCCGGTGTCGACGGCGCTGACGGCGACCGGTGCCCGCTCGCTCTCGGCGTACCTCGCGCAGTCCGTCGTGATGGCACCGCTCTTCAGCGCGTGGGGCCTCGGCGTCGGCGCCTGGATCGGCGAGCTCGCCGGAGCCGGCATCGCGATCGCCACCTGGCTGGTCACGGTCGTCCTCGCGGCGCTGCTCGACCGTTCGGGCCGACGCGGTCCAGCCGAGTGGCTGCTCCGTCGTCTCGCCTACGGCGGTCGGGGCCGTTTCGGCACGCCGACGGCGGTCTCCCGCGTGCCGGTCTCGACGCCGTGATGCGCGCCGTCGTCTACGACGCGCCGCTCGGCCCGGTCTCCGTGCGGGACGTCCCCGATCCGGTCGCCCCGGCGGGCGGTGTCGTCGTCGACGTCCACGCCACGGGGCTGTGCCGCAGCGACTGGCACGCGTGGGCGGGGCACGAGGTGGTGCCGCTGCCGCACACCCCCGGCCACGAGCTCGCCGGGATCGTGTCCGAGGTCGGCGACGGCGTCACCCGCTGGGCCGTGGGGGACCGCGTGACCGTCCCGTTCGTCGAGGGCTGCGGCGATTGCGAGTGGTGCGCCAGCGGTCACGCGCAGGTCTGCCCCGACCAGCAGCAGCCCGGCTTCACGCACCCCGGCTCGTTCGCCGAGCGGGTCGCCCTGCACGCCGCCGACACCAACCTCGTCCGGATCCCCGAGCAGGTCCCCATGGAGGCCGCCGCGGCGCTCGGCTGCCGGTTCGCCACGGCGTACCGCGGTCTCGTCGCGCGCGCCGGGGTGAGCGCGGGGGAGTGGGTGCTGATCGTCGGCGGCGGGGGAGTCGGTCTCTCGTCCGTCATGATCGCCGCCGCTCTCGGCGCCCGGAGCATCGTCGTCGACCCGTCGGCGGTCGCCCGCGAGCGTGCTCTCTCGCTCGGTGCGGTTCATGCTCTCGACGTCGCCGAGGGCGTCGCCGACCTCGTCCACGACCTCACCGAGGGCGGTGCGCACGTCGGGGTCGACGCGATCGGCTCCGAAGACGCTCTCGCCACGTCGGTCCTGTCGCTGCGTCGACGTGGTCGCCACGTCCAGATCGGGCTGCTTCCCGGCGTGCTCGGCCATCCGCGTGTGCCGATGGAGCGCGTCCTGGGCTGGGAGCTCGACGTGCTCGGCAGCCACGGCATGGCCGCCGTCGACTACCCCGAGATGCTCGACCTCCTCGTCGACCGCCGACTCGACCCGGGCCGGCTCGTCGAGAGGGTCACCTCGCTGGCCGAGGCCGCCGAACTGCTGCCCGGCCTGGGCACCGCGGCGCCCGCCGGTCTGACGATCATCGACCCCCGGCTCCCCTGAGCCGCTGACGACTGCGTACCCTCCCACCCATGATCGTGCGCGACGCAGGCCCGGAGGACGTCGCGGCCATGGCGGCGATCTACGACGAGCAGGTGCGCACCTCTGTCGCGACGTTCGACGTGGAGCCCGTCGGCGCCACGGTCTTGCGTGCCAAGGTCGCGGCCGCAGCGGGATCCCACCACGTGCTCGTCGCCGACCGCGACGGGCTCGTCATCGGCTACGCGCACTCCGGCCCCTTCCGGCCCCGACCCGCCTACGACGGCACCACGGAGGTCTCGGTCTACCTCGCCCCGGAGGCGCGAGGGCGGGGCGTCGCGACCGCGCTGTACACCGAGCTGTTCGCCCGGCTCGACGCCGACGACTCCACCCACACCCAGCTCGCGGTGATCGCGCTGCCCAACGACGCCAGCGAGGCCCTGCACCGCAGGTTCGGCTTCGCCGAGGTCGGCACGCTGCGCGAGGTCGGTCGCAAGCTCGGTCGCTGGGTCGACGTGCGCTACCTCCAGCGGATGTCGTCGTGACCCTCGTCTGGGTCACCGGTGGGTCGGGCACGGGCAAGTCGACCGTCGCCGCCGAGCTGCGGCGTCGCGGCCGGGACGCCGTCGACGCCGACGACGTGGTCTCGGGCTGGCGTCACCGCGACACCGGCGCGCCGGTGCCGTCGCCGCCGGGCCCGCTGCCGGCGCACTGGGCGCGCGACCACGCCTGGGTGCTGATGCCCGAACGGCTGGCGCCGCTGGTCGAGCGGGCGCGAGGGACGACGCTGTTCCTGTGCGGCTCGGTGGAGAACGAGCGCGACCTGTGGGATGCGTTCGACGTCGTCGTCGCCCTCGTGGCCGACGACACCACCATCACCGAGCGGATCGCCTCCCGGACCACCAACGACTACGGCAAACGCCCCGAGCAGCTCGCCGACATCCTCGGCTGGAACGCGACGAACGAGCGCAGCTACCGCGGCTTCGGCGCACGGATCGTCGACGCGACGCAACCGCTGAGGGACGTCGTCGACCAGGTGGTGGCGGCGGCCGCGCAGCCGCCCGAGGAGGCGCTGCCCGGCGGGAACGTCGGCGGCGCGGTCCGCGTCGGCGACACCGTGCGCCGTCGCACCGGGCCCTGGACGCCCGCCGTCCACGA
This sequence comes from Pseudactinotalea sp., assembly GCA_048594485.1. Taxonomy (GTDB): domain Bacteria; phylum Actinomycetota; class Actinomycetes; order Actinomycetales; family Beutenbergiaceae; genus Pseudactinotalea. The sequence continues at coordinate 6,155 of JBMDXU010000015.1, read as the reverse complement.
CCTGCTCCGCCACCTGGAGCGGGCCGGTCTCGACGGCGTGCCGCGCGTGCACGGCATCGACGCGCAGGGCCGCGAGATCCTCGACCACCTCCCCGGGCTCGTGCCCCCGGACCCCGGTCACCTCAGCGACAGCCAGCTCGTCGCCGTGGGACGATGGCTCGCCCGCTTCCACGCCGCCTCGCGCACCTTCCCGGCCGACACGCGCCGGTGGTACTTCGGGGCAGGGGCCCGCGCCGACGGCGAGGTGATCTGTCACCACGACGTCGCCCCGTACAACGTTGTCGTCGACGCCGACAGCGGCGAGCTCGTCGGCGTCATCGACTGGGAGCTCGCCTCACCCGGGCACCCGTGGAGCGACGTCGCCTTCCTCGCCTTCAACGCGATCCTCATCACCGATCGCCCCGACGCCGACGCCCCCGACGTCGCCCGACGGCTGGAGCTGCTCGTACAGGCCTACGACGACCCGGCGCTGACCGCCGGCGAGCTGGCCGGACGCGCCATCGCACGGATGGTGGAGGCCGCCGACGGCATCGAGGCGGGACAGCGGCGCGGTGACGAGGGCATGCTCGCGCTGGCGCGGATCGGAGAGCCCGCCGCCACCCGGGCGCGGATCGAGCGGACGCGCACCCGGCTGCCTGCGATCCTCGCGGCGCTGCGCTGACTACGATCGCTGTCAGTCCCTCACCCGCAAGCGCAAGGTCACCACCGTGTCTGAGATCGTCCTGTCCGTCGCCGGCTCCGAGCAGAGGCACCCGGCCGGGACCACGGGCACGGACCTGTTCGGGACCGACCGCAGCGTCGTCGCCGTCCGCGTCGACGGCGAGCTCCGCGACCTCGCGACCGTGCTCGACGGCGCCACCGCGGTCGAGCCCGTGACCATCGACTCTTCGGACGGGCTCGACATCCTGCGTCACTCGGCCGCCCACGTGCTGGCGCAGGCCGTGCAGCAGGTCGACCCGGACGCCAAGCTCGGCATCGGCCCTCCGATCACCGACGGCTTCTACTACGACTTCGACGTCGCCACCCCGTTCCAGCCCGAGGACCTCAAGGCGCTCGAGAAGGCGATGCAGAAGATCGTCAACTCCGGGCAGCGGTTCGTACGTCGCGTCGTCACCGACGACGAGGCCCGGACCGAGCTCGCCGACGAGCCCTACAAGCTCGAGCTGATCGGGCTCAAGGGCGCCGGTGCGGAGAGCGCGGCGGAGGGCGCCGCCGTCGAGGTCGGTACCGGCGAGCTGACCATCTACGACAACGTCGGTCGCGACCGGGAGGGGAACGAGGTCGTCGCGTGGAAGGACCTGTGCCGCGGCCCGCACCTGCCCACCACCAAGCTGATCGGGAACGGGTTCTCGCTCATGCGCAGCGCTGCCGCCTACTGGCGTGGCAGCGAGAAGAACCCGCAGCTGCAGCGGATCTACGGCACCGCCTGGCCCACGAAGGACGAGCTGGTCGCCTACAAGGACCGGCTGGCCGAGGCCGAGCGTCGCGACCACCGCAAGCTCGGCGCCGAGCTCGACCTGTTCTCCTTCCCCGACGAGATCGGCTCCGGGCTGGCGGTGTTCCACCCCAAGGGCGGCGTGATGCGGATGGAGATGGAGGAGTACTCCCGGCGTCGGCACATCGCGGCCGGGTACGAGTTCGTCGCCACCCCGCACGCGACCAAGGCGAAGCTCTTCGAGATCTCCGGCCACCTCGACTGGTACGCCGACGGCATGTACCCGCCGATGCACCTGGACGCCGAGCACCACGCCGACGGCACGCTCCGGCGGGAGGGCCAGGACTACTACCTCAAGCCGATGAACTGCCCGATGCACAACCTGATCTTCGACAGCCGGGGGCGCTCGTACCGCGAGCTGCCGCTCCGGCTGTTCGAGTTCGGCACCGTGTACCGGTACGAGAAGTCCGGCGTCGTGCACGGGCTGACACGCGCCCGCGGCTTCACGCAGGACGACGCGCACATCTACTGCACCCGCGAGCAGATGCGCGACGAGCTCACCTCGCTGCTCACCTTCGTGCTCGACCTGCTCTCCGACTACGGGCTCGACGACTTCTACCTCGAGCTGTCGACGCGCAACCCCGACAAGTCCGTCGGGGACGACGCCACCTGGGAGGAAGCCACCCGCACCCTGGAGGAGGTGGCGACCGCCTCGGGGCTCGAGCTCGTGCCCGATCCGGGTGGTGCCGCGTTCTACGGCCCGAAGATCTCGGTGCAGGCCAAGGACGCGATCGGCCGCACCTGGCAGATGTCGACCATCCAGCTCGACTTCAACCTGCCCGAGCGGTTCGACCTCACCTACACCGCGGCCGACGGCTCGCGCCAGCGCCCGGTGATGATCCACCGCGCGCTGTTCGGCTCGATCGAACGCTTCTTCGCCGTGCTCCTGGAGCACTACGCGGGCGCGATGCCGCCGTGGCTGGCCCCGGTGCAGGTGCTCGCGGTCCCGGTCGCCGAGCCGTTCAACGACTACCTCGCCGACGTCGTGGCGCAGCTGCGTGAGGCCGGTGTGCGGGCCGAGCTCGACGACTCCGACGACCGCTTCAACAAGAAGATCCGCAACGCCTCCGCGCAGAAGGTGCCGTTCACCCTCATCGCGGGCGGCGACGACGTCGAGGCCGGTGCGGTCTCGTTCCGCTACCGCGACGGCAGCCAGCGCAACGGCGTGCCGGTGGCCGAGGCCGTCGAGATCATCACGACAGCGATCGCGGACCGGGTGCAGGTGTGACCGAGCCCGCGGAGGGCTTCGCGCGCGAGCCCGACGGCTACGACCGCCTGTGGACCCCCCACCGGATGGTCTACGTCGACGGCCCGGAGCGTGTCGTCAGCCAGGCCGAGCCGGACTGCCCGTTCTGCCGCGCACCGCTGCGCGACGACGCCGACGGGCTCATCGTCCACCGCGGCGAGACCTGCTACGTGGTGCTCAACCTCTACCCGTACAACCCCGGTCACCTCATGGTGTGCCCGTACCGCCACGTGCCCGACCTGCCCTCGATGACGGCGACCGAGCGCGCCGAGTCGATCGAGCTCGTCACCACCGCGATGGAGGTGCTGCGCGCCGTCAAGCACCCGGACGGGTTCAACACCGGCATGAACACCGGGGCCAACGCCGGCGCGGGGATCGCCGCGCACGCGCACCTGCACGTCGTGCCACGGTGGGACGGCGACGCGAACTTCCTTCCCATCATCGGACGCACCAAGGCGCTCCCGGAGCTGCTGGGCGACACCCGCGCGCAGCTCGCCGCCGGCTGGCCGGCAGGGGAGTAGCCGTGGTCCTCGGCAACCGCGGGCGCGGGTTCTCCAGCGCCCTGTTCGGCCCCCTGGCCCGCGCGCTCGTGCGCGCGGGGGTCTCGCCCGACGCCGTCACGATCGTCGGCACGGTGGCGACCTGCGCCGTCGCCCTCGCGCTGCTCCCGACCGGGCACCTCGTGGTCGGTGCCCTCGCGCTCGGGGTGCTCGTGCTCACCGACTCGATCGACGGGATCATGGCCCGCGCCGTGCACGGCGAGACCCCACGACCGTACGGCGAGTTCCTCGACTCCACGCTCGACCGGTTCTCCGACGGCGCCATCTTCGCCGGTCTGACGCTCTACTTCGTTCTCCAGGCCGACGACGGCGCCCGCGTCCCGGGCGCAGCCGCCGCGCTCGCGTGTCTCGTGCTCGGCGGCCTCGTCTCCTACGCACGCGCCAAGGCGCAGGCGCTGGGGGTCGTGGCCAAGGTCGGCATCGCCGAGCGCGCGGACCGGTTGATCGCGGCCCTCGTCGCGACGCTGCTGGTCGGGCTCGGTCTGCCCGACATCGTCCTCGTGGTCGTGCTCGGTCTGCTCGCGATCGCCAGCCTCGTGACGGTGGGCCAGCGGGTGCAGGTCGTCCGTCGAGAGCTGGCCGGACAGCAGGGGGTGCCGTGAGCTCGGGCACGCTGTTCCTGCTCGCCTGGCGTGTCATCCCACGCCTGCCGGGTGCCCTCGTCCGAGGCATCTTCGAGCTGATCGCGCTCGTGGTGCACACGATCCGCATCCCCGCGGTCGCCCAGCTCGAGAAGAATCTCTCGCGGCTGCTCGATGTCGACGCGGCAGCGCTCCGTCGGCTCTCGCGCGCCGGTATGCGTTCCTACATGCGCTACTACGCGGAGTCGTTCCAGCTCCCCGGGCTGCGGCACGAGCAGATCGCGGCGCGCGTACGAGCGGTCAACATCGAGCCGATGTCGGCCGCGCTGGCAGCCGGGGAACCCGGTGTCGGCGCGCTCACGCACAGCGGCAACTGGGATCTCGCCGGGGCCTGGTTCGTCCTCCACCACGGCCGCGTCCTCACGGTGGCCGAGACGCTCGAGCCCGAGGAGCTGTTCCGGCTCTTCGTCGACTTTCGCGAGGGCCTCGGCATGACGATCGTGCCCTTCGCCAAGGGCACCGGCGTGTTCCGGAGGCTGCTCACCGGGATGCGGCGACCTCCCGCCTTCGTGCCGCTGCTGGCGGACCGCGACCTCTCGCGGGACGGTCTCGAGGTCGACGCCGGGGGTCACGCCATGCGCGTCGCCCCCGGCCCTGCGGCGCTCGCCGTCGCCGGCAGGGCTCCGCTCTACTCGACGCACATCCACTACGAGCGGCTGCACGGCGACCGACGCCGTCGGGCGGGCAGCCCGTGGGGCATCGTCATCGAGTTCAGCGACCCGATCGAGGTGCCGGACGGCCCCCGCGACGAGGCCATCGCCACGATGACCCAGGCGTGGGTCGACCTCCAGGTCGAGGCCATCCGCCGGTACCCCGCCGACTGGCACATGCTCCAGAAGGTGTTCACCGCCGACCTCGACACCGATCGTCTCGCGCGGTCGCACGCCGAGGACGCCGGCGACGGGACGCCGTGAGCGGGCTCCGGATCGGCCTCGTGACGCCGTACTCGTTCGACGTGCCCGGCGGTGTCAACTTCCACGTGCGCGACCTCGCCGAGAACCTGATCGGCCGTGGGCACGAGGTCTCCGTCCTCGCACCCGCCGACGACGACACCCCCGTGCCGGAGTACGTGGTCTCGGCCGGGAGCACGCTGCCGATCAGCTACAACGGGTCGGTCGCCCACCTGGCCTTCGGTCCGATGGTCGCCCGGCGCACCGGCCGATGGATCAAGGACGGCGGCTTCGACGTCGTCCACATCCACGAGCCGGTCGTGCCCAGCGTGAGCCTGATCGCGTTGCGCGCCGCGACCTCCCCGGTGGTGGCCACGTTCCACTCCAGCCAGGTCCGCTCGCGCGCGATGATCCTCGCGAACCCGCTGCTGCGGCCGGGGCTGGAGCGGATCAGCGCGCGCATCGCGGTGTCCGAGGACGCCCGACGCACGGTCGTCGAGCACCTCGGCGGTGACGCCGTCGTCATCCCCAACGGTGTCGACGCCGGCAAGTTCGCCGCGGCCGCGCCTGATCCGCGGTGGCAGGGGACGCCGCAGGCACCGACCATCGGGTTCCTCGGCCGGCTCGACGAGCCGCGCAAGGGGGTGCAGGTGCTGCTCGGCGCGGTGGCGCAGGTGCGCCGGCGGCATCCCGGAGCCCGATTCCTCGTCGCCGGGCGGGGCGACATCGATGCGGCGCTGCACCAGGCGGGCATGCCCCGCGACGCCGTCGAGTACCTCGGCGAGATCAGTGAGGCGGACAAGCTCGCGCTGTTCGCCTCGCTCGACCTCTACGTCGCCCCGCAGACGGGTGGCGAGTCGTTCGGGATCGTGCTCGTCGAGGCGATGAGCGGGGGAGCGGGTGTGGTGGCGTCGGATCTCACCGCGTTCAGCGCGGTGCTCGACGACGGCGCCTCGGGACGGCTGTTCCGCACCGGTGACAGCGCCGCGCTCGCCGCCGCGCTCGACGACGCCCTCTCCGACACCGCGCGCACCGCCGCCCTGCGTGCGCACGCCCGCGCCGCCGTCGAGCGCTACGACTGGAGCACGGTGGCGATGCGTGTGCTCGACGTCTACACGATGGTGACCGGCGGCGGCGACAGCGGCAGCCGCAGCCTGCTCGGCCGGATCTTTCGGGGGCGTGCGTGAGCGGGGCGGAGATCGCGCTGGTCGTTATCGGCGTCCTCGGCGTCGTGGGCGTCGTGCTCGTCCACCTCGCCCAACGTGTCGACCGGCTGCATCGGCGGGTGGTGCGCTCGCGCGCGGTGCTGGAGGCGCAGCTCGT
>JBMDXU010000149.1:0-17611 GCA_048594485.1 Pseudactinotalea sp. | reverse complement strand
TGTCCGCGGCGTCGGCGCCGCGCAGCGTACGCACCGCCTGCGCGAGCCGTTCGGGTGGCGCGACGCCGTCGTCGTCTCGCTCGTCCCCCTCGGCGGGGTGACGGCCGCGCTCGCGGCGACCACCGCCGTCGGCGGCTAACTCCCGCGGGAACGGGGAGCGTCCACGGGGGAGGGGTGGGTGGACGCCGGCTCACCGCTCGCGCGGCGGGGCCGGCGCGAGCGGGCGATAGAGTCGCCTCCCGTGGCACTGACGATCGGGATCGCGGGACTGCCGAACGTCGGCAAGTCCACCTTGTTCAACGCGCTGACGCGCGCGACGGTTCTCGCTGCGAACTACCCGTTCGCGACGATCGAGCCCAACGTGGGTGTGGTGCCGCTGCCGGATCCGCGGCTGAACGTGCTCGCTGAGATCTTCGCCAGTGAGCGGATCGTGCCGGCGACGGTGAGCTTCGTCGACATCGCCGGCATCGTGCGCGGTGCGAGCGAGGGTGAAGGGCTGGGGAACCAGTTCCTGGCGAACATCCGCGAGGCGGACGCGATCTGCGTGGTGACGCGGGCGTTCGCCGACCCGGACGTGGTGCACGTCGACGGCAAGGTCGACCCGCGCTCCGACATCGACACGATCCTCACCGAGCTCGCGTTGGCCGACCTGCAGACGTTGGAGCGTGCGATCCCGCGGCTGGAGAAGGAGGTGCGGGGCAAGAAGACCGATCCCGCCGTCCTCGCCACCGCCCAGGCCGCGATCGAGCTGCTGCAGGCCGGCACCCCGTTGAGCGCGGCCGGCGCGAGCCTCGACCCCGAGGTGCTGCGCGAGTTCGGTCTGATGACGTCCAAGCCCTTCATCTACGTCTTCAACTCGGACGACGGCGTGCTGGGCGATCCTTCACGTCAGGCGGAGCTGAAGGCTCTCGTGGCACCGGCCGAGGCGATCTTTCTCGACGCCAAGTTCGAGGCCGAGCTCGTCGAGCTCGAGCCCGACGAGGCCGCGGAGATGCTGGCCGAGAACGGCCAGGAGGAGTCGGGTCTGGACCAGCTGGCGCGCGTCGGCTTCACGACTCTGGGGCTGCAGACCTACCTGACCGCGGGTCCGAAGGAGTCGCGCGCCTGGACGATCCATCAGGGCTGGACGGCGCCGCAGGCCGCGGGCGTCATCCACACCGACTTCCAGAAGGGCTTCATCAAGGCCGAGGTCATCTCCTTCGACGACCTCGTCGCCGCAGGCTCCGTCGCCGCAGCCCGTGCCGCCGGCAAGGCTCGTGTCGAGGGCAAGGACTACATCATGGCCGACGGTGACGTGGTGGAGTTCCGCTTCAACGTGTAGGTCGTTTGCTGAGCTCGCCACGCGCTTCACATGCTGTTTTGCGTCAGACGCGACGCAACACCACGAGGCGCGCCCCGCATGCCCGACGGCGGGTTCACTAGCCTGACCGTGTCACGCAGCGTGCTGTGGAAGCGCGTCGCCAAGTTCGCTCGGCGGATCGAGGAGGCATCGTGGACGGCGTCGCACTGAGCCCGAGTCAATTGCTGTCACGGCTCGTCGGTGACCGGATGTACTCGGTGGAGTTCGTCCTCAACGACTACGTGCAGTTCAGGTTCGACGGTGCACAAGGCGCGCCCAAGCCCGTGACTCTCAACGTTTATGTGTGGCCGACTGTCGAGCGTGACGGTCGGGCGTGGCGCGAGGCTGACCTCGGCTACGCGGACGCCCTGCGAAAGCTGGTCCCGGGGGTCGTGTCGCAGGCCGCGGGGCAGACGGCCGACGGCATCCGCATCAGTTTGGACACCGGCGTCCTCCACATCCATCCGTCGATCGAGGAGGTGCACGTCGAGATTGCCCACATCATGGGCTTCGACGATGGCGCATCCATGATCTGGTGGCCAGGTGACCACAGCTTCGAGGACGTGGTCTGACAACGACTTCGCGACGTTCCGCATCTGAGTGCAGGGTGTCTCGACAGCGGGCGGTCCGTGGGCCATGCTTGCGACGTGGCCGAACTGCTCGTCGAGATCCACGTCCCTCTGACGCCCAGCTCAGTGCCCGAGGGGGAGTACCCGTTCCCGTGGATCGACACTGTGATGGAGTTCCTGATGGGGCTCGATGGGTCGACGGGTCGGATGTTCGACGATGGCGAAGAGTTCGGGGACGAGTACCTCTTCTTCGTCCACGGCGCGTCGGAGCCCGGGCTGATCCAGCTCGCCCGCGAGGTCGCACACCTACCCGGCGTCCCCGCAGGTGTCTATGCGACCGTCACCGACACCGGGACCGATATGGGCAACGGACGTCGAGTCGATCTCGATCAGTCCTGACCGGCGAGGCAGCATGGTGGACTTCCGCTCGCCGCGCTGCGGGCGTGGCACGCGCGCGAGTACTCCGCAGGTGCTGAGGCGTCGCCTATGTGAGCTGCGCCGGGATCCGGACTGCGGGAGGTCAGGTGGGTGAGACCAGCCCAGCCAGCGCCCGCGGGGGGAGCTCGCGCGGAATGCTGCTGGTCCACGCCCGACCCTGCGTCCGCGATGACTGGACCACGGTCCGGCTCGTTGCGCCGAGACTGAGCGCCGCCAGGGCACTGATGTGGGACGACGTCCACCGTCTCGCGCGCTTCGTCTCCCAGGTGGAGCAAGACTGGCGTGGGTGGTCAGGGGAACGCGTATTCGAGTCTGTCGAGGGTGAACTCAGGATCTCGGCGATCCACGACCGATCTGCCCACGTGCACCTCGACTCCGAGTTGCGCGAGAGCGTGGATCCGGTGGGTTGGCAGCTGCGAGTCCGAGTCTCGATCGAGGCCGGTGAAGAGCTCACGCAGTTCGCGGCCTGCCTTCGAGATCTTCTGAAGATCGGAGGATCAGCGTGACGCAGTCCGGTCCCCGAAGGCGTCGGCGGCGCTGGTCGGCGCCCGTGGTGTGTGACGCTCTGCTCGTCCGGCACGTGCGACACACCAGCACCTGAGGCGCCGACCGGATACCGAGCGGTGACCCGAGGCGCCGGATGACTAGCCTCGACCCGTGCCACGGATCGTCCTGACAACGCTGGTCGCTGCATCCATGCAGCGATGCTTCGAGCTCAGCCTCTCGGTCGACGCGCACACGGCGTCGATGGCGGGCTCGGGCGAGCGTGTCGTCGGCGGCAGGTCGACGGGCATGCTCGGCCCCGGTGACGAGGTGACCTGGAGAGCACGCCACTTCGCCCTACCGTTCGTGATGACCTCGCGGATCAGCGAGCATCAACCTCCTCGCCGGTTCGTCGACGAGCAGGTCTCCGGGCCGTTCCGCAGCTGGTGGCACGAGCACCTATTCGACCCGGCGCCCGCCGGAACGATGATGACGGATGTCGTCGAGTTCGAGTCGCCCGCCGGTTTGCTGGGTCGTGCGGTCGACCGGCTCCTGCTGGAGCGCTACATGACCAGCCTGCTGGAACAACGCAATCGCTGGCTGGCGGAGATGCTCGCAGAGTCGACCGACTGACACTCATCGAATTCGGTGGTCACCGACGTGATGGCCGTGGGACTGTCCGCTCGGGCGATCGCCCGGCTAAGACGAGTGGGGAAGGCGTGGATCGACGTGGACGATCGGTGGGAGGCACGGGCAGAAGCGCTGACCGCGAGCATTCTCCTCGGATACGAAGCGGAGTCGATCAATCCCCGATTCCCGTTCGAATCCCCATCGCTAGAAGAGGCCGCGTGGCTTGCGAGCTGGCTCCTCAGTGAGGGATGGGATCGTCCCCTACCCCCAGGCGCACGGAGTCGCTAGGGGCGAGGGCTCCCGCTCCATGCACGTTCATCGCGCGACGTGACCGGCAGGTGTCGTCGCCCCCCTGCTTCGAGGTTCTTCGCGCTCGTGTCCAGCGTCCGTTCTGTTCGCGGCGCGGAGTCGAGCGTTCATGGCCACAGGCCGGTCGACGTCGGCGACGTCATCACGGCGGTCGGATCGCGCTGCTCCACGCCCCGCCACGATGCCTCCGCCAGGAGAGCATCAGCCCGGGCTCGTCCACTCGATCGTGTGGCGAAACGCCAGGTGGCGCCGCATCTGCGCCCCTGGCATGACGACGTCGACGGCGGACCGGATCTCGTCGAACGATCGTTCGGGGTCCTTGACCGGGATCGACGGCGGATCAGGGAGCCCGGACGACACCCAGGGGTGTCGGACGTAGCCGATCACCGGATTCGTGACCATGGACGCGACGTCCCAGACGTGGTCGACGACGGACACCGGCCGTGCCAGCCCGACGCACAGGAACCGGCCGCCGGGGGAGAGGATCCGGCGGACCTGGGTCAACGCACTGTCCAACTCGAGGTGATGAAGGGTCGCGATCATGGTGACGAGGTCGGCGCCGGCGGGGACGTCGGCGAGGTCGAGCCCGCTGACACTGACGTGGGGCAGGCCCGCACATCTCGACGCGCTCGCCTCGCGCATCGCGGGATCGACGTCGAGGCCCTCGACCTGGTCGAACCGCTCCGCGAGCAGGGCGATCAGCTCGCCCCGTCCGCAGCCGACGTCGAGCGCCCTCACTGGTCGCGAGGGCAGCCGTGTCCCGATCCATGAGTGGAACGCGTCGTTGTGACTCCACGGGTGTCGAGCGTTCGCCCGTCGCATGGCTTCCGACGCCCACCCTCCGAACCGGGATCGTGCGGCGTTGCGGATGTCCACGTCACCCACTCTCGCACCGATCTGCTGCCGTGGTCGCTGCCGACGGCCCGCCGCAGATGGTCGCCTCGGTGCCGATGGCTGTCGATCTCGTCGGCGCCGCCCAGTGTTGCGCGCGACTCGGTGGGGCTCCGCTCGAACCTCTAGTCGGACTGCGGCTCGGTCAGAGCGGCGGCGTAGGCGCGCATCGAGCGGTGGTACCGGGGCAGGGTGTCGATCTGCGACTCGAGAGCGACCCGCAAGGCCTCGTTCGTGCGGCCCGCGCTGTGGAGCGTGAGCGCCAGCACGAGCCGGGGAGCGGACCCCGTCGTCTCATGAACCGGCGCGGCCGACAGGACGGCGATCGCCTCGTCGAGTCGGCCGAGGTTGCGCAGCGTCGACCCGTACTGGACCGCAAGCTGAGCGTGACGGGCCTCGTCCAGGCCCATCTCGAGCGCGCGCTCGTACTCGGCGCACGCTTGCGCCTCGAACCCCATCGAGTCGTACATCCCGGCGAGCTCGAACGCCGCACGGCCGTCGGTCGCCGGGCAGGCCCCGGCCAGGTCTCGCATCGCTGAGACGGCTTCCTCGCGGCCGAGGGAGTCGAGGTTCCCCCAGAGCTCGACGACGGAGGCCTCCCAGGCATCGACGGCTGCGCGCACGAGACGGGAGTCTCTCACCGCCGTGGGCCGTCGCTGCGCAGACCGGCCCGCGCATGGCGTTCACCTACGCTCGCGGCATGCCCCGGATCGCGCTGGAGACGTTGTTGGCGGCGCCGCCGTCACGGTGCTTCGCGCTGAGCCTGACGGTCGACGCGCACACCTCCTCCATGGCGGCCTCGGGCGAACGAGCCATCGATGGCGTGACCACGGGCGTGATGACCCTGGGCGACGAGGTGACCTGGCGTGCGCGGCACCTCGGCATCTGGTTCGAGATGACGTCGCGGATCACCGCCTACGACGCCCCGCGCCGGTTCGTCGACGAGCAGGTGCGCGGCCCGTTCCGCCGATGGTGGCATGAGCATGAGTTCCACACGAGGCCGGACGGCACCTTGATGCGGGACGTCGTCGAGTACTCCTCGCCCGCCGGACCGTTGGGCCGGCTCGCGGACGCACTCGTGCTCACCCGCTATCTCACCGACCTGCTCGAGCGTCGCAACCGGTGGCTCGCGGAGCACCTCGCCGGCTCGGGAGGCGCCTTAACGTGATCCTGGGCGAGGATGGCGCGATGAGTGACGCATCTGGCAGCGACCCGTTGACCGCTGCGCTGGACGCCGCGACGGCCGCCCGCGGTCGCGCGATGACCGCGTTCGAGGAGCACCTCGCGGACTCGATGATCCACCTCGTGCGGGCGATCGGAGAGCTCGACGTCCGGGTCGAGAGCCTCCGCCCGCAGGGCGAGCACGACCACCAGCGACCACGCTGACCGAGCGCTCACCCGGCAATCTCAATCGGTGGGAACTCGCCGTCCCCGTGACTCTGACCTGCATGTTCACGGGAGGTCTCGGCTGTGTTGCGGGCCTGTATCCGATTCATAACGATCCGGTCGCAGTTTGGCGTCGGCTCCAGAACGGCCTCGCGGGGCTGGTTACTGTGGCGCCCACGCAAACCTTGCGTCCCGCTGCCACGCCGACGAACGACGGGTAGATCAGGGAGCAACCCATTCTGGGAGGAACATTGAGGATCAGACGCGCACACGCGGTCGCAGCGGCCACCCTTGCCGCCGGCGCCCTCGTGCTGACGGCATGCACCGGCGAGGACGGCGGTGGCGACGGCGAGACGACCGGCGACGGCGGCCTCGGCGGTGGGGACAGCTCGGTCACCATCGCTTGGAACCAGCCGTTCTACGCCTTCAACGCCAACAGCAGCACGGGCAACGCGGTCGCGAACGCCGTGATCAAGTACTTGGTCAACCCCGGCTTCAACTACTACGACAGCGACCTGGTGCTCACCCCCGACACCTCCTTCGGCTCGTACGAGAAGACCTCGGACGACCCGCTGACCATCGACTACACCTTCGCCGACGGCAACGTCTGGGAGGACGGCGTCGCCGTCAGCCCGGCGGACATGCTCCTGGAGTGGGCGGCCCAGTCGGGCAAGTTCAGCAACGTCGAGCCCGAGTACGACGACGAGGGCAACATCACCAACCAGGACGAGATCGACAGCGGCATCTTCTTCGACGCCGTCTCCTCCTGCGTCCCGCTCATCGACGAGACCCCGGCGATCGACGGCAACAAGATCACCCTGGTCTACTCCGAGCCCTTCGCCGACTGGGAGACCTGCCTCACCGGCGTCAACCTCCCCGCCCACATCGTCGGCCAGCGCGCGCTGGGCATCGACGACCCGGCCGAGGCCGCCCAGGCCGTCGTGGACGCGATCAACGACGAGAACACCGAGGACCTCGCGGCGATCTCGCAGGTGTGGAGCAACGACTTCAACTACACCTCGCTGCCCGACGACCCGGGTCTGTACCTGTCGAACGGCGCGTACACGATCACCGAGTTCGTCGAAGAGCAGTACATGACGCTCGAGGCGAACGAGGCCTACACCGGCGACCGCCCCGCAGCGATCAACCAGGTGACGGTCCGTTGGATCGCCGACCCGCTGGCCGCGGTGCAGGCGCTCCAGAACGGCGAGGTCGACGTGATCCAGCCGCAGTCCACCGCGGACGTGCTGGAGACCCTCCAGGGCGACAGCTCGCTCGAGACCGCCACGCAGGAGCAGGCGACCTACGAGCACGTGGACCTGCAGTTCACCAACGGTGGCCCGTTCGACCCGGCGACCTACGGTGGCGACGAGGACACGGCGCTGGCGGTCCGCCAGGCCTTCCTCCACACGATCCCGCGTCAGCAGATCGTGGACAACCTCATCGTGCCGCTCAACCCGGACGCGACGCTGCGTGACTCGTTCACCCAGCTGCCGGGCTCGCCGATGTACGCCGGCATCACCGAGGCGAACGGCCAGGCCGCGACCTACGGTGAGGTCGACATCGACGCCGCGACCCAGCTGCTCGAGGACGCCGGTGTCGAGACGCCGGTCACCGTCCGACTGCTCTTCGACCCGGCCAACACGCGCCGTGTCAACGAGTACGAGCTCATCTCCGCCTCGGCGGAGCAGGCCGGCTTCGACGTCGTCCAGTACGAGGTCCAGACCGACTGGGGCACCGACCTGTCGAACGCGACGAACTTCTACGACGCGGCGCTGTTCGGGTGGTCGTCCACCTCGACCGCGGTGACGGGCTCCAACGCCAACTACGAGACCGGCGGCGGCAACAACTTCTACGGTTACTCGAACGAGGACACCGACGCGCTGCTGTCCGAGCTCAACGTCACCACCGACCCCACCCGCCAGGAGGAGATCCTGGGTGAGGTCGAGGCCAACCTGATCAACGACGCCTTCGGCGTGACGATCTTCCAGTTCCCGGGCGTCACGTCCTGGAACCCGGCGGTCGTGGGTGGCATCAACTCCAGCGTTCTCTCCGAGGGCCCGTTCTACGGCTACTGGGAGTGGACCGCGGGCGACCAGGGCTGAGGCCCTAGTCCTCGATCGGCGCGGCCGGTCGGCTCCTGACGGGAGTCGACCGGCCGGGCCCGACGAAGTCGCAGGGCGTCGGGGCCCCGAGTCCCGGCGCCCTTCGTCGTCCTCCCATATGCTGCAACCCGCCCCCGACGAGTCGACGGCGACCGATCTCGCTGCCGACCTTGGTGCAAAGGAGAGTCGGTGCTGTCGTTCCTCATCCGACGTGGTGTGATCGGCATCGCCACGATGTTCGTGGCGTTGTTCATCATGTTCCCGCTCGTCAACGCGGCGGCTGACCCGCTCTCAGACCTCCGCGAGTACTCCGGTCCCGACAAGGCTCAGAGGATCGCTGCGCGTATCGAGCAGCTCGATCTCGACACCAATGTCATCATCCGCTTCTTCAAGTGGATCGGGAACGTCTTCACGGGAGACCTGGGTGTGGCCTGGCGCACCGGGCGGAGCGTGAACGACCAGATCGTCTCCGCGATGGGGTCGACGCTCCAGCTGGTGACCGCCGCCACTTTCCTCGCGCTGTTCCTGGGGGTGGCCGTCGGCGTCGTGAGCGCCCTCCGGCAGTACTCCACGTTCGACTACCTGATGATCTTCGTGTCGTTCCTGCTGTTCTCGCTGCCGGCGTTCTGGGTCGCCGTGCTGCTCAAGCAGTGGGTCGCCCTCGGCTACAACGACTTCCTCGCCGACGCCGTGATCCCGTGGCCGGTGATCATCGGGCTGGCCATAGTCAGCGGTCTCCTCTGGACGATCGCCGTCGGGGGTCGGCTGAGGCAGCGACTCACCACGTTCGGCGTGGCGGCGGTGGCGACCGGTGGTGTGCTCGCCTACCTGCAGCTCGCGGACTGGTTCAACAACCCGACCATCGGCATCGTCGGAGTCGCGGTCATCGGAGCGGCGATCGCCGTCGCCGCGGTCGGCATCTTCGCCGGTCTGCGCAACCGTCGCGCCCTGCTGACCGGGCTCACCACGGTCGCGATCGGCGTCGCCCTCTACTACCCCGTCGAAGCACTCTTCGGGATCGCTGCGTTCCGCACCAACGGCTCCGTGACGGCGAGCCTGATCGTCGCCGGGCTGGGAGTCGTCGCGGTCATCGTCGGCGTCGTCGTCGGTCTCCTCTACGGCGGTCCCGACCGCGGGACCTCGATGCGCCTGGGCGGGGTGATCGCCTTCGTCACCGCGGCGCTGATCTTCGTCGACCAGGTCATGCAGGTGTGGGTGCCCTACGCCCGCTACCTCAAGGGGCGGCCGATCCCGACGACCGGAGACCGGACCCCCAACATGGGCGGCGACTACTGGGTCGGCGTCCTCGACTCCTACACGCACCTCGTGCTCCCGACGATCACGCTGATCCTCGTCGGATTCGCTGCCTACACCCGCTACTCGCGCGGCAGCATGCTCGAGGCGATGAACCAGGACTACGTGCGCACCGCCCGCGCCAAGGGGCTTCCCGAGCGGGTGGTCATCGTGCGCCACGCGTTCCGCAACACGCTCATCCCGCTCGCCACGATCGTGCCGGTGGACATCATCACCCTCATCGGTGGCGCCGTGATCACCGAGACGATCTTCGGACGGCCGGGCATGGGTCAGCTGTTCGTGAACTCGCTCTCCGGCGCCGAGCCCGACCCGGTGATGGCCTACCTGCTCATCACAGCGTTCCTGGCGATCCTCGCCAACATCATCGCCGACATCGTGTACGCCGCCGTCGACCCACGCATCAGGTTGGAAGCATGACGCCGCCGCGCCGTACCCACGTGCCGCACGCCCGCGACCTGCGCCGGGAGGAACTCGCATGAGCAACGCCGACCCCAGCAACGAGAACGCCTCGACGGGCCAGCTCGAGAACGAGATCGAGCTCAGGGAGACGCAGGGGCTGTCGCAGGCCCAGATCGTCCGGAAGCGGTTCCTGCGCCACCGCGGCGCAATGATCGGGATGAGCACGATCGTGTTCATCTTCGTGCTCTCGCTGACCTCCGTCGGCGTCGGTCCGATCCGCGGGTGGTGGCAGTACTCGGGGCGCGAGACCGGCAGCGTCGCCGACCGTGGGCGACCGACGCTCAGTCTGCCGACATGGCTCGGTGGTGACGGCTTCGCGCTGGGCGACCACCCGTTCGGGCAGGACGAGATCGGTCGCGACATCTTCGGGCTCGTGATGCAGGGCGTGAAGACCTCGTTCCTCGTCATGTTCACCGTCTCGATCACGGCGATGGTGCTCGGCGTCCTCATCGGCGCGCTCGCCGGCTACTACCGCGGAGTCCTCGACACCATCCTCATGCGGGTGACCGATCTGTTCATCACGATCCCGGTGCTGGTCGTCGGTGCGGTCATCGGGCGACTGTCAGGGCAGATCTCGCCGTTCGTGTTCTCTGTGGCCCTCGGCCTCGTGCTGTGGACGACCCTGGCCAGGCTCGTCCGTGCCGAGTTCCTCAGCCTGCGTGAGCGCGAGTTCGTCGACGCGGCCCGGGTCGCCGGCGCCAGCGACGCGAGGATCATCTTCAAGCACATCCTCCCCAACGCCGTCGGTGTCATCATCGTGTCGACGTCGCTGCTGATGAGCGCGGCGATCCTGCTCGAGACCGCGCTGTCCTACCTGAACTTCGGGATCGTCTCGCCGAACATCTCCCTGGGACGCCTCATCAGCGAGTACCAGCAGGCGTTCGCCACCCGGCCCTGGCTGTTCTGGTGGCCCGGTGCCTTCATCGTCGCCATCGCCCTGTCGATCAACTTCATCGGCGATGGTCTGCGCGACGCGTTCGACCCCCGCCAGAAGAAGATCCCGTCGGCGCGGAAGATGGCGAAGGCCATGGTCGGGTCCGCCACGGCGGCAGACTCGTCGACCTCGGCGGCCGACACGGGGAACCGTCGATGATGAGCGTGTGGCCGCGTGCGACGGCTCGGCGGGTCGGCGTCCTAGCGGATCGTCATGCCCACGACGGCGAGCACCGCGCTGACCGACAGCGCCACGATCGTCCAACGGTGCCAGGTCACGCTCTCGGGAACCGGGTCGCCGGAGCGTCCGGGCAGCAGCCGTTCGATCGCTGCGGCCACGACCTCGGCGCTGGCACCCGAGGGTTCCTCCTGGTGCCGCACCCGACGGCTGACGCGCCCGGCCGTGCTCCCGCGGGGGGCCGCCCAGGCAGTCCAGGTCCGAGCGGCAGTCGCGACCTCCAGGGACCAGCTTGCCCGCACCGAGGTCACGGCGGGCCAGCCGATCGCCACGGTGCGGACGACGTTGACGATCCTCACGCCGTCGTCGTCGAGGATCACCGACGGGCGCCAGAAGAGCGCCCAGCCGCCGACGGCGGCGAACACGGCCGCCGGCACGCCAACCGGCAGCCACGACCGTTCGCCCGCGACCATCGCGACCACGCTCGCGAGGGCGGCGAGCACGATCACGACAGCCAGCCCCTGGCTGAAGCCGGATCGGTAGACCTCCGCACGCATCGCACCATCGTCCCGCACCGCACCGCGGTGCCGTCCCAGCCACGCCCTCGGGCCGCGGGAAGGAAGCAGCCGTGAGCCACGCCGCCACTGCCGACGCCACCTCGACCGATCGCGAGCCCGTCCTGCGGGTCCGGGATCTCAGCGTCAACTTCTGGGTCGACGGCGAATGGTTCCCCGCCGCGCAGAACCTCAGCTACGACGTCCGCCCCGGCGAGATCCTCGCCATCGTGGGCGAGTCCGGGTCCGGGAAGTCGCAGTCCTCGCTGTCGCTCATGGGTCTGCTACCCGCCAACGGGCGCGCCACCGGCAGCGCGAAGATGGGCGATCGCGAGCTGATCGGCATGTCGGGAGGCCGGCTCCGCCGGCTCCGCGGCGCCGAGATCGCGATGATCTTCCAGGAGCCGATGACGGCGCTCAACCCGCTCTACCCGATCGGGTTCCAGATCGTCGAGACGCTGCGCACCCACTACGACATCTCGCCGACCGACGCCAAGAAGCGCGCCATCGAGCTGCTCACCCTGGTCGAGATGCCCGACCCGGAGACGCGCTACCACTCCTACCCGCACCAGCTCTCGGGCGGCCAGCGGCAGCGCGCGATGATCGCGCAGTCGCTCTCGTGCGACCCCAAGCTCCTCATCGCCGACGAGCCCACCACGGCGCTCGACGTGACCGTGCAGGCCGAGATCCTCAAGCTCATGCGCGACCTGCGCGAGCGCATCGAGTCCGGGATCGTGCTCATCACCCACGACATGGGTGTCGTCGCCGACATGGCCGACAACATCGTCGTGATGCGCAAGGGTCAGGTGGTCGAGCAGGGCACCGTCCACGAGGTCTTCAAGAACCCGCAGCACCCCTACACCCAGGAGCTGCTCGCGGCCGTGCCTCACCTGGGCAGCTCGACCGGGCGCACCGCCGCCCGCACGGCGACCTGGGTCGGCGACGCACCCAGCGCCGGCTCCAGCGTCGAGGACGCGCCGGTGGCCGCCGCCGCCCGCGAGCCCGAGGCGGTCATGGTGGCTCGCGACATGATCATCGAGTACCCCGGACGCCGCAGGGTGCCCGCGTTCCGCGCCGTCGACGAGGTGTCGATGACGATCAGGCGCGGCGAGGTGGTCGGGCTGGTCGGCGAGTCGGGATCCGGCAAGACGACGATCGGCCGTGCCGTCGTCGGGCTGCTCCCCGTCACCGGTGGCGTCCTCGAGGTCGCCGGCACCGACATGGTCGGTGCCGACCGCGCGGCGATGCGCGAGCTGCGCAAGAACATCGGCATCGTGTTCCAGGACCCGGGCAGCTCGCTCAACCCCCGACTGCCCATCGGCGAGTCGATCGGCGAGCCGCTCATGCTCCACACCGGCATCAAGGGTGCCCAGCTCAGCAAGGAGGTCGAGCGGCTGCTCGACCAGGTGCAGCTGCCGCGCGCCATGCGGAACCGGTACCCGCACGAGCTGTCCGGCGGGCAGCGGCAACGTGTCGGCATCGCGCGGGCGCTGAGCCTGGAGCCCAAGCTGCTCGTCGCCGACGAGCCCACCTCGGCGCTCGACGTCTCTGTTCAGGCCCACGTGCTCGAGCTCTTCACCGACCTGCAGCGGGAGAAGGGTTTCGCCTGCCTCTTCATCAGTCACGACCTCGCCGTCGTGGAGATGCTCTCGGACAAGGTCGCGGTGATGCGGCACGGCAAGCTGGTCGAGTTCGGCGACACCGAGCAGATCGTCCACGACCCGCAGGACGACTACACCCGCCGCCTGATCGCCGCGGTGCCCGTCCCCGACCCGGACGAGCAGCGGCAGCGCCGCAAGGTTCGTGACGAGCTGCTCGACGCCGCCGCGGCCGAGATCGCGGCCGACGAGGACGCCGAGGGCGGTGATGCGGTCGTCGACCACGACGCGATCCAGGAGTCGGGCGGCACCGCGCAGCGGCCCGCTGGGTTCTGACCGGCCCCCGGCCGGCGGCCGGTTGTGACGCAGGGCACGGCGCCGCCGCGGCCTGCGATTACGCCCCTCGGGCGACGGCGTGTCACCCTTGCCTGCAGTACCTGACCGCCAGAACAGATCGAAGGCCCGCATGAGCTCGCGCACCGACCTGCGCAACGTCGCGATCGTCGCGCACGTCGACCACGGCAAGACCACGCTCGTCGACGCGATGCTGTGGCAGTCCGGCGCCTTCGGCGCCCACGAGGACGTCGCCGAGCGCGCGATGGACTCGGGAGACCTGGAGCGCGAGAAGGGCATCACGATCCTCGCCAAGAACACGGCGATCGCCTACTCCGGACCGCCCGCCGCGGCGGCAGGGCACCCCGAGGGTGTCACGATCAACGTGATCGACACCCCGGGGCACGCGGACTTCGGTGGCGAGGTCGAGCGCGGTCTGTCGATGGTCGACGGCGTCGTCCTCCTCGTCGACGCCAGCGAGGGCCCCCTGCCGCAGACCCGTTTCGTGCTTCGCAAGGCGCTCGCCGCGCGGCTGCCGGTCGTGCTCGTCGTCAACAAGGTCGACCGCCCCGACTCGCGCATCGAGGAGGTCGTCGCCGAGAGCACCGATCTGCTGCTGG
Organism: Pseudactinotalea sp.; assembly: GCA_048594485.1. Lineage (GTDB taxonomy): Bacteria > Actinomycetota > Actinomycetes > Actinomycetales > Beutenbergiaceae > Pseudactinotalea. The sequence goes on along the minus strand of JBMDXU010000149.1, from coordinate 3,472 downwards.
GTCTAGCGTCCGACCTCGCGGAGGAGCCCGGTGGAGACGATCTGGACCTCGACGCGATCCTCGACCTCCCGGTCGTCTACGCCTCGGCGCGCGCCGGCCGCGCCTCGCTGACCCAGCCCGCCGACGGCGAGCTCCCGGACTCGGAGAATCTCGAGCCGCTCTTCGCCACCATCCTCGAGCGGATCCCGGCGCCCACCTTCGACGAGGGCCACCCGCTGCAGGCGCACGTCACCAACCTCGACGCCTCGCCGTTCCTCGGGCGGCTCGCGCTGCTGCGTGTGTTCAACGGCACCCTGCGCAAGGGCCAGACCGTCGCGTGGGCGCGCAAGGACGGCTCGATGCAGAACGTCCGCATCACCGAGCTGCTGCGCACGCAGGCGCTGGACCGTGTTCCCACCGACGAGGCTCGACCGGGCGACATCGTCGCCGTCGCCGGCATCGAGGACATCACGATCGGTGAGTCCCTCGTCGACGCCGACGACCCGCGACCGCTCCCGCTGATCACCGTCGACGACCCCGCCATCTCGATGACGATCGGGATCAACACCTCCCCGCTGGCCGGCCGCGTCAAGGGCGCCAAGGTCACGGCCCGGCAGGTGAAGGACCGGCTCGACCGCGAGCTGATCGGCAACGTCTCGCTCAAGGTGCTCCCGACGGAGCGACCGGACGCCTGGGAGGTCCAGGGCCGTGGTGAGCTCGCGCTGGCGATCCTCGTCGAGCAGATGCGACGCGAGGGCTTCGAGCTCACGGTCGGCAAGCCGCAGGTGGTCACCCGCGACGTCGACGGCAAGGTCCACGAGCCCGTCGAGCGGATGACGATCGACGTCCCAGAGGAGTACCTCGGCGCGGTCACGCAGCTGCTCGCGCAGCGCAAGGGCCGCATGGAGACGATGAGCAACCACGGCACCGGCTGGGTGCGGATGGAGTTCCTTGTCCCCGCCCGCGGTCTCATCGGCTTCCGCACCCGCTTCCTCACCGACACCCGCGGCACCGGCATCGCGTCGTCGATCGCCGAGGGCTACGAGCCGTGGGCCGGGCCCATCGAGTTCCGCACCACGGGCTCGCTGGTCGCGGACCGCGCCGGTGTCGCGACGCCGTTCGCGATGCTCGCGCTGCAGGAGCGCGGCTCCTTCTTCATCGAGCCCACCTCCGAGGTGTACGAGGGCCAGGTCGTCGGCGAGAACTCGCGCGGCGACGACATGGACGTCAACATCACCAAGGAGAAGAAGCTCAACAACATCCGCTCCTCGACGGCGGAGTCGTTCGAGAACCTCACCCCGCCGCGCAGGCTGACGCTCGAGGAGTCCCTCGAGTTCGCGCGCGACGACGAGTGCGTCGAGGTGACCCCCGAGGCGGTCCGGATCCGCAAGGTCATCCTCGACCAGAACGACCGGAGCAAGGCCGCGAACCGGGCGCGCCGGGCCTAGGCGTGTCGACGACCCCCGGGGTGGTGCCGCCCGCCCAGCCGGCGGCCGAGCAGGTGTCTCCGGGCGCGCCGATCCGTCGGGTGGTCGTGGTCGTCGCGCACCCCGATGACGAGACCCTGACCGCGGGTGGCGTCGTCGCGGCGCTGGCCGAGGCGGCCGAGCTGACGCTCGTGACCTGCACCCGGGGTGAGCGCGGCGAGATGATCGGCGCCGACCTGCAGCCGTTGCTCGACGACCGCGACGCGCTCGCCGGGCATCGGTCGGGCGAGCTCGAGCGCGCACTCACCGCGCTCGGCGTCGCCGATCACGTGTTCCTCGACACGATCGCGACGTCGGACGGCGATCCCGCGCCCGACGGCGATACCGCGCCCGCCCGGCCGCGGTGGGTCGACTCGGGGATGGCGTGGGAGGACGGTGCCACGCACGTGCGCGCCGTGCCCGCCGACGATGCCGGACCGGACGCGTTCAGCGTCGTCGATCCGTCCTTACCGGTCGCGGCCCTGCAGTCGGTGCTCGATCGTGTCCGGCCGGACCTGGTGATCGTCGACGAGCCGGGAGGCGGCTACGGTCACCCCGACCACCGGCGGGCTCACGAGATCACCATGGCCGCCGTGGAGCGCGCCGCCGTCCGCCCCCGATTCGTCGCCTGGCCGGTCCGCCCGGCGCTCGCCGTCGCCGACGCGCAGCGCTGGCTGCACGACCAGACCGGCAGACCGGCCACCGGCGTCGACGGTCAGCCGCTCACCCTGCCCGAACCGGGCGGCCCGCTACCCTCGATCGTGGTGCCCGACGGAGCCGTCGACGTCCAGATCGACGTCACGCGTCAGCTGCCTGCGGTGCTGGCGGCGATGCAGGCGCACCGCAGCCAGGTGCAGTCGGCGACATTGCTCGCCGACGGCGACGGTCCCGCACGCGGCTGGTTCGCGTTGAGCAACGGTGTGCTCCAGCCGCTGCTCCGGTACGGGTGGCTGCGGCTCGCGCCGGGGTGGGGCGACGCGGCCGACCTGCGCGCGGCACTCGGGCCGGTCATCGATCCACCACGCGGCAGTCTGGACGGCGGGCGGTGGTTCCGGCCGACGATGACGGTGTTCTCGGGTGTTCTCGGCGTCGTGCTCGCCGCCATCGGCACCGCCTTCCATCGAACGTGGCAGCCGTGGGGCCTCGTGATGGCGCTCGTGGGCCTCGTCGCGGCCGGTGTGCTCGCGCGAACCTTCGTCGACCGGCTGGGCCAGGTGGTCTACGGGCTGGCGGCCGTGGTCACCGTGATGGTGATGACCTACGTACGGCCCGGCGGCGACGTCCTGGTCACGGATCAGCCGATCGGCCTCGTCTGGATGGCCGGAAGTCTCGTGGCGGCGCTGCTGCTGCCCGCTCTCGCGCCCCGACGGTGGTTCGACGACGACGATGACTGACGACCTGCGCCGCACGATGTCACGCCTCGTGTCCGGGGTGTCGGTCGTCGCGGCCCGCGCCGGTCGGCACGACGTCGCGATCACGATCAGCTCGCTCGTCTCGGTCTCCCTCGACCCGCCGGTCGTGCTGTTCACCGTGCATCGCGACGCCCGGCTGCGCGAGGCGATCGATGTCGGCGAGGCGTGGGCGGTCAGCATCCTCGGAGCCCGTGGGCGCGCGGCGGCCGCCTGGTTGAGCGAGCCCGGCCGACCGCTGCTGGACCAGCTCGCGCGCACCCCGCACCGGCTCGGCGAGCACAGTGGTGCCGCGATCCTGGCGGACGCGTCGGCGTGGCTGGAGGCGCGCACCTCGTGGGTGGTCGAAGCGGGCTCGCACGACGTCATCGGCGGCGAGGTCCTCGCCCACGGCGTCGACGCCGACAACCGCGGCGCGGTGCTGCACGGCTACGGCAGGCTCGAGAGCTGGGGCGAGAGCTCCTGACGCCGAACACGCGGGGCGAACGTGGCTGCTGCGTCGAGTGTGCTGACCGGGGATCGAGCCGCCCGCGGCTAGAATCCACTGATCGGGGGGCCACACCGGTGGTTCTCGCAAGGAGCTGCCGAGACCATGATCTTTCGTCGATCCGTGACGGA
>JBMDXU010000148.1:0-4278 GCA_048594485.1 Pseudactinotalea sp. | reverse complement strand
CACCTGGGTCAGCGTCCGCTGCACGTCGACGTGGGTCTCGGTGCCGTACGCCTTGACCGCGCCGGCCGTGGCGCCACCGAGCGTGTCCTCCGCGACCGCCTGCGTCATCTTCCAGTTCATGAGCCGCATCGCCTCGAGCTTCGCGTAGGTGCGGGCCAGATCCTGGCGCACCCACGGCCGCTCGATGACGCCGGTCTCCTTGGCCCAGCCGAGCACCTGCTCCCAGAGCTGGATCATCCGGCCGCCGAGCGCGGCGAGACCGACGCGCTCGTGGTTGAGCTGCGCGGTGATCAGCTCCCAGCCGCGGTCGACCTCGCCGACGACGTCGGCGACGGGCACCCGGATGCCGCTGTAGTACGTCGCCGTCACCATCATCCCGCCGACGGCCTGGATCGGGCTCCAGCTGAAGCCGGGGTCGTCGCACGGCACCACGAGGATCGAGATGCCCCGGTGCTTGGGGGCCTCCGGGTCCGTGTGTACGGCGAGCCAGACGTAGTCGGCGGTGTTGCCGCCCGTCGTGAAGATCTTCTGCCCGTCGACCACGAACTCGTCGCCGTCGCGGACCGCGCGCGTGCTCAGGGACGCGAGGTCGGTGCCGGCGGACGGCTCGGTGTAGCCGATCGCGAAGACGATGTCGCCGGACAGGATCCCGGGCAGGTAGGCGCGCTTCTGCTCGTCGGTGCCGTAGCGCATCAGCGTCGGGCCGACCGTGTTGACGGTGACGAAGGGGAACGGCAGCCCGGCCCGCTGGACCTCGTCGAAGAAGACGTACTGCTCCTCGACGGTCCGGCCCTGGCCGCCGTACTCGGTCGGCCAGCCGACGCCGAGCCAGCCGTCCTTGCCGAGCGTCGACACCACCTCGCGGAAGCGCGGTCCTCCGGCACCTCCCTCGCCGACCTCGCGCCGCTCGTCCTCCGGCATCAGGCCGGCGAAGTAGGCGCGCAGCTCGCGCCGCAGGTCCAGCTGCGCCGGGGTCTCACGCAGGTCCATCGGTCTCCTCGCTCTCGAACCAGTCCCACTCCCACGGCACGACCGGCAGCAGCGGCGTGCGCAGCAGGGGCTCCGTGCCGGGCACGTCGGGCGCGCCCATCCGCTCGACGACCGCCAACGGGTCCTCGTCGCAGTAGTGCAGCGTGAGATGCAGCGCGCCCTCGGGCGGCTCGCGCCGGACGCCCACGCTCGTGAAGGTCCAGGCTCCGGCGACGCCCGGCACGAGCTCGGGCTCGGGGTACGCCGCGGCCGGGTCGTCGACGCGCCGTACGTCGAGCACCACGCCCCGGTGCGGCCGGAAGGGCAGCGCACCGACGGTGACCAGCGCCCGCGGCGCGACAACGCCCCTCTCGGGGCGGAAGAAGTCGGTGAGGCGGCGCACGGTCCAGCCGAGCTCGGGCCGGCGGCCCTCCTGACGGGTGGACTCCCCGAGCGCCTGCCACTCCTCGACGTGCCGCTCCACACCGCCGTCGGAGTCCTCGGCGAACCAGTACATGGCGACGTAGTGCGCGGCATCGAGCGTGGGGTCCGTGGGCCCGACCGAGGCGGCCCGGCAGGCCGGCGAACGCACCCAGCGCTCGCCGTGGACCACCCCGCGGAGGGCGCGGTTCTCCGGCAGGTGGTCGAGCTGGTGCCACGCGTTGTAGTCGCGGTGCCGGGTCGGGTCGATCACCTCGGGGAACGAGAAGAACGCCAGCGGCGACGAGGCGGCTCCGGTGTGCACGGCAGGAACCGTGTCACCTCCCGTCGCGACGCGGTCTCACACTCCCGGCTGCCGGGAGCCGAGGTCTCCGGACCGCAGCCGCTCGAGCAGCGTCTGCACGACGTCCGCCCCGTCGCGGGTCCCCGACGGACCGGGCGCCTCGCGATCCCGGCGTACGGCGCTGTCGTCGTGCGTCCACTCGCGCACGGCGAACCGTTCGACGATCGCCCAGACCCCGTCGCGCCGCTCGAGGTGGTCGACGTACCGGAAACCGCTGGTGAAGTTGCTGCGCGGATCGTCGGAGGGCGTGCCCCAGTGGACGGCGGTGCCATAGGTCTCGGCGACCGCGACGTCGCCGTGGATCTCCGCGAGGTGGTTGCCGACGACGTGCATCGTGCCGTCGAGGCGGCGCAGACCGGAGGCGACCCAGGCGACGAACTCGTCGACCGTGCCGTCGAAGCCGGTGTGGTGGTCGATGCCGTCGGGGTGGTACGCCGAGCGCACCAGGTCGAGGTCGAGCCGGTCGATCCCGCGGCAGTAGCGCAGCACGACCTCGCGGATCGCCTGCTTGTCCAGGAGCTCCCTCAGCGCCTCGTCCATCTCAGGCCTCCTGGCCGCAGGTCGGTGGTGTCGCCAGCCACTCCGTCGCCCGGATCGTCCGGCCGAGGTGCACGTCGGGCGTGGGGCAGCCGACGAGGTGGAGGACGGCCCGGGCGGCGGCGTGCATCGGCGCGGCCGCGAAGCCGCGGTCGGCGATCGCGCCGGTGCCGCCCCGCGCGGCGGCGGCCTCGGTGACGACGAAGCCCGGGTCGAGGTTGTAGGCCCGGACGCCGTCGACCCGGTGCTCGGCGTTGACGGCGCCGGAGACCCGGCCGAAGGCCGCCTTCGACGACGAGTACGCCAGGCCCCAGCCGCCCTCGCCGGGCGGGGCGGGCGGGTCGTTGACCACCGAGCCGGAGACCAGGTCCACCACGACGCCGCCGCCTCCGGCGACCATCGCCGGCAGCAGCCGCTGGAGCAGCACCACCTGGCTGACGTGGTTGGCCTCCAGGCTCTCGCGCAGCGTTGCCGGGTCGAGCTCGAGGAAGCGCGCGTGCGGCAGGTGCGCGATCGCGTTGCTCACGACGACGTCGACGCGGCCCCACGCCTCGACCACCGCGTCGCCGGCGGCACGGACGCTGTCGGTGTCGAGCAGGTCCATCTCGACCGGGAGCGAGCGCACGCCCCGGTCGCGCACCTCGGCGTCGGTGGTGGCGAGGCTGCCCGGCACCGAGATCTCGCGCTGCTCCTCGTGCTGCGTGCGCGGCGGTACGACGCCGTCCCCCTCGACGCGGGTCCGGCCGGTGAAGGCGACGTCGTGACCCGCCTCGGCCAGGGCGAGCGCGATCTGCCGGCCGATGCCGCGGCTGGCGCCGGTCACCAGGGCGACCGGACGGCTCATGCGGGCACCTCCTCCCGCACGGAGCTCCGGCTCGCGGCCCGAGCCAACAGACCGCAGGCGATCGCGGCGACGAGGGAGATCCCGACGCCCCAGGCGGCGCCCATCCGGTAGCCGAAGCGGCTCGGGTGACCCTCGTCGTCGGCGAACCCCTGGAGCGCGGCGAGCGAGAGCGCGCTCCCCAGCGAGAACCCGAGGAACCGCATCACCATGTTGAAGCTCATGGCACTCCCTGTCTCGGCGGCCGGCACGAAACGGAGCATCAGCCACGGGATCGAGTTGAAGGTCATCCCGCTGCCGATCCCGGACAGGATCATCAGGGCGAGCACCATCCCCAGCGACGCCGGCGCGAGGAGGAAGACCAGGTTGGCGGCGCCGTAGACGAGGCAGCCCGCGGGCAGCAGCAGGTCGGGGCCGATCGCCGGACCGAACCGGAGGGCGAGCCGGTTCCCGACGACGCTCGCGACGGCGTACGGCACCATCGCGAGGCCCGCGACCGCGACCGACTGGTCGAGGCCGTAGCCGCTGCCCGGCGGGGTCTGCAGCAGCACCATGACGAGCGCGAACACCATGTACATCGCGCACCCGGCGACCAGCGCGGCGGCGTGGGCGCCCGCGACGCCGGGATGGGCGGCGAGCCTGAGGTTGACCAGCGGATGGGCGACCCGGCGCAGCCACCAGACGGTGGTGCCCAGCGCCGCGACCGCGCCTCCGGCGGCCAGCACCGTGGCGGGCGCCAGGTAGCCCCAGTGGTCGGCCTGGCTGATCGCCAGCAGCATGAGGAAGGTCCCGGTGCCGAGCAGCGCGGCACCCCGCCAGTCGATGCGGGCGGGCGCCTCCCCCGTCGCGGGCGGCACGGTGAGGACCGCGACCGTGAGGGCGACCAGGGTGAGGGCGAACCCGAGCCAGAAGGCACCCCTGACGCCGGCGACCTCGGCGGTGAGCGCGGTGACCGGGAAGCCGAGCCCGGCCGACACGACCGCCGCGACCGAGATGGTGGCGACCGCGCCGCGCTGCCGGTCCTCGGGAAGCGCGTCCCGGGCGACCGCGAAGGCCAGCGGCCCGAGGGCGAAGCCGGTGCCCTGGAGCGCGCGCCCGCCGATGAGCGCGCCGATCCCGAGCGGGAGCGCTGCGAGCAGCGTCCCGC
>JBMDXU010000147.1:0-2117 GCA_048594485.1 Pseudactinotalea sp. | reverse complement strand
CGATGACCTCGTGCAGGAGTCGTACACCCGCATCTACCAGGCCATCATCAAGGGCGGCGGTCCCAACGGATCCTTCCGCGCCTACCTGTTCACCAGCATCCGCAACACCGCCGCCGCCTGGGGACGCTCCCGCCGCGAATCGGCCATGGATGAGCTCGACGCCGTGCCCGATCCCGAGAGCACCGACCAGGCCGCCAACGAGGCTCTCGACCGCAGCCTCACCGCGCAGGCCTTCCGCAGTCTGCCTTCGCGCTGGCAGGAGGTGCTCTGGTACACCGAGATCGAGCAGATGAAGCCGGCCGAGGTCGGCGCGCTCCTCGGACTGAAGGCGGGCGCCGTCTCGCAGCTCGCGTTCCGCGCCAGAGAGGGCCTGCGCGAAGCCTGGATCCAGGCACACCTGCGCAGCGCCATGCCTGGATCCGAGTGCCAATGGACCATCGAGCACCTCGGCGCCTACTCCCGAGGAAACCTCGGCACCCGCGACCACAAGCGCCTCGAGGCCCACCTCGAAGACTGCGCCCGCTGCATGATCGTCGCCGCCGAGGCCAAGGACGTCTCACAGCGTCTGGCGCTCGTGCTGCTGCCGCTCGTGCTCGGCGTCACCGGCGCCGCCGGCTACCTCGCCACCCTCCAGGGCAGCGGAACCCCGATCGTCGCCCTCGCCGCGATGCCGTCCACCGTCATCGAAGGCGGCGTTGTCGCCGGCACGGGCGCCGCGGGTGCCGTCGGCGCGGCGTCCGGAGGCAGCGGCAGCTCGACAGGCGGTGCCGGCGGTTCCGCAGGCGGCGCGGGAGCAGGAGCCTCCGGCGGCGTCATCGGCGGTGTCGGCGCGCTGATCGGCGCTGGTTCCGCTGCGCTCATCGTCGCAGGCGTCGTCGCCGCGGCGACCGTGCTGCCCGGCCTGGCCGGCGCGAGCCCCGCGACCTCGCTCCCCAATGCCGGCGACACCGGTACGGGCGCCATCGCGTCGGACATCGCCCCCGACGAGACCATGAGCGCAGAGAAGCCCGCCGTCATCGACGAGCCCGTCGCCGACCCTGCGCCTCCCGCCGAGGACGCCACCGAGCCGACCGAACCCGAATCGGCCCCCTCACCCGTCGTGACAGGCCCGTCAGTGCCCGTGGTTCCGCAGAAGCCGACCGGCCCGGAGAAGCCGGTTGATCCGGTGGACCCCGTCGACCCTGTGGATCCCGTCGATCCTGTGGACCCCGTCGATCCCGAACCCGGTCTTCCCGACGGCGTGCCCGTGGTGACCTCCGCGGAGGTCACGTGCGAGTGGGTGGGCGACCGGCTGCTGCCCGTGACCCACTACCGGGTCTCGCTCGAGGGTGTGCCCAACGCCACGGTGCAGCCCCTCCTTCAAGGGTCGACGGCCGCGACGACCGCGGCGCTCCTCGACGCCGATGGTCAGGGCGTGGCCGATCTGCGTCCGAGCTTCTGGCAGCTGCTGATCGACGCCTCGGTCGAGTTCCAGTACACCTTCATCGACGCTGACGGCGTTCTCCACGAAGGTGAGCTCACCGAGGCGACCACGCTGTCGCAGCTCGCTGATCCGACCGGTGTCGCTTGCGGTTCCGACGAGGTCGTCGAAGACCCGAGCACGCCGGCCACCGAACCGGAGAGCACCACGCCCGCGGATGACGGGGGCTCGGCGCCCGCCGTCACGACGGCACCCGAGGCCGAGAGCACGACGCCTCCCGCCGAGAGCCCTGCTCCCGCGGAGCCAGCCGTCGAGCCGTCCGCTTCGCAGCCCGCTCCGACGCAGCCCGACCAGGATGAGCCGGCAGCCGATGAGCCGACGGCTCCCGACCTCGTCGCGACGGTCTCGTCGACCGCTCTCGAGGCTCCGAGCGAATAGTCCCGCTCCGCGGGCGACTCGCAGTTCCGCCTGCGCTCTGTCACCTCGCGAATTCCCCGTCTCGGCGCATCGCCTTCTCGCTAGATTGACGAGACGGGGGCTTCTTCGGCACGTCGCCGTCGCACGGCGCCCCTCGCTCCGGGGGGCTGATTGTGGACGACGAGAACGCACGCGACGACGAGGAGGTCTCGGACGCCGATCTGGTGGACCGTACTCGCGCGGGCGACAGCGAGGCTTTCGGCGAGCTCTGGAGGCGGCA
>JBMDXU010000146.1:0-3996 GCA_048594485.1 Pseudactinotalea sp. | reverse complement strand
CCTGAAGTCCGGGCAGTGGTCGACCGGGTGCGGCACCGCGTCGAGCGCGATGGGCCCGTTCTACTGCCCGCCCGACCAGAGCATCTATCTCGACACCGAGTTCTTCGGCGTGCTGACCTCCCAGCTCGGCGCCGAGGGTGGCCCGCTCGCCGAGATGTACGTGATCGCCCACGAGTGGGGCCACCACATCCAGAACCTGTCCGGGACCATGGACAGGATCAACCAGTCCGACACCGGCCCCACGTCCGATGGCGTCCGCCTCGAGCTGCAGGCGGACTGCCTCGCCGGCGCCTGGGCGCAGAACGCTCAGGAGACCGAGGACGCCTCGGGTGTCCCGTTCCTGCAGGAGTTCACCCGGGAGCAGCTGGCGTCCGCGATTGACGCCGCCGCCGCCGTCGGCGACGACCACATCCAGTCCTCGCAGGGCGGCTCGGTCAACCCCGAGCAGTGGACGCACGGCAGCTCGGAGCAGCGGCAGAGCTGGTTCCTGCAGGGTTACGAGAACGGCCCGCGCAGCTGCGACACCTTCGCCGTCGACGGCTCGCAGCTCTGACCTGCGCTCACCCCGTCACGACAGGCGGGTGCACCTGCAGCATTCAAGCCTGATCTTTGCCATGATCGAGCGATGACGAACATGCCACCCGAGCCCGACGAGTTCCAGACGCGCATGCGGCAGCCTGCCGGCGAGGGCGACGCCGAGACCACGAACAGGTCCGGCGACCGTCCCGCGCAGCCGGCGTCGCCGTTCGCACCTCCCGGCGTCGGTGGTGCCGAGTCGGGTGCCGCGTCCGCCGGCGCCGGGGGTCAGCAGCCGCCGCCGGGATACGGCCAGCCGACGTCGCCCGCCGGCTACGGCCAGCAAGGGTCCCCGTTCGGGCAGCAGCCGCCGGCCCCGTCGGGTCCGTCGTACGGGCACGCGAGCCAGACAGGCGGATACGGGCAGGGGCAGGGCGGTCCGTTCGGGCAGCAGCCTCCGGCGCCTCCGGCTCCGCCCGGTGGTGGTCAGCAGGCGCCGTTCGGCTATCCGACGTCCGGTGGCGGGGGGCAGCCCGGCCCGTGGGGTCCGCAGCCTCCCCGCGACGCCAATCCGTTCAAGGCCGCGTTCGACTTCTCGTTCACCACGTATGCGACGCCCGGCCTCATCAAGCTCGTCTACGTCATCCTCGTCGCGCTCGTCGGCCTGGCCTGGCTGTTCGCCGTGATCGTGGGCTTCTCCCACAGCATCGTCTTCGGACTGCTCTACCTGATCGGCGGTGCGGTCGCCGCGCTGCTGTACATCCTGCTGATCCGGATGGCGATGGAGACGACTCTCGCACTGGTCCGTGCCGCGATGGACGTCCGCGTGCTGCGCGAGCGCAGCGACAAGGACACCGAGAAGAAGGACTGACCCGAGCGGATCACACGTTGAAACCGAGCGCCCGCAGCTGCTGGCGGCCGTCCTCGGTGATCTTCTCCGGGCCCCACGGCGGCATCCACACCCAGTTGATGCGCTGACCGTTGGTGATGCCGTCGAGCGCGGTGGCGGCCTGGTCCTCGATGACGTCGGTGAGGGGGCACGCGGCGGAGGTGAGGGTCATGTCGATGACCGCCTCGCCGTCGGGCTCGATGTGCACGCCGTACACGAGACCGAGATCGACGACGTTGATGCCGAGCTCGGGGTCGATGACGTCGCGCAGCGCCTCCTCCACGTCGGCGGTGTCGGCCACGGTCGTGCTGCCGGGTGTGACGTCGGTGTTCTCCACGGACTCGGTCATGTCGCTCATTCTCCCTCGGTCGGGGCTGTGTGTCGGGCTTTGATCAACGCGTCCTGCAAGGCCATCCATCCCAGCAGCGCGCACTTGACGCGGGCCGGGTACTTGCTGACGCCCTCGAAGGCCACGGCGTCGCCGAGGGCGTCGGTGCCGGCGTCGTCCAGCCCGGCACCGCGGCTGCGCATGAGGTCCCCGAAGAGCGTGTGCAGCCGGTCCACCTCGCCGGTGTCGGCGCCCGAGACCAGTCCGGTGAGCACCGATGTCGACGCCTGCGAGATCGAGCAGCCGACGCCCTCCCAGGACACCTCCGCGACGCTCGACCCCGTCTCGTCCAGCCGCACCCGCAGCCGGACCTCGTCGCCGCAGGTGGGGTTGACCTGGAACGACTCCCCCGTCCACGCGTCGCCGAGGTCACCGCTCAGTCCGTAGCCGGCCTTCTGCCTCGCGTGGTCGAGGATGAGCTGCTGGTAGAGCTGGTCCATCGCGGTGCTCACGAGCCACCGCCGTGGAAGTAGGGGTGCACCCGGGCGAGCGCGTCGAGGAAGGTGTCGACGTCGGCTTCGGTCGTGTAGATCCCCGCCGACGCCCGCGCCGACGACGCCACCCCGAGACGGCGGTGTAGCGGCTGCGCGCAGGGGTGCCCCCCCCGCACGGCGATCCCGGCGTCGTCGAGGAACTGGCCCAGGTGGTGGGGGTGGACGCCGTCGACGGCGACCGCGACCGTCGCCAGCCGGTCCTCGGTGCCGGAGGGCCCGAGGACACGGACGTGCGGGATCCCGGCGACGCCGTCGAGCATGCGGGCGGCTATCGCCGCTTCGTGCGCGGCGACGCCGGCCATGCCCAGCTCACCGAGGTAGTCGACGGCGGCGTGCAGCCCGACGGTCTGCGCCACCATCTGCGTCCCGGCCTCGAAACGCTGCGGCGGCGGCGCGTAGGTGGTCGCCTCCATCGTGACGACCTCGACCATCGACCCTCCGGTGAGGAACGGCGGCAGCGCCTCCAGCAGCTCGCGACGCCCGAACAGCGCGCCGACACCCGTCGGGCCGAGCATCTTGTGCCCGGAGAACGCAGCGAAGTCCACACCGAGGTCGTGCAGGTCGACCGGCAGGTGCGGCACCGACTGGCATGCGTCGAGCACCGTCAGCGCACGGCCGCCGGTCGCCGCCCGCGCAGCCTCCACGATCGCCCTCACCGGGCTGATCGCCCCGGTCACGTTCGACGCGTGGGTGAACGCGACCACGCGCGTGCGCTCGCCGATCACGTCGAGCGTCCCGAGGTCGATCCGGCCGTCGTCGTCCAGCCCGAGCCACCGCAGGGTGGCGCCCGTGCGCGCGCACAGCTCCTGCCACGGCACCAGGTTCGCGTGGTGCTCGGCCTCGGTCACCACGATCTCGTCGCCCGGACCGATCCGGAACCGCTCGGCACTCGCTCCCCCACGGCCGGCGCTCGCGTTGCCGATCGCGTACGCGACGAGGTTGATCGCCTCGGTCGCGTTCTTGGTCCAGACGATCTCGCCGACGTCGGCACCCACGAACCCGGCGACGGCGGCCCGGGCCTCCTCGTAGGCCTGCGTGGCCTCCTCGGCGAGCTGGTGGGCACCACGGTGGACCGCGGCGTTGCGCCGCTCGTAGAAGTCCTGCTCGGCGTCGAGGACGCACTGCGGCTTCTGCGAGGTGGCGCCGCTGTCGAGATAGACCAGCGGCTTCCCGTCACGGACCGTGCGGGCCAGCAGCGGGAAGTCCGCCCGGACGGCCGCCAGCTCGACGGCGCTGAGCGGCCGAGCAGGGGTGTCCACGGCGGTCATGGCTCAGGCGCTGGCGAGGAAGCGGTCGTAGCCCTCGGACTCGAGCTGCTCGGCGAGCTCGGGCCCACCCTCCTCGGCGACCTTGCCGTCGACGAACACGTGGACGAAGTCCGGCTTGATGTAGCGCAGGATCCGCGTGTAGTGGGTGATGAGCATGATGCCGACCTCGGTGTTCTCCTTGGCGCGGTTGACACCCTCGGAGACGATGCGGAGGGCGTCGACGTCCAGACCGGAGTCGGTCTCGTCGAGGACGGCGAAGCGCGGCTTGAGCAGCTCCATCTGGAGGATCTCCTGGCGCTTCTTCTCACCACCGGAGAAGCCCTCGTTGACGTTGCGCTCGGCGAAGGCGGCGTCGATACGCAGGTTGTCCATCGCGGTCTTCATCTCGCCCACCCACTGGCGCAGCGGCGGCGCCTGCCCGTCGATCGCGGTCTTGGCGGT